>CAILJH010000062.1 GCA_903834475.1 uncultured Prolixibacteraceae bacterium | reverse complement strand
TGTATGACAGTGAATATATCAAATTAATACAGAATAAGATAAATCGAAGACCAAGAGAAAAGTTAAAGTTTCAAACGCCCTCTAAGATATTTTTTGCAGCTTTGAATTGATTTGTCGCATTTGTGACTTGAATCTACGATCTCACTTTCCCTTTTGCCTTTTCCGATCTATTCCGTATGTTTGCATACCAGAACAGACCACTTTTAACGAGCAACGTATGGAGAGTAAATTTCATTTCACAGTTAATTCACAATCCAATTTGCTGAAATTTCAGCAGTTAATTGATTCAGTTAATGAAGCCATCAGTCGCAATTTACTTCAGGTTGGCGATATGTTGCCATCGGTCAACCAGATTTGCAAAGAAAGCTGCTTGTCGCGCGATACAGTTTTCAAAGCATATGCCGAATTAAAGACGCGTGGCGTGATTGAATCGGTACCCAATCGTGGATATTTTGTGGCTAAAGCGGTTACCAAAGTTTTTCTGTTTCTGGATACTTTCAAAGCCTATAAAGAAGTCCTGTACGGTTCATTTTTAGATGACCTTCCCGAAACCATTGCCATCGATCTTCATTTTCACCATTACAATATTGATGATTTCGAGAAGATTATCAAGGAAAGTCTGGGCAAATACACCAAATACATCATCATGAATTTCGATCATGAACGTGTGCCCGAAATCACCAGCCAGATACCGGCAAGCAAGTTGCTGGTGATTGACTGGAACGTGAATGCCCAGGAAGGTACCTCATCGATTCATCAGGATTTTGGACAGGCTTTGTATGATTCGCTTGAAAGCGGGATCGACTTAATCCGCAAATACGAAAAATTCATTTACCTCTACCCTTCTTTTACTTACCATCCCAAAATCTCGATCCAGTATTTTGAAAAATTCTGTTCCGATCATCAGATGATTTTCAAAACATTGTACGATTTTAAAAAATTTGATCTTGAAAAAAACGAATTATATTTATTGGTAAGCGATCGGACATTGGCTAAATTTCTCGACCAATGTCACCAGAAAAACTTTGTTTTGGGACAGGATGTCGGGGTGATTTCATACAACGAAACGCCGATGAAAAAGTATGTCAAGGAAGGAATTACCGTGATCTCCACCGACTTTGAACTCATGGGTAAAAAGATCGCTGAATTTGTAATTACAGGTGAAAAAACCAATTTGGTCATTCCCTCAAAACTGACAGTTCGAAAATCTATTTGATTAATGTTCTAAAACATCAAGGCATATTTTGAATATGGCTTAGTAAGATTTAGTTTTGTCTGGCATACCAGAACAGAACGGTTTGCGTTAAACAGGAAAGATTCATGGGTCATTTGAAAAGGGTTTTACTTTTTACTCTTTTCAAATGACCAATGATTTATGACCATTTCTAATAACTCATAATTTATAACTTATAACTTCTTCAACATGTATTTATTAGGATTTGATATAGGTAGTTCTTCAGTAAAAGCTTCGCTTATTGACGGACAATCAGGAGATTGTGTCGCCACCGCTTTTTATCCGAAACAGGAAATGAAAATCACAGCTGTTCAGGCAGGATGGGCAGAACAGGAACCGGAACAATGGTGGGCAAACCTGAAACTGGCACTGGCCGATGTGATGGCACAGTCGAAAGTTGACCCAAAAAGCATTGATTCAATCGGCATTTCATACCAGATGCACGGATTGGTGGTGGTCGATAAAAACCAGCAGGTTTTGCGTCCTTCCATCATCTGGTGCGATAGCCGTGCTGCTGAATTCGGCAACATGGCATTTACAAAAATCGGTGATGAAAAATGCCTCTCGAATTTACTCAATTCACCAGGAAATTTCACTGCCTCGAAACTGAAATGGGTAAAAGACAACGAGCCTGAGTTGTACTCCAAAATAGACAAGATCATGCTTCCCGGCGATTACATTGCCATGAAACTTTCCGGAGAAATAAAAACGACTGCAAGTGGTTTGTCAGAAGGAATTCTCTGGAATTTCAAGGAAAATTCAGTAGCTAATATGCTGCTTGATTACTACGGATTCGAAAAATCGTTTATTCCTGAAATCGTTTCGACTTTCTCGGTTCAGGGCGTGGTAAATGCCAAAGCAGCAGCCGAACTTGGATTGGCTGAAGGAACCAAAATCAGTTACCGTGCCGGTGACCAGCCGAATAACGCACTTTCGCTGAATGTATTGAATCCGGGAGAAATTGCCACTACCGCCGGAACTTCAGGAGTTGTTTATGGTGTGAGCGGCGAAGTAAAATACGATCAGTATTCACGTGTGAACACTTTTGCACACGTCAATCACACTTCCGAAGCCAACCGTTTGGGCGTTTTGCTTTGCATCAACGGAACCGGAATTCTGAATTCCTGGCTGAATAAAACTGTCGGGAACAAAGCGTTTTCGTACGAAGAAATGAATCAGAAAGCTTCTGAAGTAGCTATTGGTTCTGAAGGTGTGAGTATTCTGCCATTTGGAAACGGTGCCGAACGTGTTCTTCGGAATAAAAATATCGGCGCACAAATTTCAGGATTGGGTTTCAACACCCACACCGAAGCTCATCTTTTCCGCGCTGCACAGGAAGGAATTGTTTTCTCTTTCAAATACGGAATGGAAATCATGGAAGAAATTGGCATTAAAGCGCAAGTTATCCGCGCCGGAAAAGCCAATATGTTCCTCAGTCCAATCTTCCGTGAAACCCTTGCCGGAGTTTCCGGAGCAACCATCGAATTATACAACACCGACGGATCAGTTGGTGCTGCCCGTGGTGCAGGAATTGGTTCGGGTTATTATGCCTCAGCAAAAGAAGCATTTGCCAGTCTAAAAAAACTGGATACCATTTCTCCGGATTTGAGCAAGAAAGCTGAATACGAAGCCGCTTATCAGAACTGGAAAAAACTATTAAAAAGAGCCTCCCCTGACCCCTCCGAAGGAGGGGAGTAAAGAGCAATGTCTCAAAATAATTCAATAAATTAATAATCTGCCTTTTTTAGTCTTCCCCCTTCGGGGGAGTTAGAGGGGGCTTCAAAATTTAATTCAATGACAGTTTTTAAAGGAAACAAAGAGTATTTCCCGGGTATTGATCAAATCAAATACGAGGGACCAGGTTCAAAAAATCCGATGGCATTCAAATATTATGATGCCAATCAGGTAGTTTTAGGCAAATCCATGAAGGAATATCTTCGTTTTGCAGTGGCATACTGGCACACATTCTGTGGCGACGGTGGCGATCCATTCGGCCCGGGCACACAGATTTTCCCATGGGTTGGCGCTGCCGATAAAATGACTGCTGCCAAAGAACGCATGGATGCTGCTTTCGAATTCATCAGCAAAATCGGTGCTCCGTTCTATTGCTTCCACGATACGGATGTTGTTGGTGACGGAACCGTTTTCGAAATTGAAACACGCCTGTCTAACATGATCGACTTCGCCAAAGAACGTCAGGAAGCCACCGGTGCCAAACTGCTTTGGGGTACTGCCAATGTATTTTCAAATCCACGCTACATGAATGGCGCTTCAACCAATCCTGATTTCAATGTATTGGCAAACGCGGCTGTTCAGGTTAAAAATGCCATGGAAGCTACAATCGCTTTGGGCGGAACCAACTACGTATTCTGGGGCGGACGCGAAGGTTATATGAGCCTGCATAACACCGACACCAAACGCGAATTGGAACATATGGGCAAATTCCTTGCTGCAGCACGCGATCATGCACGTGCTTTGGGATTCAAAGGAACCTTCCTGATTGAGCCAAAACCAATGGAACCAATGAAACACCAATATGATTTCGATACGCAGACAGTTGTTGGCTTCCTGAAAGCGCATGGTTTGGAAAACGATTTCAAACTGAATATTGAAGTGAACCACGCTACTTTGGCCGGTCATTCATTTGCTCACGAATTGCGTGTTGCCCGCGATACCGGAATGTTCGGATCGATTGATGCCAACAAGGGTGACTACCAGAACGGATGGGATACAGACGAGTTCCCAACCAATATTTATGAAGTTACTGAAGCCATGATTGAAATCATTCAGGCTGGGGGATTCACAAACGGTGGTATCAATTTCGATGCTAAAACCCGCCGTAATTCTACTGATCTGGAAGATATTTTCATCGCCCACGTTTCAGGAATGGACGTTTTCGCACGTTCACTGGTTATCGCTGACAAATTGCTGAAAGATTCAGATTACCTGAAACTGAAAGCAAACCGCTATGCATCTTATGATTCAGGAAAAGGCAAAGACTACGAAGCCGGAAAATTGAACCTGGTTGATCTTTACAACGTGGCCAAAGAAGTTGGAGAACCAAAACAAATCAGCGGCAAACAGGAAATGCTGGAACAACTCATCAACTGTTATATTTAATTCGATGAAGGATCGTAACACGTTTTACGTTGTTGGAATTACCCTGGTAGCCACCTTGGGCGGGCTTCTGTTTGGGTACGATACGGCTGTCATCTCCGGTGCTGCAAAATCAATAGAGGCCTATTTAATAAAAGGTCTTAACCTTGGTTCATTTGCTTATGGTGCTACCATTTCAAGCGCCTTGATCGGATGTATCATTGGAGGTATGATTTCCGGAATTGTATCTTTAAAATTAGGTCGTAAAAGATCCCTGATGATTGCTGCTGCACTTTTCTTTTTAGCTGCTATCGGCTCAGGATTCCCTGAATTTTTATTCTTCCACAAAGGCGTGCCTACTATGGGATTGCTCTATATGTTCAATTTCTACCGTATTATTGGCGGAATTGGCGTAGGATTAGCATCTGCAGTGTGTCCGATGTATATTGGCGAAATTGCACCAGCTGACATTCGTGGCCGTCTGGTGTCAATCAACCAGTTTGCCATCATTTTCGGGATGCTGGTCGTCTATTTTGTGAACTATTTTATTGCTCACGGACAGACCATTGAATGGATTAATGAAACTGGCTGGAGATTGATGTTTTTATCCGCATCCATCCCTTCAGGAATCTTCGGTGTTTTGTTGTTCTTCGTGCCTGAAACTCCACGTTACCTTGCCCTGACCAATCGTGATGGGAAAGCGCTGGAAATCCTGACCAAAATCAATGGACTACAACAGGCTAAAATTATTTTGAAGGAGATAAAGACTTCGGTGGATGCCGCTTCTGAAAACCTGTTTGCCTATGGCAAAGTTGTTATTATCATCGGTATTCTTTTAAGTGTATTCCAGCAATTTGTTGGAATTAACGTGGCTTTGTATTATGCTCCCAGCATTTTCGAAAGCATGGGCGCGGCAAAAGATTCTTCGATGCTTCAAACGGTGGTTATGGGTTTGGTGAACGTAATTTTTACGGTCATTGCCATTCTAACTGTTGACAAATACGGTCGTAAGATTCTGCTCATGATCGGTTCAATCGGTATGGCTGTTGGCATGTTTGCCATCGGCGGATTGGCCTTCATGAAAGTAATTGGTATCAGTACACTGGTATTTATTATCATTTACACCGCTTCATTTATGATGTCATTGGGTCCTATTTGCTGGGTTCTTATTTCTGAAATATTCCCCAATAAGATCCGTGGACGCGCCATTGCCATTGCAGTGGCTGCACAATGGGCTGCCAACTACTTTATTTCATCGACCTATCCGGCCATGATGGAAATGAGTGGTGGGATGACTTATAGTTTTTACGGAGTGATGAGTATTCTATCTTTCATCTTCGTTTGGAAAATGGTTCCTGAAACCAAAGGGAAAACCCTGGAGGAATTGGAAAAACTCTGGAAGAAATAATACCAAACTTGACTTTATAAACTACAAAAAGCCGCTACTTCAAAAGAAGAGCGGCTTTTTAAATTTTCTGTTAGAACTATCTTTTTATTTCCCAGGCACAGCGGACCGGAGAAACAATCTTGTCAGCTTTCTTCAATTCGTTCATAGCTTTTTCAACTACTTTTTTATCTATACCTGCCAATTCTGCAATTTTACCGGCGGTTAAAGGTTTATCCGAAGCAGACATTACTGCCAATACTTTTTCAACGCTCATATTTTTAAGTTTAAAAGTTTTTAAAATATAAAATTAACGATTATAGATTAACGATCAAAGATTGGTGATTTTTTACTTCGCTAATCTTAAATCGTTAATCGTTAATCACTATTAATATCTTCCTTCAACAACGTTCCAATCGGCAACTTTCCAGAAATCTGCAACATAAGCCGGACGGAGATTCTGTTTGTCGAGGTAATAGGCATGTTCCCAAACATCGCAGGTTAACAACGGAGTCAAACCATCGCGGACAGGACAGCCAGCATTGCTGGTTTGAACGATGCTCAGTTTTCCGGCGGCATCTTTAACCAACCAGGCCCAACCTGATCCGAATTGAGTTACTGCAGCTTTGTTGAATGCTTCTTTAAATGCTTCGAGTGAGCCAAAAGTGCTGTCAATTGCAGCTTTCAATGCTCCGGAAGGTTCAGTCACAGGAGTTGCAGAGAATTGCTCGAAGTAAAAAGTGTGGTTAGAAACCTGTGCGCCATTGTTGAAAATTCCACCTTCAGCTTTTTTGATGATGATTTCCATGGTTGCATTTTCGAATTCAGTTCCAACAATCAGGTTATTCAGATTGGTGACATAGGCCTGATGGTGTTTGCCATGATGAAACTCCAGTGTACGGGCACTGATGAATGGTTCAAGGGCATCAATTGCATAGGGTAATGCGGGTAATGTAAAACTCATTTGGATTATTTTTTTGGTTAAACAATGATTTTTAGTTTTCACCAAGATAACAGAATCAGGATTCAAAAGGTTTGTAATATCTGCAATTCAGAAGTAATTTAGATTAATTCTGAATAACAATAGGCATATCATGTCGTTTACGACCTGCTTATCTACTCCAAGCTTTAGATTAAAATAATGTTTGTGGCAGTGGGTTCTCTCATTCGTTTTTTTAGAAATTAGTTGTGTAAATTCGAGGCCGCTATTTACGCGATAAAACTACCGGATTTTATGAGAAAGGTATTAATCATAGAAGATGATCCAGATTTAAACAGAAACATCAAAGACGCTTTTATTGAAGAGCAAATGGAGGCTGATGTCGCATTTGACGGCTTCATTGCCGAAAAGTACCTCAAAAAAAACGAGTACGATTGTATTATTCTTGACATCAATCTTCCGGGTAAAAATGGATATGATATATGCTCAGATTTCCGGAAATACAATGCTATTACTCCGATTCTCATGCTAACCGCCTTTGATGAACTGGAAGATAAAGTCCAGGGGTATAGCAGTGGAACGGATGATTATCTGACAAAACCTTTCTATATGAAAGAACTCATCATGCGGGTTCAGTCACTCATCAAGAGAAAGAATACGGATAACAGCCAGTTTGAAAATACAGAAACCCTTGTTAATGGTGACTTGACTATACAAACAAAAACCTCAAAAGTTACCCGACAAGGAGTTGAACTGACATTAACTGCAAGGGAATATCAAATTTTATTTCATTTAGTTCAGGCGAAAGGCGAATTGGTACTGAAACGTGATTTAATCAAGGAAATCTGGGGAAGTTCATTTGATGCAAACACCAATACAATTGAAGTGTATATCAATTTCTTACGAAAAAAAGTTGATAAACCATTCGGCAAGGATTCGATAAAAACAAAAATCGGGTTTGGCTATTATTTTGAAGACAAATGAGTATCAGGGCCAAAATATTACTTTACTGTTCAATCATCACAATCGCATTGATTACGATGGTCTATATCCTGATTTATACCTTATTTTATCAATATCGCGAAGATGCTTTTCAGCAAAAGCAAGCGTTGAAAATTGAAACTACACTGGAGCTTCTTACCGATATCAAAATTATTGACCAGAACTTAATCAAATCAATGGATCAGCTAACAATCAATAGCTTATATGATGAAAAACTATTGATTTTTGATAAGGAAAAAAAACTGATTTATTCCAGCATTGATGATACTCCGATTCTTTCGTTTAACAGTTTTCTGAATCGGCTTACTCCCGGGAATATAATGATATCGGAGAAAGATAGTATGTACGACGTGGTTGGGATTTACCTCGAGCATGAAGGAAAAGCATTTTATGGAATCAGTAAGGCTTATGATACTGCGGGTTATTCAACTTTAAAATACATCAAAAATGTATTGGTGATCAGTTACTTTGCCATTTCGCTGACGCTCATTATTTTGTTGTATTATTTGTCCGAAAAACTTACAAAATCTATTCTTCATGTGACCCGGCAAATTAAAAACTACCATTTCGAAACTAATGACAATCCGATCTTTACCACCAACTCGAAAGATGAAATAGCCTTGCTCGTTGAACGATTTAACGAATTAATGGTAAAAATGAACAAGGCTTATTTATTTCAAAAACATGCCGCTCACCACATTTCACATGAACTAAAGACCCCGATTGCCGTATTGGTCTCAAACTTCGAAAAAATTGAAAAAGAGACTGATATCAATGTTATAAAGGAATTGCTTGTTGCTCAGAAAGAAGGAACAAAAAGTCTGAGCGACATCATTAATTCCTTGCTCGAGATAGCAAAAGTTGAGTCGGGCAAGGAAATCCAACAATCAAAAGTAAGGGTCGATGAATTACTTTATGATATCTCAGATGAATTGAGCGCAATTTATCCTGACTTTCACTGTTCGATTGAATACGACCAGACCATTGAAGATGAATCCATGCTAACCATTATGGCAAATCCAAGATTGCTGAAGGCTGCTTTATTGAACCTCATGGTGAATTGTTCACAGTATAGTTTTGATGGAAGTGCAAAAATTAATATTTCAGTTGAATCTGCCAGGCTCAATATAGAATATTCCAATACCGGGGCAACCATAAATGTTGACGAGCAACAATACCTTTTTCAGCATTTTTTCAGAGGTGAAAACAGTAAAGGCAAAAAAGGTTTTGGTTTAGGATTGGTCCTGGTACATAAAATTCTATCACTTCACCATGGTGGTATTGTGTATACTGTTGAAGGTTCAAATACCAATAAGTTCACCATGTTTCTTCCTTTAAGCTAAATTTTATCTTTTTTAAGTTCTTTTTAAGATCATATGACTTAATTTTGTCCATAAAATAAAAATTAATCAAAATGATTACCCGGTTCTTAAAATCAAAAAATTTAAGGAAATCACTCCTTTTAATAATGGGTTCAGCCGCATTTATTAGTTTCTCATCGTGCAATTTGAAAAACAAAAAGAGTCCACCTATTGGAGATTTCCAGGTTACCAGTCCTATTGTTGCTGATACTACTGTTACCGAAGACTATGTTGCCGATATCCAGGCCGTGCAGAACGTGGAATTGCGTTCAAGAGTTAAGGGTTACCTGGACAAAATCAATGTTGACGAAGGCAAATTTGTTAAGCAAGGACAGGTCCTTTTTATTCTAAGCAATCAGGAATACAAAGAAGCCCTTGCGAAAGCAAGTGCAGAGCTGAAAAGTGCTATTGCTGATGTAAAAACTTCGGAATTGGAACTTCAGAATGTAAAAATTCTGGTTGATAAAAATGTGGTTTCTAAAACCGAGCTGGAACTGGCACAGGCAAAACTCGATGCTTCACTCGCCAAAGTGGAAGAAGCCACAGCCACGGAATCAGGAGCCAAACTCGATCTTTCATATACCCTTGTTAAAGCCCCTTTTGATGGTGTGATTAACCGTATTCCAAACAAAATTGGAAGTTTGATCGATGAAGGAATGTTACTTACAACCATTTCGAATATCAATGATGTCTATGCTTATTTTCATGTTTCGGAAGAAGAATATCTGGGTTATGTAAAAGATAATGAACTTCATAATCAAAAAGAAGTAGCTTTGGTATTGGCTGACAATGAAATGTACCCGCTTAAAGGTGTTATTGAAACAGTGGAAGGCGAAATAGAAAAAAGTACCGGGAATATCGCATTCCGGGCCAAGTTCCCGAATCCGGACTTGCTTCTGAAACATGGTGCAAGTGGCAAAATCCGGATTGAAAAAACGATAAAAAATGCCATTATTGTTCCGCAAAAGTCCACTTTCGACGTTCAGGACAAAACATACATGTACATCGTTGATAAAGACAATAGAGTTAAACTTCGCTCGATTACTCCCAAAATTAGATTAACAAATCACTACATTCTAAATCCGGCTGATCTTAACCAGAAGGAACAGTTTGTTTATGAAGGACTTCAATTGATTAAAGATGGTGATAAGATAAATACGAAAGTTATAGACCTGACTAAGATTATTGAACAAAAAGAAGAAATCGGTGAAAATTCAAAATGATTTAAACTAAAAAAGTTATGACATCAAAGTTCATACACAGGCCTGTTCTTTCCATCGTAATATCTTTAATCATCATTTTTCTGGGAATTCTGGCCCTTGTTCGCCTGCCAATCACCTTGTTCCCGAGTATTGCCCCTCCGATGGTTGAAGTTACTGTTGAATATCCCGGTGCAAATGCCGAAACTGTTGCCAAAGCTGCAATTATGCCAATCGAAAAGGCCATCAATGGTGTGCCTGGCATGAAATACATTACTTCCGACGCCGGAAATGATGGCATCGGCGTTTCGGACGTTATTTTTGAAGTTGGTACCGATCCGGAAGTAGCTGCTGTTAATGTACAGAACAGGGTTGCAGCTGTTACCAGCCGTTTACCGGCAGAGGTACTTAAAAATGGGGTGAAGATTACCAAGTTGGAAAATTCCATGTTATTGCATTTAAATATCTATGGAAAAGATCCTTCTTTTGACAATAAATTCCTGTACAATTTTGCTGACATCAACGTCCTTTCTGAAATAAAACGTATTAAAGGAGTTGGTTTTGCTGATATTCTTGGAGCCAGGGAATATGCCATGCGCATTTGGTTAAAGCCAGATAAGATGCTGAACTACAACCTCTCTCCCGACGATATTCTGAAGACTCTCGACGCAAACAATGTGGAGGCTGCACCCGGCAAATTAGGAGAAGGGTCGGATAAAAGAGTCGGAACCCTTGGATACGTTTTGAAATATACAGGGAAATTCAATACCATTGAAGAATATGAAAATATTCCGGTAAAGGCACTCGAAGATGGTCAGATATTGAGAATTAAAGATATTGCCAATGTCGAATTCGGAACGTCCTTTTTTGACGTTGAAACCCGGATTAACGGACGCCCTTCAGCTGCAATAGTAATAAAACAGCTTCCCGGTTCAAATGCCAGCGAAGTCATACAACTGATAAAAAAGAGGATGGCCGAAATTAAGGAAACAAAATTTCTGTCGGGTATGGACTATGAATTCAGTTACGATGTTTCCCGCTTCCTGGATGCTTCCATTCATGAGGTCCTCAAAACAATCTTAATCGCATTTCTGCTGGTTTCACTCGTAGTTTACGTTTTCCTTCAGGACTTTAGATCAACTTTGATTCCTGCACTTGCAGTTCCGGTTTCCCTGATAGGAACCTTTTTCTTCATTCAACTCTTTGGCTTCAGCTTAAACCTGATAACGCTTTTCGCTTTGGTGCTGGCCATAGGTATTGTAGTCGATAATGCGATTGTAGTGGTTGAAGCAGTTCATGCCAAGATGGAAGGATCTCATATCAGTGCTAAAAAGGCTACCGAAAAAGCGATGCAGGAGATCAGCGGTGCGATCATTGCAATTACGCTGGTTATGGCGGCTGTATTTGTTCCTGTATCATTTTTATCAGGGCCTACCGGAATTTTCTACCGGCAATTTTCGGTAACGATGGCAATCGCAATTGTTCTTTCAGGAATAACGGCTTTGACCCTGACACCGGCACTCTGCGCTATCATTCTTAAAAATGAATATGGCCGGACAAAGAAAGCAACGGTCATTAATAAATTCTTTCATAAATTCAATGTTTGGTATGAAAACCAATCGCAACGATACCAAAAATTATTGGGACTGATCATTAACCGACGAGCTGTAACTTTTGGAATTCTTTTGGCTTTTTGTCTCGGTACAGGGCTGTTAGGTAAATTTTTACCTTCAGGTTTTATTCCGCAGGAAGATCAGGGTTCGTTTTATGTAAGTGTTACCACACCTGCTGGTTCAACTCTTGAAAGGACCAAAGACGTCATGGAAGAAATTAGCAATGCTGCAAAAGGTATTGAGTCGATTTCATCCATTTCAAATGCTGCCGGAAGCAATGTGTTGTCTGAAGGAACCGGTGCATCGTATGGAACTTGTCTGGTCAATCTGAAAAAATGGGATGAACGGAAAGAAAGTGTGGATGATGTAATGGATCAACTTCAGGCAAAATGCAAAGATATTAAAGATGCCAAATTGGAATTTTTCCCTCCGCCTGCCATTCCGGGTTATGGAAATGCCAGTGGTTTCGAATTGCGATTACTTGACCAGACCAGTGATGGCGATCCTCACCGCTTTGAAAAAGTTGTTAATCAGTTCCTCAAAGATTTGAATTCCAGGCCTGAAATCGGAGGTGCTTTCACCATCTATGATGCCAGTTATCCCGAATATATGATCCATGTTGATATGGACAAGGCTGCTCAGCGCGGTGTAACCATTGATAATGCAATGGGAAATTTAAATACTTTACTTGGAAGCGAGTATGCATCCAACTTCATTAAATTCGGACAAATGTACAAAGTGATGGTTCAGGCATTACCCGAATACAGGGAAAAACCTGAAGACCTTTTTAAACTTTACATTAAAAACGATAAAAACGTGATGGTTCCATACTCATCGTTTATGAAAATAGAACGTCAATATGGTGTGGATGACCTGACACGGTTTAACATGTACAATTCGGCTGAAGTAAGTGGCGATGCCGCACCCGGATATAGCAGCGGTAGCGCAATCACTGCAATTCAGGAAGTAGCGAAGGAAAAATTGCCCAAAGGTTACGATTATGATTTTGCAGGAATATCACGTGATCAGGTAAATATTGGTAATGAACCAATCTATATCTTTATAATATCGTTATTTTTTGTATATCTCTTATTATCTGCTCAATACGAAAGTTTTTTACTGCCAATGCCGGTAATCCTCTCATTGCCTACAGGACTTTTTGGGGCATTCGCATTTCTGTTCGCTATGGGGCTTGAAAACAACATCTATGCACAAATCGCTTTGATTATGCTTATCGGTCTGCTTGGAAAAAATGCCATCCTGATTGTTGAGTTTGCAACCATGAAACGCAGACAAGGCAAAAGCGCAATTGAAGCCGCCATCGAAGGAGCAAAAATAAGATTAAGGCCAATTTTGATGACATCGTTTGCATTTATTGCTGGTTTGATTCCATTGCTGATTGCTACCGGTGCAGGAGCTGTAAGTAACCGTACCATTGGTGCAGCAGCAGCTGGCGGTATGTTGTTTGGTACAATTTTCGGAGTAATTGTAATTCCTGGTTTATACGTGATCTTTGCCACTATTTCGGATAAAATTGCAAACAGGAAATTGAAACATGTTGATGCACTTACTGAAGAAATTTGATACTATGAAGACATCCTTAAAAAATACCTATTTAGGTTTTGCATTGATTGGTTTACTTTTTTCGGCCTGTGTTGGAACAACCGAAATCAGCAAAAACAAAATGGCAACCTTACCTGAAAAGTTTTCGGGTTCAACTGATACTGCAACAGTAGCCACCATAAACTGGAAAAATTATTTTACAGACCCGGTTTTAATTGGACTCATTGATACCGCTTTGAATAACAACCTCGACCTGCTTATAGCCATGCAAAGAATTGCAATGGCTCAGGCAAATGTCAGTTACGCCAAAGGGCTTGCTTTTCCTTCCGTTTCTGCTTTTGGTGGAGCCGATCAGCAAAAATACGGGTTTTATACCATGAATGCTGCAGGGAACAGGGGCGCTAACATTTATCAGGATCAAACAGTTCCAAGTAACTTGAATAATTTTACATTTGGACTTCAAAGTTCCTGGGAAGTGGATTTCTGGAGCAAACTGAAAAACACAAAAAAAGCTGCGGTTGCTCAGTATTTATCGAGCATTGAAGGCCGAAAATGGACCGTCACCAACCTTGTTTCAGAAATTGCCACCGACTATTACGACCTTTTAGCTCTCGACAATGAACTGGATATCATCAAACATGCAATTCAGCTTCAGGATAGTGCTTTAAATCTGGTAAGCATTCAAAAGCAGGCAGGCGTAGTAAATGAATTGGCCGTCCAACAGTTCGAAGCACAGGTTCTCAGTTCCAAGAAAATGGGAATCGATGTTCAGCAGAAAATTTCGGAAGCAGAAAGCAGATTTAATTTTATTCTGGGAAGATATCCACAACCAATTGCACGCAATAAATCAGCTTTTGAACACCTTATTCCAAACCAGATCAAGGTAGGAATACCTACCGATTTATTGCATAACAGACCAGATGTCAAACAGGCTGAATATGATTTGGAGGCCTCAAAAGCCAATTTGAAAGTCGCCAAGGCATCATTTTATCCAAGCCTAAACATTTCAGGAGGAGTCTCCATGGAGGCTTTTAAAACCTCATTGCTTTTTTCGCCCGAATCGTTTGCATTCAGTGTTTTGGGCAGTCTTGTTGCACCAGTCATAAACCGAAGTGCTTTAAAGGCACAATATAAAACTGCAAATGCGGCACAGATTGAGGCTATGTATAATTATCAGAAAAGCATTTTAGCCAGCTATGTCGAAGTCTATAACGAAATGGTCAATCTGAAGAGTGTTGAAAAAGCACTGGATTTTAAAAAGCAGGAAGTAAATACCTTGAATCAGGCAGTTGGTTCATCAGCTTTGCTTTTCAAAACCGGAAGGGCAAATTATCTGGAGGTATTAACCATTCAGGGAAATGTTCTGCAATCAAAATTGGAATTGGTTGAAACCATAAAAGATCAATGCAGTTCGGTGGTTTCTATCTACAAATCATTAGGTGGTGGCTGGAAATAGCAGCTGCTAACTCTAAAAAGTTCATTGGTAACAAGCCAGACAATAATTTGGTTTCGGCCAAAAGGTTGGGTGTTTTTTTTGTAACAAGTTTTTGAATTGATTTATTTCCTTTCTTATCAATCAGATTCACAAAATATTAACTTGAGTACAAGTTCAGGATGATGAAAGAAAATTTGTATTTAAGAAGAGACTCTCTACATTTTCTCCCAAGATCTTAATATTTATCTTTATCATTGGCAGGAATTTTAAAGCCCCTCTATTGGAGGGGTTGGGGGAGGCTTAAAAATAAAACCGCCCGGTACCTCTGTACCGGGCGGAAAAAAACCAAAAATCAACTAACCTTTAAACCGTCTGGAGACTTCGTCCCAATTAATAACCTTGAAAAAGGCTTCGACATAATCGGGTCGCCTGTTTTGATACTTCAGATAGTATGCGTGTTCCCACACATCCATCCCAAGTACAGGAGTTCCTTTTACTTCAGCCAGATCCATTAACGGGTTATCCTGATTAGGAGTGGACGAAATCACCAAACCTTCACCTTGCTTTACCAGCCATGCCCACCCAGACCCAAACCGGGTGAGGGCTGCTTTTGTAAATGCTTCTTTAAAATTTTGATACGAGCCAAACGAAGCGTCAATCACTTTCAGCAAATCACCTTCAGGTTGAATTGCACCACCCGGCTGCATGACTTCCCAGTATAAATTGTGATTGTAAAAGCCTCCGCCATTATTGCGGATTGCAACAGCCTGCGAGGATATATTAGCCAAAATTTGTTCGATTGTTTGCCCTGCGACAGCAGTACCTTGAATTGCAGCATTCAGATTATTAGTGTATGCTGCATGGTGTTTATCGTGATGGATTTCCATCGTTTGAGCATCGATGTATGGTTCAAGTGCATCGAATGCGTAGGAAAGCTTTTGTAATTCGAAAGACATAATGTAATATTTAGGATTGAAGACTCTTTTATCTTCTACACAAACATAACATCTATTTAAATTGTTTCCAAATAAGAACGATTTTATTTACAAAAATAAATAGCAGATATAAATCGGATAAATTAAATGTCTGATTTATAATTTTTTACTAATAACAATTGAGTTTAGCTTTACTGAAATTCATAAGAATATCCAGATTTTCTAACCAACTTGGGTGATTGGCTAATAGAATTGACTTTCAAACAACCAGATAAGAAACGGTTCCTGCGGGTATGGTTAGATGTTGGATTTAAAGAAAATCGTTCTTATTTATAGCATATTATGATGGACCTGAATGCAAATATTCAATTGCTTTCCAGGGAATATGTTCTTACATAACTAAATTCTTTGTTGGAAGCTTGCTCTTGAAGAACCGAGACTTCTTCGTCTGAAAGGTTTGTATATAAAGAACACTTCAAAGAATCGAGCCGAGTAATTAATATCATCTTCTCGTTCATAGTAATGATTTCACCTTTTATTCCGGCAAGAACACCATTTGAAATCTCTATCGATTTTCCTTTTGCAATCGGCTTATAGGTTATTGAAATTTCATAGTCATTTTGAGCCAGGAAGGTTTTGATATTTATAATTTGAATTTCAGGAATAGCTTGCGCCTTTCCTGCTGTGCTGATAAAACAGATTACTCCCGGAGTATTCAATGCATTAAAAAATTCGAGGTAACTTACCCTTACAAAAAGATGACAGCGAAACAATGGTTCTTCGCTCCACTTCGTACTGTCGATCCTGCTATTCTGTATCTTTCTGGTTGGCAAGTAACATTCGATACCCTTTTGTGTCAAATTATTGAATAGTTTTTTTTCTGAATTTGCTCGGGTATAGATCACATACCATTGGTAAAATGGATTTTCTAAAGGCATAAATTCGGGTTGTTAATTAATCTCAGCATCCTGTTTCGTCAATTTCGGATTTTATACTTTTTCTTATAAGTTGATTTCAACACGAATAAATTGACTCCGCAAACCTAAAAGCTATTTAGATTGATTCCAAATAGTTGTAGTTAACTTTATATCAAATTATTGTTTCCAAAACAGAAAATCTGTCTGATTTGTTTAATGATGAGGCCGAATAATAAAATAATTGTGACACTTGAATTCTGAAATTCGGAATTCAAACTACGCTCAACAAAGCATTTTGCCCGAAAAATAAGTACAAATGAGATCTTGATGCTAATACGAAAAACTGCTTCCGCCCAGAAACTCACGGATGACGGAGGTTGGCGGAATCTCCTGATCATCTATGGCTTTAAAATAGGATAAGAATTTCAGCAACCGGATACTTTCACTGAATTCTGCCTGGCTTTCAGGCACTGACTTTAAAAGCGGTTCGGCATACTTCTTCAGAACAGCCAATTCATAAATCAGGGCTGAATTAAACATTACATCGGCATTTTCCTGGTATGGGAAAATATTCTTGTCTTCGCCGGCCCGAACACTCGACCAGCGACGAATGGTTTCCTGAGCCGAATAATTTCGGTATTTACTGTCGCGGATCATCCGACGAATCAGCCGGTTATCGGTGGTTGAAATATGGTTTTGATCGTCAATCGAAATCTGGGTAAGTGCTGAAAGGAATATCTTAAAGGTATTGGCTGGCTCGATATGAGGAACCAATTCAGGATTCATACCATGGATACCTTCAACAATCAGGATACTTCCCTGTTCCAATTTCAACTTTTTACCAGAAGGGAACTTCTTTCCAACGGTGAAATTGAACTTTGGCAATTCAACTGTTTCACCATTAAAAAGCTGAATCAGTTGTTGATTAAAAAATTCAACATCAATGGCTTCAATAGCTTCGAAGTCGAATTCGCCATTTCTATCTTTGGGCGTTTTTTCGCGGTCCACGAAATAATCGTCGAGCGAAATCATGGTGGGTTTTAAACCGTTCACGGCCAACTGTACCATCAGGCGCTTACAAAACGTGGTTTTTCCTGAAGCAGAAGGTCCGGCAATCAGAACGATCTTTACTTTATCTTTCCGGTCGCGTATCAGGTTGGCAATCTCTGCGATCTTCTTCTCATGCAATGCTTCCGAAATTTTGATGATATCGCCACTTTCGCCATTCAGGGTATTTTCGTTTAATTGGGCTACATTTGGAACATCCATCAATTCAGCCCAATCCTTGTGTTCCTGAAATATGCCAAAAAGCTTATCAAGCTTTGAATAAGGCTGAACCTCGCTGAATTTGGCAGGGTTTGGAATTCTTAACAACAAACCTTCATAATAGGAAACCAGATCAAAAACCTTTAAATAGCCAGTGGATGGAACCAAATACCCATAGAAATAATTGGCCAGACCATCCATGAAATACAGGTATGAAAACAAAGTACCCTGCTGTTCGAGAAGCATTGCTTTATAAGGAAGATTCTGCTTTCTGCAAATTTCAACAACTTCATCAGTAGGCAGTCCTATTTTTTCAAAAGGAATATCCCGATCAACCAACTGCCGCATTTCACTTTTAATGGCAAATATATCTGACTCGGTAATTGGTCGGTTTAGTCCTGAAAGCTCGCAATAGTACCCTCGCGAAATACCATGCATCATCTTTAGTTTGACATCAGGAAACAACTGACGAACTGAAGCATACAGAATAAAAAATAACGAGCGGACGTACAGACGCAGTCCATCAGGATGCGAATAGTCGATGAACTCCACTTTTTTGTTCTTGACAAATACAAAGGAAAGTTCCTTGACCTTGTGGTTGACCATTGCCCCAATGATGGGATTATCGAGTTTAACCTGAAAATCGTCCTTTATTTCAGATAAAGTTATTCCAAGCGGATACGATTTTTTAGTGCCGGTATTGACGCAGTAAATGTCGATTGTGTTCATAGTTATAAATTTTCAAGTTCCGTTTTCAGGTATTTTGCAGTAAACGATTCCTCATTTCGGATAACCTCTTCCGGCGTACCCAAACAAACCACTCTCCCACCGTCTTTACCGCCCTCAGGTCCGATATCAATAATATGATCTGCCACTTTGATCACATCCATATTGTGTTCGATGACGATAACCGTATTTCCACGATCCACCAGTTTATTCAGGACTTCAAGCAAAACCCGGATATCTTCGAAATGAAGACCTGTCGTTGGCTCATCAAGAATGTACATGGTTTTCCCGGTATCTTTTTTAGCCAGTTCGGTAGCCAGTTTTACCCGCTGCGATTCGCCTCCGGAAAGAGTTGTGGACGATTGTCCAAGTGTAATGTAACCCAAACCCACATCCTGAATAGTTTTCAGTTTATGGGCAATGGACGGAATGTGCTCAAAAAATTCGACTCCCTGGTTGATGGTCATATCCAACACATCGCCGATGGATTTTCCTTTATAGCGAACTTCCAGCGTTTCGCGGTTATACCGGCGACCGTTGCAGGTATCGCAATGGACATAAACATCAGGCAGAAAATTCATTTCAATTTGCTTCAATCCACCGCCCTGACAATCTTCGCAGCGGCCACCTTTTACGTTGAACGAAAACCGGCCCGGCGGATAAGCCCTGATTTTGGCTTCGGGCAGCTGCGCAAATAAATTCCGGACATCAGAGAAAACACCGGTGTAGGTAACCGGATTACTGCGTGGGGTGCGTCCAATCGGCGACTGATCGACCTGAACAATTTTATCGATGTGATTTAGTCCTACTATTCCGGAATACGGAAGCGGATCTTTTACCGATCCATAAAAATGCTGACTTAAAATAGGTTGCAAAGTGGCGTTTATCAGGGTTGACTTGCCGCTTCCTGAAACACCGGTGACACAAATCAACTGACCCAGTGGCAAATCAACTGAAATATTCTTCAGGTTATTGCCTGTACAGCCATTCAATGAAAGTACGTGACCGTTTCCTTTGCGCCGTTTCTTCGGAATTTCGATTTTAGCTTCGCCCAACAGGTATTTGGAAGTCAATGTTCCGGCGCGGAGAACTTGCTGAGGAGTACCTGCAGCAACCACCTGTCCGCCATGACGGCCTGCAAAAGGTCCCATGTCAATCAGATAATCGGCATTCATCATCATATCTTTATCGTGCTCAACTACGATAACGGAGTTGCCCGTATCGCGCAGCTGTTCTAATGAATGGATGAGCCGGAGGTTGTCGCGGTGATGAAGGCCAATGCTCGGTTCATCGAGAATATAGAGCACATTTACGAGTTGTGATCCGATTTGGGTAGCTAACCGGATACGCTGTGATTCACCGCCTGATAAGGTTCTGGAAGTCCGGTCGAGTGAAAGATAATTGAGACCGACATCTTCCAGAAAACGAATCCGGTCACGGATTTCCTTGATCACCTCAACGGCTATTTTTTTCTGGCGATCGGTCAGCCGGTCTTCCAGATTAACCAACCACTGACTGAGCTCTGAAATATCAAGACGGGCGAGTTCCGAAATGTTCTTTCCATCGATCCTGAAAAAGAGCGATTCCTTTTTGAGCCGCTGTCCGTTGCACTCCGGACAGGGCGTTTCACGGACAAACTGATTGGCCCATTTCTGTGCTTTCTGTGAAGGATTATCATCTTTCTGCGCATCAATGTATTTGATCACGCCTTCGTAGGTCATCATGTAATTCATGGAAGTTCCGAGCGGTGAATTCTTTAAATGAATCCGCTCACTGGTTCCGAAGAGAATCGCATTCAGTCCATCTTCAGGAATATCCTTGATGGGTGTTTTCAGGGTAAAACCAAACATTTCGCCCAAAGCTTCAATCTGCCAGAAAACCAGCGTATTTTTATGTGCACCCAGTGCAGCTATTCCACCGTTAAGTATATTTTTTGCATTATCCGGAACGATTTTCTCGAGATCAATTTCACTGATCATTCCCAAACCATTGCATTTTGGGCAAGCACCTTGCGGCGAGTTAAACGAAAAATTATGAGGAGCAGGTTCGTTGTATGAAATTCCGGTTGTCGGGCACATCAGCTGCCGGCTGTAATACTTGGCTTCCTGTGTATCGTGATCAAGGATCATGCAGATGCCATGACCATTTTTCATTGCAATCTGCAGCGAATCGTGCAGGCGTTTATCACTGGCTTCGTCAACCAGCAAACGGTCGATTACAATTTCAATGAAGTGATTTTTGTACCGGTCGAGCCGCATGGCGGCTTTCAGTTCGGTTACCACCCCATCGATCCGCGCATTCAGGAAGCCTTTTTTCAGGATTTGCTCAAACAGTTCGCGGTAATGCCCCTTCCGTCCTTTGACCATGGGAGCCAGAATCAGGATTTTTTTTCCGGAGAAAGAAGATTTAATCAGCGACAAAATCTGGTCATCGGTATATTTTACCATCTTTTCGCCGGTGTTGTATGAAAAGGCTTCTCCGGCCCTGGCATACAAAAGCCGAAGGAAATCGTAAATTTCGGTAACCGTTCCAACAGTAGAGCGCGGATTTTTATTGGTGGTTTTCTGTTCAATGGCAATAACTGGACTCAATCCTGATATCAGATCCACATCCGGACGCTCCATGTTTCCGAGAAACGAGCGGGCATAAGCCGAAAAAGTTTCGATGTAGCGACGTTGTCCCTCGGCATATATGGTGTCGAATGCCAGCGACGATTTACCGCTGCCGCTCAAACCAGTAATTACGGTAAGTTTATTTCTTGGAATTTCGACATTCACATTCTGTAAATTGTGGACACGGGCGCCATGAACCACAATCAGGCCATCTTCTTCGGTCAGATTTTCCGGAGTATGTATATTTTCAGCGTTCTGCATTTTTATCTTGATTTTTCTCATTCAT
The DNA here is from genome assembly GCA_903834475.1 of uncultured Prolixibacteraceae bacterium. Taxonomy (GTDB): domain Bacteria; phylum Bacteroidota; class Bacteroidia; order Bacteroidales; family Prolixibacteraceae; genus Aquipluma. Next base: position 60,599 of record CAILJH010000062.1, on the reverse strand, counting down.
TCCGTCAGCTGAAGCTGATGGCTAAGGATATTGCTTTGAAGAAGGATTACTGAAATTTCGATCAATGAATATCCTTTGTCATTGCCTTCAGGCAACAGACGAAAAATTCTATTGTGTTCTAAAACCTTTCTCCGGAATTTTCAATGTATAAGTCTTACCGGTGGGATTTTTCATGAAAGTTTCACGTAACCAGGGATTGAACATTTTTAGAGTTTTATAGCTGATTCCTTTCCCGATGGCAAAAGCTGCCCAATCCTTTACAGGTCCTTTAACTTCAACAGTTGTAGTTTCAATAATTGGATAAAGCTCCTTCTTTTTAATCCCGAATCCATATTTTTCCGGATTTTCCATCACCATTTTTAGTGCCAGAATCCGGAATACATAACGCGATGTTTCTTCGACAAACATCAAATCGTAATAACTGCCTGCCTTTTGCATGGCCATCTGATGATCTAAACCGGCCCGGCCTCCGTTATATGACGCAGCAACCAAAGACCAGCTTTTGTATTTTTGAAATGCTGACTTAAACATTCGGCAAGCTACCAAAGTAGATTTTTCAATATTAAACCGTTCATCGACTTCCTTGTTAACCTCCAGACCATTTTCCCTGGCGGTTGATTCGAGCAATTGCCACAAGCCAGCCGCCCTGGCGGGCGAAACTGCCCGGACATCAAACCCACTTTCGGCAACACACAGGTATTTTAAATCTTCCGGTATTCCATTTGACTTCAGAATTGGCTCAATGATTGAGAAGTAACGTGGCATATTTTTAATATACCGGATGGTTTGCGAATGGAAATAAACTGCCGACAGCAATTCCCGATCGAGACTTTCACGCACGTCGTAGTATTCCATGGGGACACTTTCACCTGCAAATTCAAGTTTTGATGGCAACTCAACCGGAGTAAACAAATGCGTTCCGATTGAATCGGGTTGGTTACGCGAAGAATTTGAACAAGCAGTCAGCGATGGAACAACAAAGGCAGGAACAATAAACAACAACCTGAAAAACCGGGGTGATATCTTAATCTTCATATTCAATTTTTCGAAATTTGACAATTCGCAAAAGTAGCGGTTTTAATTTCTTCAGTCAACAAAGACTTGCTTTTATTCCAACAAAAAACCGGATGAAAAGATCATCCGGTTTTTTAAAAGAGGCTACCACAGTACTTCAAAGTCCTCGTTTTGCGGACTGGCTATGATTTTTTCACTACCGGAATAAAACCAATTTGTTTAATGTTCTGAACATTTGAATAATCGTAAAGCATAAATCCTTTATCGCCAATCATAAACAGATAGTTATTCATCGGAATGACATCATATGCATTAATTAACGGGAAACTTGCAATCATATTGCTGGTGATAGCCAAAGGATCTGATGAATTGTAAATTTTCAAGCCGGCATCACCATCACAAACAAAAAGCAGGTCATCGTCAATCCCAAGTCCCTGCGGACCAAACATCGGATACGATTTGAGCAGTTCAAATTTTGAATATCCATTGCTCATCCGGATTACATCCAATTGGTTCACGGTTCCACGACAGGTTGTTCCGCCTTTCAGTGTCACAAAAGCCAGATCGCCTTTGATTACCACCGGATCGCAAGCGGTAATGTGCGAATAGGAAGCAATTTGAGACGGGTTTTCCGGTACTTCAAGAGATTGCACGATCATACCGTTTTGCGTGCCTAAGAACATATGATTATCGGTTATAAAAATGGTTTCCACATTCCATCCTAACATCGTTGTATTTAGCAAAGTAACATCTGAAGCCGAATTCAGCTTTAAGGTGTACAAATTATATGGATCGACCGTATAAAGCATGTTTTTATATAAAGCGAAGCGGGCCATACTCCCAGCCACACCGTATGCGGTTCCGCTGGTTCCGCCAACGCCTGCACTAACTGCTGCAGCATCATAATACAAATATTTGCTGTTGTCATAATAAACCGGATAATACCGCTGTTCAATTTCCTGCCTTACACTTTTCACATCCCAGGCGGTAACCACACCATTTTCCTGATCGACTTTGGCCAATGGATATTTGGTATCGTAAATGGGCAAAGTATAAGCAAATATCTTCTGAAGACGACCAACTTCCTTTATCGCCGAAAAACTGGATACATCAATCGAAACCAAGTCAACATAACTGTCGGCATAAAGAATATTGTCCTTTATGGCAATATCAACGTTTCCCGGAATTTCGATAAACCCTTTATTCTGAGGATTCGCCGGATTGCTAACATCATAAACATGGACGCCTAACATTTTTTCGTTGATAAAAATGTACTGATCTTTGAAATAGATCTTCCCGGGATTATTCAATTCGCGGGCCGCAGTCATTTTAACAGCCGACCGCAAATCGGTGTAGCTCAGGTAAACCGGTGAATTAGCCATGAAAGTTTCGTAAACCTTGTCGGTACATGAACTGGCTATCGCCATCAGGAACATTAGAATGAAGTATGTTTTTTTAGTCTGTATCATGGCTGGGTTTAATTAAAGATAACTCCGATTTTAAGTGAAAGTCGCGAATAGTTTTCTTCAAGCTTGTAACTATTGTCTCCTGAATAGTTCAGCTGATGGAAGCGATAGCCAAATGAGAAGAACCACCCGAAGTTTTCAGAAGTAAACCGTTGAAACCCTACAGAAGGATTAATCATGATGCCGCCTTCGGTTCTGAGCTTTCCATTGGTTTGAGTTTGAACACCAGGATAATAATTAGAATATGATGGGTAGTAATTATTATAGTTCTGATTGTTACTGTCTTCGAGCGGAACCATGTAGCCGAACTGCAAATTGACAAACGGAGTGAACCGGGTATTCCTGAATTTATACTGAACCTGGGCAAATGCCGGCATGTAAGTTTCGGTCAAAAAATCGGCTCCAAGGCCAGCTCCAACGTAAAGTTTATCAAAAACCTTGAAGTTTGCCGATGCCATAAACGAGAACGGCGCTTTTTGTGCATTTCCGGAATTTCCAACTAGCACACCCATGGAAGTGTCGAAGAAATAGTCTTTTGCCAGACCAAATTCGTCCGTTAATTTTGAAGATCTTGAAACTTTTTTTGAATTCCATGAAACGCTGTCAACTTCAGAAGGATTAAATACCCACAAGTTTCCGTCTGAATTTATTTTCACAGTCGCCAGGTCGCAGGTAAGGAGTTGTCCCCGGATTACAGCACCTGTCTTCAGGTAAACGACATCTTTTTTGCTTTTCTGGCCAAACGCAGGAAGCAGTAAAAACAGAGCAATGACCAGGATCAGGTTTTTTTTCATTGGATTTTGGGTTTATACTTGTTGAAGGCGGTATTTTAAGAAGAAGATGGTTTGACTAAACAAAAGGTTGCGCAGATCTCGAATATCATTTTTAATGATATCACTAACAAATTGAACTGACCCTGAAACAAGTTCAGGGTGACTCTTCCCTTGAGTAAGAAAAATGTTCGAAGAGTCATGCTGAACTTGTTTCAGCATCTGTCAAACTGCTCCGGTCGAATTTAGAACTGGTAGCTCAATCCGGTAAAAACACCGATTGAGTATGGCTTGTAACTAACCGAAGAGTTGCTGTTCAGCGAATTCAAGTAATATTTTACGCGGGGTTCAACATTCAGGAAAAGCCGTTTCGACAAGCTATATTTCAGTCCGACGCCCATAGTACCACTGTAATTTATGGGTTCCATATCTTTGGTCGAGCCAACCAACGATTTACCGGAAGCACCTTGCAGATAGGTTTCATTGCCAACCAACAGGTTTGAACTGAATCCACCCATCATTTCCACGCCAATTCGCGAATCAATCAAAGTGTACCTCAGACAAAGCGGTATTTCGATGTATTCAAAGTTTTGGGTAAACTGAACATCCGATGTAAAAACGGCAGGAGTTACCGAATTGCTTTCAAGTTTCGACCCCAATATAATCTGTGATGGAATACCCTTCAATTCAATCACTCCGGCCGTACTATTCATAGATAATTTATTTGTACTGGCATCAACATTCACGCTCGTATTCATAAAATCTGCTGCAAGTCCGGGTGCAAAAGAATTCTTCGAGTTCTGACTTCCTGAAACACCAGAGTTTTGTGCCATTCCAGAATAATAAACACCACTTTGCACACTCCAGCGTTTTCCAGGTTTATATTCAACCGTTAATCCTGCACCCAGATCAACCGAATGAGTAGATTCAGCCGCTAACATGTTGCTCGCATATTGAGCAGAATGAGAACTGTTCGAAATATTGTATCCGGGAGAAACCTGTGCCCCAACCAGCCAATGAGCCTTTTGCTTATCCGCATTCTGAGCCACTGTCAGTTGTTTATTTTGCTCCATAATCTGCTGATCGATTGATCTTTCAGCCAAGTCATTGGTAACTTCCTTCGTTTTTCGTTCATGAAGTTTTTTTATTGAAGCAGTTTCGTTTGGTATTTTGCTGAATCGCGAATCAAGTGGCTTCAGAAGTGACGTTTCATTAATTGGTGGACTTGGTTCAGTTTCAGAAATAGAATTGATTTTTATGGATTTTGAACTTTTAGCCTGATCCATCTCAGGCAATGAGGCAACCATAGCATTGGAAGATTCAGACGGATTTCTTGCGATTTTCGCTTCAGCCTGAATTAATGTTTCTGTTTCAGTTTTTGGAGCCGGGTTTTGAGTCATCACTGTTTGCGGCTTCAATTCCAACTGTTCGCGTGAATTGAATTGCCAACCGGCAACAAAAGCCAGAAGCAAGGCGGCTGCCACACCGGCAATCCGCCAGGAAACCATTTTCCGACTTTTTTTATTGACCGCTGTCGACGCCAAAATATTCTCCAACAAATAAGAAGGTGGATCCTTCTCAAAGTTCTGGAGCTTTTCGCGATACAGTTCGTCTATATTATTGGTATTCTTCATGCAGTATAATTATTTTGAGCTTTTAATTCGCCGAAAGTTTCATGAACTTTCCTTTTCAATATTTCGCGGGCACGCGCCAGATTCGATTTCGATGTTCCTTGCGTGATCGACATTTCCTTCGCAATTTCCTGATGCGACATTCCTTCCATCACATAAAGGTTAAAAACCAGCCGGTATCGCGGAGGCAATTCCTGAATCAATTTCATCAGGTCGTCAGCCGAAATCTTGGCAATCACATCATCCGAAAAATTGACTGAATCGTAAATCGAAACATCTTCAACCGGATACATCAAATGTTGCTTCCTGATTTTCTCGAGCGATACATTAATAATGATCCGCCGAATCCAGCCTTCAAGCGACCCGTCGTTACGGAATGTTTTCAAATTGGCAAAGACCTTGATAAACCCATCCTGCAGATTATCCTCAGCTTCAGTCGTATCCTTCGCATAACGCAAACAAACCCCGAACATTTTTGGCGCAAAATGATGGTATAGTTCTGCCAAAGCCTTTTGGTTGCCGGCAATACATTCGGATATGAGAGGTTTAAAATCTTCCAAGAGTGCACTGTTTTCTGATCACCCAAATTTAACCGAATTAATTCACTTTGGGGCTTAAAAAATTCCATCAAATAAGTTTCAAAATACTGTTCAAACCGAATTCCGGAAGTTGATATAACATTCATTGATTCATGTTTCGATTCTTAGATGGTTCTCGAAACAGATTAGTTGCGTAACCATTTTGTTTTCCTCAGGCAAATCCTGAACTTCGGGAAATATAAACTAAAATTGCAGCGCAACCATTATGAAAGTTGCCTCATCTTGGAAATAGATTTTAAACGAAAACACATGATACGACTATTTTCATTTTTAGTATTGGTGAGTTTAATCACAGCCTGCAGCGATAAACCCGAAGTACCTCAGGTTTCTGATTTATCTCCTTCAGAAAAATCAGCCAAAATCATTTCGGCTGACAACCAGTTTGGATTCGAAATCTTCCAAAAAGTGAGTTCTTCAGTCGATCAGCAAAAGAATTCGATGATTTCTCCCTTGAGTATATCTCTTGCGTTAGCCATGGTTTACAATGGAACCGAAGGAAACACAAAACTTCAGATGGAAGAAATGCTGCACAAAGCCAATCTGACTTCGGCTGATATCAACCAAAGCTATAAAGACCTGGTTTCGTCTCTGATAAGCCATGATCCAAAAGTTGAACTCTCGATTGCAAATGCGATTTTCTACCGGAATACCTTCAACATCAAAACTGATTTCATTGCTACAAACCAAAATTTTTATCAGGCTGAAGTTTCAGGACTCGATTTTTCAAAAACTACGGAAACCCTGAATACAGTGAATGGCTGGGTAAATACACAAACCAAAGGAAAAATCGATAAAATCATTCAGGAGGTAAAAGCCGAAGATGTGATGTACCTGCTGAATGCCATTTATTTCAACGGTGAGTGGACATACCGCTTTGAAAATCAGAAAACTGCCGACCAGTCGTTCACAAAAGAAGATCAGAATGTGGTTAAGGTTCCAACCATGTATATCGAAAATCCTTTCAATTACTTCAGTAATACTGATTTTCAACTGCTTGAAATGCCTTATGGAAGCGGAAAATATTCGATGCTGATTTTTCTGCCGGTCGACGGAAAAACCACCCATGATGCGATTTCACTGTTGACCTCGGATCATGTTAACGAATGGATTTCAAAAATGACCGAACAAAAGAAAAAAGTATTCCTTCCGAAGTTCGAGTTCAAATTTGATAAAAGTCTGGTTGACCAATTGAAAGCTCTTGGAATGACCGATGCTTTCATTGATTCAAAAGCCGACCTGAGCAGAATTTCGGATGATACCCGACTGGTTATTTCGGAAGTGATGCACAAAACCTACATCAAAGTTGATGAGCGCGGAACCGAAGCGGCAGCAGTTACCGGGATTACTGTTGGTGTAACTTCTGCCGGACCCGATCTAAATATCTTCCGGGTTGATCATCCGTTTGTTTTTGCAATCCGGGAGAAAGATACGAATGCCATACTGTTTATAGGAAAAGTAATGGATCCGGGTCAGAATTAACCGCTCAGTGAAGTGCCTGCAGGGTTTAAAATTCAAAATTCAAGCAAAATCGAAGCAATTTTACAAGATGACATCGTTTTGAAATATCAGGATACTATCTTTGTAAAAATTGCTGGGTCCAATGAGTATATTCTCTTCTAAGAAAGCTTCCGGAATTCTCAAGGTAATTCTGGACAATAAATATTTTATTGCTCCATTTATTGTGCTTTCAACTTACCTTTTATTTCTTATCGGAATTCATGGGAGTGCCGGTTTATTTCTGAACATAAACAGCTACAACTGTGATTTTGCCGATCATTTCTTTTACCATATAACGAACTTGGGCGATGGATTTGTTCCTTATATTCTTGTCGCCGTTTTGCTTTTTATTTCATTTCGCGAATCATTGACCTTTTTAACCGCAACTTTTGTCATTTCAATCCTCGTTACTCTGCTAAAAAGATATTATTTCCCCGAATTTGATCGTCCGGTTGCATATTTTGAATTTACTGAAGTAATCAGGCATGTGCCGGCATATAATCCTCCATCACTATATAGCTTTCCTTCGGGTCACACGGCTACGGCGTTCGGGATTTTCTTATACCTGGCTATTCTGATCAAAAACAAATATCTTAAATTCATCCTTTTTTGCACTGCCGCCCTGGTTAGCTTTTCACGGATTTATCTTTCAGCCCATTTCCCTCTGGATGTTTTCGTAGGTTCCTATATTGCCATATCAATAACCATCCCGATTTATTATTTTAGCAGGCAGATTAACAACCCGTGGATAGACAGAAAAATTTCGCTTAGACCAAAAAATTCCATTAGAAAACAAATCCTATGATTCAAAACTTGTCGATTGAAAACCGGATCAGGCTATTAATAATTTTTGTTGCTCTACTTATGTTCATGTCATTCAATGGTTTAGTCCATTTGTTTGATTGGGATGAAATCAATTTTGCCGAATCTGCGCGTGAAATGATCACAACTGGCGATTACAGTACTGTCCGGATTAATTTCATGCCGTTCTGGGAAAAACCACCAATGTTTATCTGGATGCAGGTTCTAAGTATGAAAATCTTTGGAATCAATGAGTTTGCAGCTCGATTCCCCAATGCAATTTGCGGAGTACTGAGTTTGCTTGTTTTGTTTGAAATTGGAAATAGCTTGAGGAACCACAAATTTGGATTGGCCTGGACCATTGCTTATGGCGCTTCAATCTTACCTTTTCTGTATTTTAAGTCCGGAATCATCGACCCTTGGTTTAACTTGTGTATTTTCTCCTCCATCTATTTTGCATTCAAACACATCGGAAAGAGAGAATTCAAAGTCAAAGGAACTATAAATCTTATTCTTTCTGCCGGAATTCTTGGTTTGGCTACATTAACGAAAGGACCGGTTGCCATTTTGTTATTTGGCCTGTCAATTGGCCTGTATTTATTGCTCGAACGAAAACTAAAATTCCTAAAATGGATTGATTTACTGATCTTTACCTTCGTTCTTGTTCTTACCGGAGGTTCATATCACCTGTATCAAATCGCTATTGGAAACTGGCAACTGGTTGCTGATTTTATCGACTATCAAATGAAGCTGATGAAAACTGAAGATGCCGGGCATGGTGGCAGTATTTTCTACCATCCTATAGTACTGTTCGTGGGTGTCTTTCCGACTTCCATTATAGCTTTCAGGGCTTTCTTTAGAAAAAGCTCTGAAAATAATGACTACCGAAAGCTGATGATCATATTATTCTATGTGGTACTCGTTATTTTCTCTTTGGTCAAAACCAAGATTGTCCATTACAGTTCGCTATGCTATTTTCCTTTGAGCTATCTGGCTGCAGTCTCGATTTACGATATGTATATCAACAAGCTAAGCTTAAATAAGCTTGAAAAATCCTTAATTCTGCTTTTGGGAACCATTTGGGCCATTGCTCCCGGCCTCGTGCAACTCATTGCAAAAGGCATTCCTTCCACTGTGCTGGAAAAATATATAAAAGACGATTTTGCCATTGCCTGCATCAATACTGCGGTTAATTGGAGTGGATTCGAGTTTATGGTTGGTCTGGCTTTTGGTATAGCCCTGATTGTTGCAGTTTTTTTCATGCGAGGGTTTAAACAGGTATTAACCATTTATTTAAGTACTGCACTTTTTGTACTTCTTTTTATGTTTATGGTAGTTCCGAAAATTGAGCAGTATTCACAAGGACCAGCTATCGGATTTATATCTTCATTTAAGGGAAAGCCTGTTTGGATATCAACGCTGGGATACAAAAGTTATGCTCCGTATTTCTATTCTGACAAACCTCAAAAGGCTTGCAATGATTGTGATGAGCAAGAGTTTCTTTTGCACGGAGAAACTGGTCGTGATGTTTATTTCGTGGTAAAAGTAACCGCAATGCAAACAATTCTTGATCAAAATCCGCAACTTGTTTTTGTAGAAAAAAAAGGGGGGTTCGTCTTACTGAAACGAATTGATCAAAAAAAATAATACAGATTAATTGTAATGATGAACACTTGTCTGTTACCTATCGGATAGTATTATGACAAGCCACCCTATTAAATCTTGTCGGCAAAAAACAAAACCAAAAAAAATCGTACGTATGATCAAATTCAGATTACTACTGATCGCTGCACTCTTGCAGTTGTCAGGTTTGGGATTTAGCCAGAATGTCCTTTCTCAGCCAGCTCCGGTTGATCCGGCAGTGCGGACAGGTAAACTTTCTAATGGAATGACCTATTACATCAGGCACAACGAAGAGCCGAAAGAACGGGCAAGTTTTTACATCATTCAGGATGTTGGCGCTTTGCTCGAAAACGATGACCAGAATGGTCTGGCCCACTTTCTGGAGCATATGGCCTTTAATGGTACCCAGCATTTTCCTGGAAAAGGAATCATCAACACGCTCGAAAAGCATGGCGTTTCATTTGGACGGAACATCAATGCATATACCAGTTTTGGTGAAACCGTTTACAACCTGAGCGATGTTCCGGTGAAAAGCGAAGGTTTGGTCGACAGCTGTTTATTGGTTCTGAATGATTGGTCTCATTTTCTTTTGCTTACCGACGAGGAAATTGATGCTGAACGTGGTGTGATTACCGAAGAATGGCGGACACGCCGCACTGCCGGATTCCGCATGCAACGCCAATACCTTCCGGTTTTGCTGAACGGTTCGAAATACATGAACCGTGATGTGATAGGCGATTTGGATGTGATTAAAAATTTCAAATACCAAACGCTCCGCGATTTCTATCACGAATGGTACCGTACCGATTTACAGGCTATTGCCATTGTTGGCGACATTGATGTGGATGCTGTGGAACAAAAAGTTAAAGCACTTTTATCTAAAATAGAACCAGTCGCTAACCCGCATAAGCGTGAATTCTATGCTGTTCCGGAACACAAGGAACCATTGTACGTGCTGGCATCCGACAAGGAAGCTGATAGCTATTCCATTTCGCTGTATATCAAACACAAGGCGCCTGAAGCTTCAGAAAAGAACATGAACTACCTTCGCGAACAAACCATCCAGTCACTGTTTAGCATGATGGCAAGGGACCGGATCACTGAACTTCTTCAGAAAGGAGTAGCACCTTTCATTTCAGGAAATATAGGATATGGTGGGTTTATTACCGGATATCAGGTATTCTCGGTCTCGGCAACAGCAAAACCTGACCAGGACGATCTGGCATTTAAATCAATCTATACTGAAGCAGAACGTATTTATCAGAATGGTTTTACAACTGGTGAACTTGACCGTGCGAAAACCAACCTTTTAACTTCAATTGAAAGCCGCTATAAACAACGTGATAAAATCAGCAATGATCAGTATGCTTCAGATTTTAAAAGTAATTATATCGACGGCGAGCCAATAACATCAATAGATTTCGACTGGGAATTTGCACAAAAAATAGTACCAACAATTTCGCTCGAAGAAGTTTCGGCTAAAGCCAAACAATGGATGACTCCTGAAAACCGCGTGGTTGTTGTGATGGGACCTGATAAACCGGAAGCTAAACATCTTACCAAAGAACAGGCATTGGGCATCATGTCTGAAGTGGATAACAGCAAGGTTGAACCTTATACTGACCAGGTCGTTTCAACCAACTTAATCAAGAAAGAACTGACTGGCTCAAAAGTAAAAAGCACCAAAAAACTTCCTGAATTTAATGCCGTTGAATGGACTTTGGGCAACGAAACCAAGGTGATTTTCCGTCAGGCAGATTACGAAAAAGACCAGGTTTCGCTTATTGCTGTGAGTAATGGCGGAAGTTCTAAAGTTGAAAACGACAAAGTAGCTTCTGCCATGATGCTCAACCAGTTCATGGGCGCTTTTGGTGTTGGCGATTACGATGCCACTGCATTGAAAAAAGCCCTGACCGGTAAAAAGGTTAGCATGGGTGTTGGTTTATCCGATCTGAACGAAACATTTAGCGGATCGAGTACTCCCAAAGACTTCGAAACTATGATGCAACTTTTGTATCTGCAATTCGAAAATCCCCGGTTCGATAAAGAAGCTTACGATGCGCTTCTAGGCCGCTATAAAGCTTTTGTTGCCAACATGGCCAATAATCCTCAAAAAATTATAGGTGACTCATTGTCATTGATTTTGACCTGCAAAAATCCGCGAACCAAACTAATGACTCCTGAATTGTTCAATGAGATTTCGCTGGAACAAATAGAAGCGATTTACAAGGACCGGTTTATTGATGCCGGTGCTTTTAGATATTTTATTGTTGGTAACATTGATGAAGCAACTGCCAAAGCGATGGCTGAAAAGTATATTGGTTCGCTGACCAATTTGCCACGAAAAGAAACATGGACCGACCGCAAAGTAGAAGGACCTAAGGGTAAAACCACACGCGAAATTGAAATTCCGCTCGAAGTTAAAAAGTCAACCGTTTCGGTAAATTTCGATACAAAAATGGATTATTCTCCTGAACAAAACCTTTTACTGAGCGTATTCCGCGATATTCTGAACCTCAGGTATATCGACGAAATCCGTGAGAAGGAAGGTGGATCATATGGTGTACGGGTTTCGGCCAGTTCGTCCAAATTCCCGAAAGCAGAAAAAAGCCTTAGCTTGACTTTTGATACTGATCCGGCAAAAGCCAACTATCTGAAAGCGATTATCTACCGCGAAATAGATAAAATTGCCAAAGAAGGTCCAACTGCCACAGATTTAGACAAGGCACTTGAAAGTCTCCTTAAAAACCGGGAACAGTCGAAACTGCACAACAATTACTGGCTTCAGGCTTTGAATACTTATTATACGTACTCGTACGATCCAAGCTCAGCCGATAACTATGAGAAGATACTTCAGAAGATGACAACGGCCCAGGTTCAGAAATTTGTAAATGAATTCCTGGCAAAGGCTGATGTGGTGGATATCATCTTTAAACCAAAACCATAGCAGGTTTTTCCGAAAAATTATTCAATCCAAAAACCCCTTTCATTGCAGCAATGAAAGGGGTTTTTCTTTAGAAACCTCAGTATTCAAGGTTTTGAGAGAAGCCATTCTTTTCAAATAAAAGACCTGCAACTCTTTTTGCTTAAAAACCGTAAAGAAAAGTTAATAGAATATAACGGGCTTAAACCATTTGATTCGAGCTTATTCTAAAGGAAAATTTCAGTAAATTCTTTACTAAACCACACACATAATAAAAAACGACCCGAAAAAATTGCAGATTATTCTTTTATGATCTTACTTGCTGGAATTCTGAAAGTATTTTACTTATAACTCTGAACTTTATCAGATAATTTTACCGGGTCGAATTAGCAGTCAAAAAATGTCCTACATCTAAAAAAAATCGAAATAGAGACCTCCATGAAACATACCATCCTGTTCATCCTTTTGCTTGTGGTTTCGAATACATCTTTGTTCGCCCGGGATGCAGACAGCACAAAGGTTGTTGCACAACCAAAATATTATTCGTTTATCTTTCAGGATTCACCTGCCCGCCTATTTATGATGAGACAGTTCAATGAGGATTATTTGAGCGGCTTCAGGCTTTTATCGAAGTCACTTGATAATAGTTTAAGTCCGGTTGTCAATTACTCCATTCAAACCGTTTTGTATTTTACGGTGTTGGGAGCATTAACACATGAAGAAGGTCACCGCTCTATACTCTCCGCAAAAAGTATTGGATCCATATCCCAGCCTTACTATTTTTCAAGAAGAGCAGGATATATAGCCGGGATAACCGACCATACCTTAGCTAACCTTCGTGATAGTGATTTTCCGGATTTTATGCGGCTTTATACTGCTGGTTCAGAATCTGATTATATGCTTGGTAACCGCGAAGAAACAATGATGGCTTTTGGGGACGAATCCTTTCGGAACCTTGCTGTTGAATACATCATGAGAAAAGCATTCCTCATCCAGTATTATCTGTTAGGATTTATTCATTACAACGTTGACGGACCGGAAGAATCGAACGAACTCAAGCGTGATGTGGTTGGAAACGATATTTATGGTGCTGCGCGTCATTTATACAGGCCAATCATGCCTTTTCACCGCTACACGCTGTGGAACGATTTGAGCGCAGAAGAAAAAGACTATGTTTATAAATTGGGATACCGTTCGTTGCTGAATCTCATTAATCTGAATATGATTGGAATACCTTCAATTTCAATCTCCAAAAACCTGAAAGTCAATGCCGGAATGGGTCATGTGATCTGTCCTTTTGGTGATTTAATCGACGAGAACTTCTGGATAAGCTACAAAAAATACAAAATTCAGGCCTATGTTCGTGAATATCAGAACAGGGTGAACTGGTTCATGGCCGGAGGTATGAGTTTAAAGTATTACCCGATTAACCAAAGAATTACGGCCACCGTATCGGCACATTACTGGGAACAACCCCTGCATCTTGATTTCAACGAAAAACAGGGAAAGATGGGTGGTGCCTTAGATGTTACCGGAAAATATTTTTTCAACAGGCCCGGATCAAAATCTTTGAAAAGGATTTCGGTTGATTTAGGTCTTATCTACAAAACAGAAGGTTTTTTGCCCGAGGAAGTTTATATGTCGAAACATTTTGGATTTCGGTTAGGTACTACGTTCAATATCTTGTAGCAACAATCTTTTGCCTGTCGAGCCATCTTGCCGGGAAAATACAAATGTATCTGAAATGAAAAAGAGCATCTCCAATCCGGAAATGCTCTTTTCAATCTTGTCTGATGATTTTATACCACTGGTTCAATCTCGATCATCACAAAATTCTTGGGAATTTTCTGACCTTTTTCAATATGAATTTTTAAGATTTTACCCTTAAAAGGCATTTGTACATCGTTGTACATTTTCATTGCTTCAAGCACAATAATACTTTCGCCGCCGTTTAAAACCTGACCTTCTTTAACCAAAACATCAATGATGGTTCCGGGAATATAGGATTTGATTAGGTTGAAATTGGGCTCTTCCCAAACTTTCCGGTTGAGGTACTTTTTAGTATAAGTCGTTTCGTATTTTGCGCTGTGTACAATAATGTATTGTTTTTCCTGATCTGCCATAATCCTTTATTTTTGGTTAAAATGGTGGAAGTCCATGTTTCTTGGCCGGAGCCGGAACATCTTTGTGTGTTGATATCTGAAGTGCATGCAACAGAATTTTGCGTGTTTCCTGCGGTTCGATGACTTCGTCGATGTAACCTTTCGATGCAGCAACATAAGGATTGGCAAATTTATCTTTGTATTCCTGAATCTTTTGCTGACGCATGGCTTCCGGATTGGCAGCTTCTGCAATTTCCTTTCGGAAAACAATATTGGCAGCACCTTCAGGTCCCATAACAGCGATTTCGGCTGTTGGCCATGCAAATACGAAGTCGGCACGTAAATGGCGCGAATTCATTGCTATGTATCCACCACCGTATGCTTTACGAATGATAACAGTAATTTTCGGTACTGTAGCTTCTGAATAGGAATACAGAATTTTGGCTCCGTGACGAATAACTCCGGCATGTTCCTGATCAACACCTGGTAAATATCCAGGCATGTCTTCCAGCGTAATAATCGGAATATTGAAAGCGTTGCAATAGCGGATGAAACGGGCTGCTTTGTCAGAACTGTCGCAATCGAGAACACCTGCAAGTACCATCGGCTGGTTGGCTACGAATCCAACAGTTTCGCCATTCATGCGGCCAAATCCAATGACAATGTTGGCAGCAAAAAGCTCCATGATTTCGAAGAACTCCGAACTGTCGGTAATCGATTTAATGATATCGCGAATATCGTAAGGTAGCCTGGCATCAGACGGAACGATATTTTCAATTTTCAATTTTGTTTTTGGCTCCTGAGGAGGGAATGATTTCGCTTTCTGAGTATTATTCCACGGAATATATGTAATCAGAGTTTTGATCTGCTCAAAACATTCTTTTTCGCTCAATGCATAGAAATGGGCATTTCCGGTAATTTCAGCATGAACACGAGCACCACCAAGCGCTTCCATCGAAATATCTTCACCCAGAACACTCTTGATGACGGCAGGTCCGGTGATGAACATCTTCGAAATATTCTCAACCACGAACACAAAATCGGTCAGAGCTGGCGAATATACTGCACCACCTGCGCAAGGACCGAGAATGACTGAAATCTGTGGAATAACTCCTGAGGAAAGGGTATTGCGGAAGAAAATTTCGCCGTAACCAGCCAATGAATTTACGCCTTCCTGAATACGCGCGCCACCTGAATCGTTAATACCAATTAAGGGAACTCTCATTTTCAGGGCATGATCCATAATTTTGGTAATCTTTCGTGCATGCGATAAACCCAGTGAACCACCTGCAACAGTAAAATCCTGGGCAAACAGACAAACCGGTGATCCATAAATAGTTCCGGTTCCGATAACTACCCCATCGCCGGCAAGGACTTTGTTGCCCATGTCGAAGTCAGTACCTGCATGTTCAACGAACATATCATATTCATGAAATGAGCCTTCATCAACAATTGCAAGGATTCGTTCACGAGCGGTTAATTTACCCATTGCAGCCTGCTTCTCAATGGCTTCCTCTCCTCCACCCAATCGAACTTCATCTTTTCGTTTTCGAAGGTCTAAAATGCTTCTTTTCAGTGACATAGAATTTGTTTTTGATTAAAATAATCTATTGGAATAGAACGATATTCTATTTTTGTGCCTGTATAAATACGTTTAAGAAAGGGCAAAATTATCATTTTTTTATTGCCTGACATGTTTTATAAAACATTTACAAGTAATTTGAACCAGTAACTGTTTTATTTGCTTTTGAACTATCCTATGCATAGTTTGATTTTTAATCCTTACCTCGCAGCCCTTTTATACAAGTAGAAAGCAAGTCCTCCATAAATAATATTTGGTATCCACATGGCCTGCCATGGCAAGAGCAGCCCGCTTGTAGCAAAAACGGTAGTAACCTGCATAAACAGAATGTATGAAAAACTTAGAAGTAGCCCCAGGCCCAGATGAAAACCAATGCCTCCTTTGATTTTCCTCGATGCAAGAGACATACCAATTATGGTTAGGATAAATGCGGAAAATGGTTGCGAACGTCGCTTATGCTTCTCAATTTCATAATCGATGGTGTTTACTCCACGAAGCTTCAAATTATCGATTGATTCATTCAATGCCGGTAAAGTCATCGTTTCCACTATATTTTCGACCACCTGATAATCTTCCGGAACCATATTTAATGTGGTATCAATTTCAGCTCCCGTGTTGATTTTTTCAGTGTAACCATTAATGTTTCTAACTGAATAATTGTGAATAGTCCATTTCTTCTTTTCCCGGTCCCATTTGATATAGTCTGATGACAACTTGGAAACCAGCTTTTTATCGACAAATTTTTCTACCGTAAATTTATACCCAACATCATTTGATGCATTATATGAATCGATGTACACAAAGATTCCGGGCTCAATCTGCCGGTGAATATTTCGCTCGGTACCTGCTTTCCGGGTTCCGATATACATATTCGTAAATTCGACCCTTTTCTTATTGGCTGGTGGAATCACATAGTTTCCAAGCATATACGAAAACAAAACAATGACTGAAGCACCAACCAGGTATGGACGCATCAACCTGTTAAAAGAAACTCCGCTGCTTAAAATCGCAATGATTTCGG
This sequence comes from uncultured Prolixibacteraceae bacterium, assembly GCA_903834475.1. Classification (GTDB taxonomy): domain Bacteria; phylum Bacteroidota; class Bacteroidia; order Bacteroidales; family Prolixibacteraceae; genus Aquipluma. Next base: position 43,570 of record CAILJH010000062.1, on the reverse strand, counting down.
TATTGTAGGCAAGTTTTGAAGTGAAATAGATGACTGAAATGAAAGTAAAGAGCCCGCTAAACAAATTTGCAAAGTAGGGCATGAAATTGATGTAATAATCAAATACAATCGACTTCAGGGCAACATCTTTGGATAAAAAATCATCAATTTTTTCGGAGATATCAAAAACGATCGAAATACTGATGATTAATGCAATAGAGTAGAAGAACGTCCCCAGAAATTTTTTAATGATATAGAAATCAATTTTACGCAGCATAAATCAAGGGTTTATAATCGTACTGAAAGTTGCTGAACCATCTCTTCTTTCCAGCCTTTAAACGAATTATTCAGAATTTGTCTCCGGGCTTCTTTTACCAGCCAGAGATAGAAAGCCAGGTTATGCTGACTTGCAATTTGGGCACCGAGCATTTCACCCGAGATAACCAGATGGCGCAGAAATGCTCTGGAATAATGATGGTCCACAAACGAGGTTCCTTCGGGATCAACCGGAGAAAAATCATCGGCCCATTTTTTATTGCGCATGTTCATGACTCCTTTTTTTGTGAAGAGCATTCCGTTGCGCCCGTTGCGCGTGGGCATCACACAGTCGAACATATCAATACCGCGGTCAATTCCTTCCAGAATATTGACCGGAGTTCCCACTCCCATCAGATAACGTGGTTTATTCTCCGGAAGTATTTCATTCACAACTTCAATCATGGCATACATATCTTTTTCAGATTCTCCCACTGAAAGACCTCCGATAGCATAACCATCGCTATGATATTGCAATACATTTTGAGCAGCAATCGCACGCAGTTCGGGATAAACAGCTCCCTGAACTATCGGAAAAAGCGATTGTGAATAGCCATATTTGGGTGATGTTTTTTCAAACTGATTAAAGCAGCGGTCGAGCCAGCGTTGGGTCATCTCCATCGATTTCCGTGCATATTCATATTCGGCATCTCCGGGTGTACATTCATCAAATGCCATCATGATGTCGGCACCAATCGTGCGCTGGGTGTCAATTACATTTTCAGGAGTGAATAAATGTGCAGAACCGTCAATATGCGACTGAAATTTGGCACCTTCTTCGCTTAATTTCCGGATATCTCCCAGCGAAAACACCTGATAGCCACCGCTGTCGGTCAAGATTGGTCCATCCCAGCCATTGAACTTATGAATTCCGCCGGCTCCTTCAATGATTGGTAAACCCGGCCGAAGGTACAAATGGTAGGTATTTCCAAGAATAATCTGAACACCGATATCGTCTTTCAAATCTCTTTTGTGTATCCCTTTCACCGAACCGGCAGTGCCAACAGGCATGAAGATGGGCGTTTCAATTGTCCCGTGGTCAGTGGTGATAAAACCTGCCCTTGCTTTGCTGCCTTCAGCGGTATGTTTTAAATCAAATTGCATGAACCGATTTTTTTTGAGTGCCCAAAGATAGGCATAAAAGTGGAACGACAGGGAAACAACAAAAAGACAACTGTTAAATCTAATTAAAAATTGGAAGGATAAAACCGTCAGGTTTATTAATTTTGCCGCGATCAAAATATCAACAACCATCAATTAATTTAGCAATTCCAAAGTGAAGATTATTAACTTTCAGATTCTCACTATCAGCGACCTGGTGCTGTTAGCTTCAGCATCATTGGTATTTTTAATCCAGATTTATTATTTGCTCAGTCATTACCTGAAACTCGCTCGGCACAAGGATAGTCCTTCAGCCGAAAATTCAAATCAGGTGACCATTATTGTACCGGTAAGAAATGAGGAAGAACGAATCAGGGAAATACTGAATAATTTTAACGAACAGGAGTTCCAGGATTATCAACTGCTGGTTATTAACGAAAATTCCGAAGACAATACTTACGAAATCCTGAATGTTCTTGCCGAAACAAACCCCAAGCTCAAAGTTACCAGTCTAAACCAGGAAATCCGTTTTTCCGGAAAGCAAGCCATAAATATCGGTTTAAAAGGAGCATCTTCTCCATGGATTCTGTTACTGACATCCTTTTCAGGCGGAATAAATCCGGTTTGGCTGGCCAGACTAAACAGTTTAATTGCTCCTGAAACCGAAGCAGTGATTGCCTATACCAACATCGAACGGGCCAAAGGATTCCGGAATCTGCTTTGCCGTCTCGAAAGGTTCAATCAATTCATGATCAGCGGAGCATGGACCGTGGCCGGGGAACCCTTTGTATTCAACGAAAACAATGTTCTTTTTAAAAAAACCTTATACTTCGAAACGCAGGGATTCAGACAGAAGCTGAACCGTAATTTCGCCAACCTTGAACTGATTTTCAACGAGAATTTTAAAAAAGAAAATGTGAAAATTACAACCAATCCGGAATTGGCTATCCGCGAAAATATTGAAGACGACCGGGGCGATCACCTTAAACTGTTGAAAAAAGGAGTTCAAATCAGGCAAAGTTTGGCCTGGATAAAAAAAATCAGCCTTTTTACGGACGATTTTACCCGCATACTTTTACCGGGACTGACAGCTACCCTGATTATTCTTCATCCTGAATACTGGATCACCTTTCTCGTTCTGCCTCTGATCTTTATAATTCTTCAATTAATTATCATCAGGATGTTGTTAAATCGATTGAACGAACGAAAAATATTCGTATCTTCGTTTGTGTACATATTAATCAAACCATTTATTAATTGGTGGTTTATTTGGTCGATGTACATTATTCACCGCAGAAGCAGATGGAACTAAATCCACAATTATCGGACAAAGCTCAGTATGATTATTTACTGGTACAAACGGCACTAACCGGTGACGAGAAAGCTTTTGCCAAACTGATGAGCCGATATAAGGATGCAATTTATTTTATGCTGCTTAAAATGGTGAATAATAAAAACGATGCTGAAGATTTAACCCTTGAAGCGTTCGGAAAAGCCTTCAAAAGTTTGCATCAGTATTCACCGAATTTTGCTTTCAGCACCTGGCTGTTTAAGATTGCAACCAATAACTGCATCGATTTTCTCCGGAAACGACACGGAGTATTTGTTTCGATTGAAAACAATCAGGAAAACGGAGACGGCGAGACGCCAGTAAAACTGCGCTCAACCGAGCCAGATCCTGAAGAAAAGTTGATTCGGATTCAACGTGCCGTTTTGATGCGAAAAATTGTTCACCGTTTAAAACCCCGATACCGCATACTGGTTGAACTTCGTTATTTCAGGGAATATTCGTACGAAGAAATTGCAAAAGAACTACATTTGCCCCTCGGAACTGTAAAGGCACAACTTTTCAGAGCCCGCGAAATGCTCTTCAATATGATTGAATCGACCGAAATTGACGTGCACGAGCAATAGTTTATCCCCAATCACGAATGGAAGTTATTACAAAATACTTTGCTGACCTTTCCGATCAGCAAATCAAACAGTTTGGCCAGTTAGGTTCATTGTACGATGAATGGAATACCCGAATTAATGTTGTTTCGAGAAAAGACATTGAACAGCTTTATGAACGGCACGTCCTTCATTCACTGGCCATTGCCCGGTTTATTCAATTTAAACCCGGAACCAGAGTGCTGGACGTTGGCACAGGCGGAGGTTTTCCGGGAATTCCGCTGGCGATTTTCTTTCCTGAAACCACTTTCCTGCTTGTCGACTCCATCGGAAAAAAGATTAAAGTGGTGAACGAAATTGCCAATGCATTAAATCTTCAAAATATAAAAGCCGAACATATCCGGGTGGAAGAGGTATCTCAAAAATTCGATTTTGTGGTGAGCCGTGCGGTGACAGCGTTTCCTCGCTTCGTTTCCATGGTACAATCCAAGGTTTCGAAGCAAAACAACAATGATTTACCTAACGGCATCATCTATTTAAAAGGTGGCGATTTTGAAGAAGAAATCAGTTCATTCGGTCAACAAGTAAAAGTCTATGATCTTCAGAACTATTTTCAGGAAGAATTTTTTGAAACAAAAAGGCTGATTCACCTGGCTGTGAAAAATAAATGAAACGAGTCGCAACAATATAACTCAGGTTTTTCCCATAGCGTTAATGACGAGTTCCATGGGACAATTGAAAATAAATTAATTTCACATGAAATAAAGGCACGATTGATTTGCAGAATATTAAAAAAGGACTATTTTTGCAGACCGAAATAAAAACGAAAAATACAATTAAAAAGACATACTGATGAAAAGGACATTTCAGCCATCAAACAAAAAAAGAACGAACAAACACGGATTCAGAGAACGGATGTCAACAGCCAGTGGCCGTAAAGTTCTGAAGGCACGTCGTGCAAAAGGAAGAAAAAAACTGACAGTTTCTGACGAACCAAGACACAAAAAATAGTCGAAAACTTTCGGGTTTCTAAAATATACAGAAGGTAAAGAATATATTTCTTTACCTTTTTGTGTTTTTAAATCCTTCATCGATTCATTTTATTAATAGGATTTGCTTGTAGAAAATTCGTTTTTACTGCGATTCTCCTCAAGAGGAATCCTACCTGCTGATTTTTAAACTACTTTTGTGTTCATCCAAAGAATTTTTGAATTATAACGCATGACCCTGAAAGAATTTTTTAAAAGTAAAACCTTCAAGAACAATGCAATTGCAGTTGTTGGAATTACAATTTTCCTGATTGTTGTGAATATGATCGTCCTGCGGTTTTACACCAATCATGGCGATTCGGTAGAGATTCCGGATCTGAGAGGAAAAACCAGTCAGGAAGTGACTTCCATTCTTAACAAACTCGATTTAAGGTTTCAGATACGCGATTCGGTTTATTCTCATGAGGTTGCACCAGGAACCGTTTTGGATCAGTTTCCAAAACCGGGTATGAAGGTGAAGCAAAACCGAAACATCCTGGTCACTTTAAGTGCAATCAGCCAGGTAAAAATATCAATGCCCCAACTGACCGATATTTCATACCGGCAAGCCATCAACCTGATTGAAAGTTCAGGATTGATTGCAGGCAAAATAGAATACATCACTTCCGAGTTCCCAAATCTTGTGCTCGAACAAAAAATCGATGGGCGAACAGTTCGTGTAGGCGAAATGACACCCAAAGGATCGGTTGTTGATCTGATCCTTGGAAGCACAAGTAATGGCGAAACCAGCGAGGTTCCTACCTTGTTCGGAAGGAATATCGCCGAAGCCCGGCTTGCAATTGGCGAAGCTTTCCTTAATGTCGGAAACATTACCTATGACGAATCGTTCACTTCTGAAGACCAAAAGATTAAAGGATTAATTTGGAAACAAACTCCGGATCCTGCCGAAGTTTTTGAAGTTGCCCGCGGAACAGCAATCGACATCTTCCTTACGCTTGATCCATCCAAACTTCAGGAAAAACCTGAAGCAGAAAAACCTGAAAACTCATTTTTCTAAATGATAGACGAAAACGAATTGATTGACGAATTTGAAGAACTTGAAGAGACCGAAGACGGCGCCCTGTTTGAACATCACAACATAATTGTTGATGCCGGGCAATCCTTGCTTCGGATCGACAAATTTCTTTCGAACCGCCTGCTGAATGCTACCCGAAGCCGACTTCAATCAGCTGCTGATGCGGGAAATATCCTGGTTAACAAACAGGCCGTAAAATCGAGTTACAAAGTTAAACCGGGAGATGAAATCTCGATCATGATGGATTATCCACGTCGCGAACTTAAAATAATCGCAGAGGACATTCCTTTAAATATTGTCTATGAAGATGATGATGTGATGGTTGTCAATAAACCTGCCGGATTGGTTGTCCATCCCGGTCACGGAAATTACTCCGGAACACTGGTTAATGCATTGGCTTTTCATTTCAAGGGACTTCCGCTTTTCAATTCCGACGATCCGCGTCCGGGACTCATCCACCGGATTGACAAGAACACTTCAGGCTTGCTGGTTGTTGCTAAAACTATTGAAGCCAAGGTAAAACTGTCACTTCAGTTTTTCGAAAAAACGACCAAGCGCAGATACGTTGCCCTGGTGTGGGGGGACATGGAAAATAACGAAGGAACCATTACAGGAAATATTGGCCGAAGCCTGAAAAACAGGCAGGTCTTTACCGTTTTCCCTGACGAAGATTATGGGAAACCTGCGGTTACACATTACAAAGTCATCGAACGGCTTGGATATGTGAATCTGGTTGAATGTCGCCTGGAAACCGGACGGACACACCAGATCAGGGTGCACATGAAACACATTGGACATCCGCTGTTTAACGACGACAATTACGGTGGCGACCGCATTCTCAAAGGAACAACATTCACCAAATACAAGCAATTTGTTGCCAATTGTTTTGAAATGATTCCACGACAGGCGCTGCATGCTCAAATGCTGGGTTTTGTGCATCCGGTAACCGGCGAAGAAATGATATTCGAATCGGCACTTCCGGATGATCTGGCCAATGTGATTGTAAAATGGCGGAATTACCTGAGTAACCGGATAAACGAATAATTTTGAACCACATAGGACACATAGAAAATTTATTTTAGTAATTTATGACCACTCAAAAGGATGTTAACACATTAAGTCGGGCAATTATTGGTTACGCCATTGAGGTTCATAAGGAACTTGGTCCTGGGTTACTGGAAAGTATTTACGAAAAGTGCCTGGCTCATCTATTAATCCAGAATGGATATACTGTTGTCGGACAGCAATCAGTTCCTCTGAATTTTAGGGGTTTAGACTTAGTATGTGAACTCAGGTTCGATTTATTGGTGAATAATCTGATTGTAGTTGAATTAAAAACAGTCGATGTGATATTGCCAATTCATGAAGCTCAATTATTATCTTACCTGAAACTTTTAAAAAAGCCCAAGGGTATATTAATCAATTTCAATTGTTTGAATTTATTTAAAGATGGTCAACAAACATTTGTTACGGAATATTTCAGAAAACTGCCTATAGAATAAACTATGTGTTCTATGTGGTTCAAAACTTATTAAAAATGAAGAAGAATATTGCAGTTGTTTATGGAGGTGACTCATCCGAATTTGTGATTTCGGTCAAAAGCAGCATCAATGTATTTCAGTCAATTGATCCTGCCAAATACAATGTTTGGAAAGTCCAGATGAAAGGCCTGGAATGGGTTGTTTTTGAAAACGATGAACCATTTACTCCGATTGATAAAGGCGATTTTTCGTTTATCCGGAATGGCAAAAGAGTCAACTTCGATTTTGCTTACATCACTATTCATGGAACTCCCGGCGAAGATGGTAAACTACAGGGCTATCTCGATATGGTGAAAATCCCCTACTCCACCTGTGGTGTCTATTCTTCTGCGCTTACTTTCAATAAATATTTTTGCAGCAATTACCTCCGGAATTTCAATGTTCCGATGGCTAAATCGGTTCGCTTGTTCAAGGGCGATCACGCGGATGCGGATCAGCTCATTGCAGAGCTTGGCTTGCCCTTGTTTGTAAAACCAAATGCCGGCGGATCAAGCTTCGGGGTAACTAAAGTAAAGGAGAAAGATCAACTTTTAGATGCATTGAAACATGCCATGACTGAAAGCGCAGACATCCTGATCGAACAGTTTATCGACGGAAAAGAATTCACCTGTGGTCTGGTCAAACTTTCTGATCAGGAACTGATTTTCCCGGTCACTGAAGTCATTCCGCAAAACGAGTTTTTCGATTTCGAAGCCAAATATACTGCCGGAAAAACCGATGAAATTACTCCTGCACGCATTTCACCTGAGCTGACTCAAAAAGTACAGCAACTCTCATCACGCATCTATGATTTGTGTGATTGCTCCGGAATTGTCCGCATCGATTATATCCTGAAAGACAATGAATTTTATTTTCTCGAAGTCAATACCACCCCCGGCATGACCTCCACCAGCTTCGTTCCGCAGCAAATTGCAGCCATGGACCGAAAATTAGGTGATGTTTTGGGGATGATCATCGAAGATAAACTGAAATGAGAAAGCCTACCCCAAAAATGGGAAGGTGGTTGATTGTTACAACTATGAACAATGAGAGTTTTTTAGTTATTGAATTAAAGGATATTTTGTACTTACGTTCCATTACTTTATAAATAATCAAAATGGAAACTGCTGTATTACAAGCAAATTCAAAAGCAGATTTAAAAATGCTTACCGATCTTGCCAAAAAGATTGGAATCAGTGTAAAATATTTAACAGAAGAAGAAAAAGAAGATATCGGCATGCTTCAGGCAATCAAGGAAGGCCGTACCGGAAAATATGTAAAAACGGACAGTTATCTTCAAAAACTCAGAAAATGAAAATTCTGATTGATTGTCATTCGAAAAAGACACCAATAAAATTGCTGATCAAAAACTTCTTTATTCAATTGCCGATTGCATTGAATTAATTCAGAAAGTGGATAAACTTTCTGATATTCCTAATTGCAAAAAGCTGAAAGGAAGATAAAATGCCTACCGTATCCGAATTGGGGATTATCGTATTGGTTTTATCATTGAGAAACAAGGCATTGAATTAATCAGGTTTCTGCATCGCAGTGTGATTTATAAATTCTTTCCGAAGTAATTTTGTCAATAACTTAATATCTCAGGAGACCAAAAGGTCTCCTTTTTTTTTACCTTTGAATCCCTGCGAAATCTATGTGCGCAGAAAACAAACAAGTCCCTGACAGACTGAATTCCTGAAACATGGCCGGAGAAAAAAAGAATTACCAGCAACAAGCAAAAATGAGCATCGATCAAATCAATGCTCAATACGGCAAGATTCCGCCACAAGCAATTGAAGTGGAAGAAGCTGTGCTTGGAGCTTTGATGCTCGAACGCGATGCATACATTACCGTTGCAGATATTATTGACACCCGGAGTTTCTACAAAGAAGAGCACCAGAAAATATTTGAGGTAATCAAGTACCTGTCGACCCACGAAAAGCCGGTTGATTTGCTGATGGTTACCCAGGAATTGAAGAACAGAACCTTGCTCGAAGAAGTTGGCGGACCACTGATGATCACACAGTTAACCTCACGGGTTGCTTCAGCTGCACACATCGAATTTCATTCCAGGATTATTGCCCAGAAATTTATCCAGCGCGAAATGATTCGCGTTTCAACTGAAATTCAGACCAAAGCCTACGACGACACGGTTGATGTAGACGATTTGATCGATTATTCGGAGACAGCCCTTTTTCAGGTTGCCGAAGGAAACATCAAAAAGGAAACCATGCCAATTAAATCGCTTTTGCGCGAAGCTGCGATCCAAATCGAAGAAGCTTCGAGGCGCGAAGATGGATTGAGTGGGGTTCCCAGCGGTTTTACGGCTCTCGACCGGATTACTTCCGGATGGCAAAAAACCGATTTGGTCATTGTTGCAGCACGTCCATCGATGGGAAAAACAGCTTTTGTTCTTTCGATGGCCCGGAATATGGCGGTCGAACACAAAGTTCCGGTGGCCGTTTTCTCGCTCGAAATGTCATCGATGCAGTTGGTAAACCGACTCATTTCTGCTGAAACTGAATTAGGTTCAGAAAAAATAAAGAATGGCCGGATGCAAGGTTGGGAATGGGACCATTTCCATCGGAAACTTGCCATTTTGGATGATGCCCCATTGTTCATCGACGATACGCCTGCTTTGTCTATTTTTGAATTCCGGGCCAAATGCCGTCGTCTGAAACTGCAACACAACATTGGTTTGGTGATTGTCGATTATCTCCAGTTAATGACTGCAGGCACCGACAACCGGGGAAGCCGTGAACAGGAAGTGAGTATGATTTCGCGTTCACTCAAAGCCATCGCCAAGGAACTGGACATTCCGGTCATAGCACTTTCTCAGTTGAACCGTTCAGTTGAATCGCGTGAGGGAAAACGGCCACAGCTTTCCGACCTTCGTGAATCGGGTGCAATCGAGCAGGATGCCGATATTGTATTGTTTATTCACCGCCCGGAATATTACGGAATTACTGAGGACGAAAACAATAATTCCCTCATCGGCGTGGCCGAAATCATTATTGCCAAACACAGAAACGGTGCAATCGACGACGTGAGACTGTCGTTTAAAAAGAACCTGGCCAAATTCTCAGATATGGAAAATATTATTCCTGAAGATATCGGAGGTGGTCATTTCGGACAAAAAATGCAATCAAAAATGAATGAAGATTCAGGCAAATCCTTCGGCAATAAGCCCCAAGCAATTCCTGTCAATTCTTCGTTCGACAACGACAAATTCAGCCAGTATGAAAATTCAGGAGGCGAGCATATTCCGTTCTGATCGGTGGGTTAAATGGCTTTTCGCCGGAATCTTGTTTTTGCTCGTCGAAACGGCAAACGCAGCCTTCATTTTAGTCCCAATGGACGTAAAGCAAACCAATCATTTAAAAGCCTACGGAATAACATTCTGGGCACTTGAACAGGGAATTGAAGTCAAATGGCTGCTCAATTACCGGGGTGGAAGTTTCCTGATTCAGCATCAGCAGGCCATTGCCAGCGAATGCTTAGTTCGTGGGGTTAGTTTTGAAACTCTGGCCGATGGACAGGCCAATAATTTACTGACCGAAATCGCCCGTGAAGACTTAAATCAGGATGCGGTGAGTTTAAATAAAGCCCCACGCATCGCAGTTTATTCTCCTCCCAACAAACAACCCTGGGACGATGCAGTCACCCTGGTTTTGACGTATGCCGAAATCAAATTCGATGTGGTTTATGACGAAGAAATCATTAACGGAAAGCTGAAAGATTACGATTGGCTTCACCTTCACCATGAAGATTTTACCGGGCAGTTCGGAAAATTCTTCCAGGCATACCAACATGTTCCATGGTATCAGGAAGATGTGCGGATCAACAAGGAACTCGCTCAGAAACTGGGATTTATGAAGGTTTCCGAAATGAAAAAAGTCGTTACCCGAGAAATTCATCAGTTTATCAGTAACGGAGGGTTTTTGTTTGCCATGTGTGCAGCCACTGATACGTATGACATTGCGCAAGCCGCACAGGGAGTTGACATTTGCGAATCGATGTTTGATGGTGACCCAGCAGACCCCGATATGAATTCAAAGCTGGACTTCAATAATACGCTGGCATTTCAAAACTTCACCATCAACAGGAATCCATACGAATATAAATTTTCTGATATTGATGTTTCAACCTCCAGAAAAGTACCGCGGGAACAGGATTATTTCACCTTGTTTCAGTTTTCAGCCAAATGGGATCCGGTACCAACCATGCTTTGCCAAAACCATGTCAATATGATCAAAGGTTTTATGGGGCAAACCACCGCTTTCGATAAGAAAATGGTCAAATCAAATGTTTTGATTATGGGCGAAAACAAAGCCGCCGGTGAAGTGCGATACATTCATGGTGAATTGGGGAAAGGTTTCTGGACTTATTACGGAGGACATGATCCGGAAGATTTCCAGCATTTTGTTGGCGATCCGGCTACTGACCTGAATTTGCACCCCAACTCACCCGGTTACCGGCTAATTCTGAATAATGTCCTTTTCCCTGCAGCCAAGAAAAAGAAGCAGAAAACTTAAGTACAAGTAGACCTCAGATATGAAAACTTTTAAAATACTTTTAGGAATATCCCTTTTTATCACGCTGATTCAGAATATTTCAGGACAGCAAAAAATTACCAAAGTTGCATTCATCGGCAATAGTATTACTGCAGGTAGCGGCTTATCCAACCCCACACTTTATGCTTATCCTGCACAATTAGGCAATATGCTTACTTCCGACTGGCAAATTGGAAATTTTGGAGTAAGCGGAAGAACTATGCTCAAAAAGGGAGACTTTCCGATTTGGGCTGAGCAAAAATTTGCTGATGCACTGAAATTTAATCCCAATATTGTTGTAATCATTCTGGGTACAAACGATAGTAAATACTACAACTGGGCCTATAAAGCTGATTTTTACAAGGACTATGTTGCAATGATAGACACCTTTGCACACCTGGCATCAAAACCGGAAATTTACATTTGCTATCCGCTCAAGGTTTTCAAAAAATTGTATGACATTGACGATGTGGTCATTCATGATGAGATTATTCCGATTATTCATCAGATCTCGGAAGACAAACAAGTAAAAATCATTGATTGCTATATACCGACTCTTGACAAGTCAAGTCTACTTTCTGATGGTATTCATCCAAATGTTGCTGGTGCTCATTTTGTAGCCGAAATCATGTACAAAGCCTTAACAGGCAAATCATACAACAAAGTTTTCGATGAGAATTTATTGCTTCGGAAAAAGTTGAAATCAATTAGTGCTGACAACAGCATAAATATGTACGCTACTTCAGCTATTGATGGAGATTTGTATTCATCCTGGACTTTCAAGGGATTTCCATCCTCATTGACCATTGATATTGGAAGTCTTCAGCAGACCGATCAGTTTGAATTATTTTTTAAAGATGCCAAAACCAAGGGTATTCAATATAAAATTGAAACTTCTACCGACAGTTCTGCCTGGACCATGGTTGTTGACAAAACTTTGCGGACTGACATCATTTCAAATTATGATTCCAATATAATACCTTCAACTGAAATGCGCTTTGTACGACTTACCATTACTGGTATTTCAAACAGTACCGATGATTTAATCAGGATCAATGAATTTAAAGCACTTAAATACCATGGATATTTTCATGCTCCCATCATCAGTGCTAATATTACAAAAACGACTACCACTGCGTTAAATATTATTCCTCCTGCGAACATATTGAATATGAGCCTGCTTAGATTCAACAAAACAACAAAAACATTTGATGCTACAAGTTTTGTGAAAGATTTTTCAGTTCCATATATTTTTAATTTTATTGGAACAATGGGTGCTCAGTATATATTCATGTCAAATTCATACAGCAATGGAACTGATGTATACTCCGATACGACAAGCTTTACATTCAAAATTCCGACTGGAAATATTTATTTAAAACAAGTTGATAATACTTATTTTCAGGCATTTCCGATCCCTTCTTCAGGTCAGGTAAAAATAATCGCAAACCGGGAGATTAATGAAATTGTCAGAATTAATGTGATGGGAATGAAAGGAGAGTTCATTGAAAGCATCCATCCGCACGGACCGATCAATAAGAATGAAGTGATCGTTTGGAAAGGGACAAGTTCCTCAGGCAAAAAACCAAGTCCAGGGATATATTTTATTCGAATTGAAGGAAAAACCATTCACCAGGATTTGAAAGTAGTACTGAATTAGTGATTATTCTTTCCGCTTGATAAATTTCAGGTTTTCATGATAGTTTCCACCTGACAAATGAATGACATAAATACCATCGCTAAGATTTGCGATTGGGAGTTGCAATCCATTTTGGGATACTTGTGGCACACCGATTCTTACCTCTTTGCCCATTACATCAAAAATATTACAAGTCATTCGTTGTCCACTCCACATTGTAGGCAAAACTACCTGAATATGATCGTTTGCCGGGTTTGGGTATAATCGGGCTGAAGAAATTTCAGGAGAGACTCTGCTACCTGTTGGTATGCATTTAGAATACGCTGAGCCAGGCGAACCACCCACGCAGCCAGCAAACCAATTGGTTGAAAAGTTCAGGCCTATATTCGGATCCTTTAATTCGAGTGTCATTCCTTTGTCGAAAGCTTCAGTAGGCCATGGAGCCTGACTGCTGTATTTAACTCCGGCAATAAGTTTGTTTTTGTTGTTAAAAAGTTGAACGCTATCTGTTGGCGATCCCAGTCCAAATTCGAATGAACCCAAAACATTTTTCACCGTTGGATAAACGAAACTGAATTTACTGCTGCTTGAAGCCAAAACTAAACGTGCATTGGGAAGAATTGTTGTCGAACCTGGTATGTTCCATAAATGTTCTGATTTGATGTCCGTTAGATACCAGCCGGTAATATCAACAGCAGTTTCTCCATAGTTATACAGTTCGATCCAGTCTCCCGCGGGAAACTCAGTTCCTGAATTGTAGTTGATCTCACTGATTGTGATGGCTTGTTCAGGAGCCTGTTTCCTGAATTTTGCTATAAACTTATATCCACTGATCTTTACATCTGCCTCAATGACCGGGTTATTCACATCTTTAATAAAACCGTTTGGCACCCATCCGTCGAAAATATAATTACCCATTCCTTTTGCCTCCATCCGGATCGGAACATCAGCAAAATAGACACCAGTCCAGGGATATATTTCAGGAGAAATCGTATTTAGCTGGATAACTCCGGCATTTTCAGGTTGCACCTGAAGTTCAATAGTGTACTTACCTGTCAAACCAAAATTGCTGACTATATTATCGCGGACAACAGTCGAACGGTTTGTCAATTCACTTTTAAAAATGGCCAGGTTATTCACATACTGGCTAATTTTAGCTGTTGCCTGTGATTCACCACTCCATCGCGCATATTCACCACGCATTTCGGAAAAAGACCTATCATAAACCGATTGCGCAATGGCGGTTGTATTTTGTGGTAAATACGAGGTATTCATAATATCGGCAAACCGGTTGATAAACCGCTTTTTATACGCTTGATTTTTTATCAATTCCTTCCAAAATCTGAGATAAGGTACGTTTGGATCGTAATTCAACATAAAGCTGATATGATCGGTTGATGAATTTGTCCATCCGTTAGGATTGAGCGACCACTCCAAATCCTGTAAAATAAAACGCCATCGGTTTTTGGTAAAATCACCTTTCACAATTTTAATGTTATTGTAAGGCCAGTCGCTATCTGCGATCCACGATTGGGCAATAATGTAGTCGGTGTAATAGTCAAGGTCGAGAATCTGATCAGCTTTTTGCAGATAACTTGTCTCTGACTGATTTAAATTTAAGAAGTTATTATAATCAGTTGCAAATGCAGTGACCGATCCGTTCAAAGCCCTGAGAATTGATTGATAATACCAGCTGAGCGAAAGAAGTTGAAAAGTTGAATCGATTGTAGCTTTGTAATTTTCCTGAAAATATTCATCATTTGTCTTTTCGCGCATCTCATAAACACCAAAATACGAACCATTGATATAAACTACGACAGGAGTGCAATTCGAATAGTAATTATTGGTGTTGTAACTCATCATTTTACACTCCATGGCATCTTTAAACTGAAAGGTCTGCCATTGATTACTTCCATTGCGCAGATAAACAGATTTATAACGATTCCTTTCAGGCCGGTCAGGAATTAGCGGATAATGCACATTTCCTTCTCCATAAAGACTGTTATCGAACTCGAGTCTGAACGAGTGTTGCGCATTCGACCGGCTTCCTCCTGCCCCACCATCGATCTGGATTCCGGAGAACTGCTCAAATTGCTTTTTTTTATTGGCATCGAAATATTCAACATAGCATGGCTTTTCCCATTCCTGTTGCCAATTATCGAATATTCCACTTCCTCCATACAAGTTGGTATTGTTCGTAATAACAGAAAGTACAGGAATAGAATGTCCGGAATTATTTATAAAATAAGTGTTGGATACCGAACGTCCGGGCAACTTATCGCCCTTACTGAAACAGGCAGCACGGATAATTCCGGTAACTGTAATCGTCAGAGGAACTCCGCCGTACAAGTTTGAAGTGAAAATTGGTTCACTTCCATCTGTAGTGTATCTTATTTCCGCCGTCAGAGATGTTGTGGTTAGACTGATGCTTTGTTTACTGGTGTAATAACCTTCAGAAACCGAAAACACCGGCTCCGGTTCCCGTTCCGAAGAATAAGCTTTCGTTGTATTGGCAAACGATGGCGTGGGTTGTACAAATATCCCCCAGGAATCGGCACCATCACTTTTTCTACCTACCGACCATCCGGCAGACAAATCTTTCACCCAAACGGATTCATGCGTATTTTCCTTTTTATTGAACAGAAAGATTTTTTCTCCTTTGCTGTCGATTTTGAAATTTGTATGCAGATTTTCCGACCCTGAAGGTATTATTGAGGTTGGCGTCCGTTCGAAAAACAAGTATAAATCGTTGATCTTGAATGAAAAAAATGGGATAATGCTCAAATCGCCTGAAGTCGGAAGATAGTTGTGTACTTCAACAGCAAAAGTATTTTTCCCGGTGATTAGCAATGATTTTACCAAGGTGGTATCTATCGCAATTTTCTCAGGTTTTCCGCCCGAATACATGGTAGCTTCATGTGTGTTAGCAGCTGCTGAATTCCAGGTAGGTGTTCCGGTGATGAATTTACGTGCAATTTCAATTCCGTTCAAATAGACCACAAAACCATCATCATAATCAACGTGCAGTTCAATATCTGTATACCAGAATCCTACTGGTATTATGAATGATTTACGGATATAAACAGCCATTGCACTTGTTGGCACAATGGTTGCATCATCGTTGTCTCCAAAACCAAAGCCCCCTTTGCCCTGACTCCATCCTGTTGGAGTAAAAGCTGGCTTCATCCAGCTGACCGAAGTCGATGCAGTGGGAACAGTGTAATCGAAGGTATTTCCTGGTAAGACAGGGCTTTCCCAATGAAAATTTTCGGGTGGAACCAACCGGTTTTTTCCCGATGCAAATACAACCAAATGATCTTTGGATGGCATCTGATAAGTTGGAAATGCCCATTTTTCAAAATTCAGAGAATCATCGCTTAAGTAATAACCAGCCAGATTTACTGCCGAACCTGATGGATTGTAGAGTTCAATCCAATCTTCCGGTGAATTGTCCTCATCGGCAATTTGTCCGGAGTTTCTGTTCGACAATTCATTCAATACAATTTGTGCTTCTGAATTGTCGCAGAAAAATACAGACAAGAAAAACACAACGAAAAGCTTGGCCAGGTTCATATTTCATTTCAATAAAACAGCCCAAAAATACATCAACTTTAATACACTTTGAGCTTAAATGCAAAAACTATTGAACGAAAAAGGCTGTACTTTTAAGGACAGCCTTTTTCTATAACAAATCCTGTCTATTGACAGAAATAAACAATCATGATATCAGATTGTTATGAAACTCCCTGAACAAGTTCAAGGCTTTCAAAGCCTTTCTGAACAGCCTGGAGATTCATCGGAATCAGGTAATGGTGGCGGGCCGGGAGTGATTTCTCCAGACCTTTCTCAACACTTTCCATTTTAACTACCGGTTTTGCTTTCAGATATGCGCCCAAAACCACCATGTTAAATGTTTTCACATTGCCTAATTCTGCAGCAATCAGTGTTCCCTCAATTTTGTAGATATTAATATCGACGCGTTTGGGAGGATGAATAATTCCGTTAGGATCGTAAATTAAAACGCCGCCCGGTTTTACATGCTGTTCAAATTTGTCCATCGACTGCTGGTTCAGAATAATGGCGGTATCATATTCATTTAATACCGGTGAACTGATCCTGTTATCGCTTAGGATAACGGTAACATTGGCCGTACCACCGCGCATTTCGGGGCCGTATGACGGAAACCACGAAACTTCCTGATTGGCCATCACACCTGAATAAGCCAATATTTTCCCCATCGAAAGTACTCCTTGTCCGCCAAATCCGGCTATAATGATTTCTTCGGTCATCAGTTTTAGTTTTTAAGTGGTGTATAACTTGCAGGATCAGTTTTTGTGCTGTCTTTGAGGTCGCCGGGCTGGTAGAATGGGAACATATTGTCAACCATCCACTCGTTTGCTTTTACCGGACTCAGTTTCCAGTTCATGTTACAGGTTGAAACCACTTCTACAAACGAAGTTCCTTTTTTATCGATTGCCGCCTGAAATGCTTTGGAAATTGCCTTTTTACATTTACGAATTGATGCCGGTGTATGAACCGATTGACGCGTCACATAGGAAGTGCCGGGTAATTGGGCAATCAATTCGGTAATTTTTAAAGGATATCCGTTTCTGCCGGCATCACGGCCGTTGGGAGTGGTAGCGGTAACCTGGCCTATCAGCGTAGTTGGTGCCATTTGGCCACCGGTCATTCCATATATTCCGTTGTTTACAAAAATGACTACTATGTTTTCGCCGCGGTTACAGGCGTGTAAAATTTCAGCTGCACCAATCGAAGCTAAATCGCCGTCACCCTGATAGGTGAAAACCACTTTATCAGGATTGCAGCGGGCAATACCGGTAGCAACAGCAGGCGCTCTTCCGTGAGCGGCTTCCTGCCAGTCGATTTCAATATAATTGTATGCAAAAACGGCACATCCTACCGGCGAAACGCCAATGGTTTTTTCCTGAATATCCAGATCAAGGATAACCTCGGCAAGCAGTTTATGCACCACTCCGTGGCTACAACCCGGACAGTAATGCATCGTATTTTCGGTCAGTAATTTTGGTTTCTCGTAAACCAGGTTATTTGGATTAATAATATCTGCCAAGTTCATAAATTATCCTCCTATCAGTTTTTGTTCGAGAGCCTCCACCACTTCTGCGGGACTCGGAATAATACCACCCATTCTTCCGAAGTGTTTTACCGGAATATTACATCCGGCGGCAAGCTGAACATCTTCGACCATTTGTCCGGCATTCATTTCAACGACCAGCATTCCTTTTACACGTTTTGCCAGCGCTGCGATCGGTTTTTTTGGAAATGGGAACAAAGTAATGGGTCGCAAAAGGCCTACTTTTATGCCTTTCTCACGACACTGATCGACAGCCTTCTGACAGATACGGGCAGACGAACCAAAGGCAACCAAAAGGTATTCAGCGTCTTCGCATTGCACTTCTTCAAAAAGCACATCTTCTTCTTCCATTTTGGCATATTTATCCTGAAGGCGAATATTGTTGTGCTCCATTTTCAGGGAATCCATTTCAAGAGAAGTGATGATATTTCGTCCACGGTTCGGTTTGCGTCCGTTGGTTACCCATGAGCCATGTCTGCGGTCAATTTCTTCATCAGTAACTCTTGGAATATAGTCGGCTAATACAACTTTTTCCATCATCTGGCCAATTACACCATCAGTCAGAATCATTGCAGGATTGCGATATTTGAAAGCCAGTTTAAAGCCGGTTTCAACAAAGTCATTCATTTCCTGAACCGACGATGGAGCAAGTACAATCAACCGGTAATCACCGTGTCCTCCGCCTTTGGTCGACTGGAAGTAATCCGCCTGGGATGGTTGAATGGTTCCTAAACCCGGTCCGCCACGCTGAACATTCACAATCAGGCACGGTAATTCAGCGCCTGCAATATAGGATATCCCTTCAGCCATTAAGCTGATTCCGGGGCTTGAGGATGAGGTCATAACTTTTTTTCCGGAGCCTGCAGCTCCATGTACCATATGTATGGAAGCAATTTCACTTTCGGCCTGCAGAACAACCATGCCAGTTTCATTCCATGGTTCGCGATCCATCAGGGTTTCCATTATTTCTGACTGAGGGGTTATGGGGTAGCCGAAATATCCGTCGCAACCACAGCGAATGGCAGCCTCGGCAATGACTTCATTTCCCTTCATTAATCTTAATTCTCCCATTATGCTTTGATTTTAGATTTATGGTCTGTTTAAAAGGTGCCCAAAGTGCTTATGAAACCAATACCGGTTCAGTACGAACTTCATTTATTTTCACACGATAGACGACAATGCAGGAGTCGGGGCAAACGGTTGCGCAGTTTGAACATCCGATGCAGGCCTGCGGATTCTTCATAAATGAATAATGGTATCCGCGGCCGTTAACCTGTTTGTTTTGACTTAAAGCATCCTGAGGGCATGCCACCACGCAGAGGCCACAACCTTTACATTCTTCGTTGTCGACTACTACCGCTCCAATAACTTTTGCCATGATTCTATTTTTATTGATGTTATTGTATTCACTTAAACTGAGTCAGTTGATGCAAAATTAACTGAACTTGTCCCCCGGATATGCAACAAAAGTTGCGAAATCAGATTTTATGCAGTATCCTGGTAAATATATTCCGGTGAATTCCAAGATATGAGGCGATGTGCTGCCTCTGCACGCGCGATACCAGATCACCGTTTTCTGATATAAATTTCCGGACCCTTTGAGATGCAGTCAACGACTGGAAATCATATACCCGTTTGAGTGCATGAACATAACTTTCTTCAGCAATAACCCTTACCATGTGCTCCAACTGTGAATTTTGCGTGGTAAGAGCGTCATATTCCGACTTGGAAATGAAAATAATTGTGGAATTTTCGTAGGCACGAATGGATTCAGCAGATTTTTTGCCCAATAAAAAACTTTCGTGGCTACTGATAATCGCGTGATTCGGAGGATAGAAAAAATTGGATATCCATTCTTGTCCGTTATCCGATACATATGAAGAGTAAAGTAATCCGTCGAGCACAATTCCGAGTTTTTGTGACTGATCGCCATAATCCAGAAACACCTCTCCCTTCTTCAGTTTTACAGGGGCAATCTCTGCAAAATATTCTTTCAGTTGCATTAACGTCTGATTGTAACCGATGAACAGATCATTGACCCCTGTGCTCATTTTTTATCCGAAGTTTTCGTTAAAAAGTTTCAGCCGATTCTCAAGGTCATCAAATTGCGCGCGTTTTACATGCGAAACACAAGCCCGCAAACCTTCCTTTTCGCTACCCGTATTTTTCAAGGTAATTGCGCTGATTCCGTAATGCAGAAGGTTTGCTAAAAGTTCACCTCCGGTCATACCGGGATATCCAACAGTAAAGTAGAATCCGTCGGCAATTGGCTCATCACCATCTTTTTCGTAAACGATTATAAACCCATTGTCCACAAATAAATCTTTCATGATTTTCGCTTTCCGGCCATATTCTTTTACGTCTTCAATAAAATTGAATTCACCGTCGCTTGCTGCTTTAAGCATAGCCGTCAAAGCATGTTGGGTTGAATGTGTTATTCCTGAAGAAAGCGCGTACAAAACCTGCATTACGATAGTAAATCCGAACGGCTTGCTGCCGAAACGGGCTTGCAGGTTTTCATACTGACGGTTCCACAGGGAATTCGAAATTGCCATGATGGCACAACGCTGACCGGCATACGAAAATATTTTGGATGCTGAAATAAATAAGATGTAGTGATCGGTATATTTTGCAACGGTTGGCTGATAAGGCGGTACACCCGGCGTATATAAATCTTTCCTGAAATCCATCCCGAAGTAAGCCAGATCTTCCATTACGATGACATCGTATTTGGTGGCCAGTTCGCCGATGATCTGTAATTCTTCTTCTGTAAAACAAATCCAGCTTGGGTTATTCGGGTTTGAATAAACCATTGAATTAATATTCCCTTCAGCTAAATATGATTCGATTTTGGCACGAAGTTTTTCTCCCCTGAAATCAAAAACATCGAATGACTCGTATTTATGACCCATCACAGTCATCTGCTGTTTTTGTACGGGAAATCCCGGATCGAGGAAAAGTGTGGTATCTTTTTTCTTATCCACATTTCCGGCAACCAGCAGAGCTGAAAAAGTTCCCTGCATCGCTCCTGAAGTAGGAATACAACTTGCAGGATCAATATCAATGTCCATAAATTGCCTGATGAAACGGGAAGCTTCGGATTTGAGCGGTTTGATGCCGTCCATCATCGGATAAACTGAAGCAACTCCCGATTGAAGTGCCTTGATTTCAGCTTCAACTCCAACCTTTGCTGCCGGCAGTCCGGGAACACCCATTTCCATGCGTATAAATTTGACTTTGCTTTCCTCTTCAATCAGGTTAATCAAGGCCACAATTTCACGGATCGAAGCTTTTCCGGGATCGCCGATCCTTAGCTGTTCGAGATATTTCTGTATAATTTCGTGTTTTACCGGCGTTTTGTCCATCTGGGAAATAAGAATTTTGGTAAAAATAAGCAAAGTATTTGCGATAAATCAAATGAATTCAGGCTATTGCAAAGCATGTTTAGCAAATCGGAAACACAAACGGTCCACGAATAGTAATATGAAAGCAGGCTGCCCTTCCCTGTTGTGAATTGACAGAAATTCAGGCTAAAATGTGAACCTGTATTTTGTCATGTTTCGGATTTTCAAAGGCCAAAAGCCGGTTTTATGCTTTTCAACCAGTTGGCGATACGTTCATCAGTCAGTTCCGACTCAAAATCCTCGTCTATCGGAAGACCAACAAACTTTCCATCCATCACGGCTTCCGAATCGTCGAATTCGTATCCTGATGGATCAACCTGACCGATGATTGTGGCATTTTTTTTCAGGAGATCGTTTGCCAGAACACCAATGGCATTCACAAAATGACTTGAATAGGTCACATGATCGCCCAATCCAAATATGGCGACTGTTTTTCCTGAGAAGTCGACCTTGGTGATGTTAGGAAAGAATTTACTCCAGTCGGAGTTTGAATGGGTAGAATCCCAGGTTTCTTTACCAACGGTTGATATTCCGAAAATGATGCGGTCGTACTTTTCAAGATCAGCAACTCCGGCATCATTCACAGAGATCATATCTACATTCTGTTCGCCCAATGCGATTTTTATTTTTTCAGCAACACGGTTGACTGAACCTTTTAAAGGACCGAAAAATAATCCAATTTTACTCATAAACTTTATTTTATTGATTGTGAATTGCTAATTCGCCACGTACGTATTCACCTAAAACCGAAAGACTTGAAACATTTTTAAGAATAGCATGAAGGGCTCTCTCGTAATTTTCCACTGAATCCCATTCCACATCAATATGGAAAGTGTATTCGTTTGGTTTTCCAATGATTGGCACCGATTGTATCTTGGTAAGGTTGATTTTATTTTCCGCAAAAGTATTCAGGACATTGGCTAAAGCGCCGTAATAATGGCCAACTTCGAAGCACAACGAAGCCTTGTTGCTTAGTTCGTTAGGTCTGGCATGTTTGGATAAAATCAGGAACCGGGTATAATTTTTCGAATTGGTTTCGAGGCCGGTTTCTAAGATTTCAAGCCCGTAAAGTTCGGCTGTGCGGAGGTTTCCAATCGCAGCTGCATCCATTAATTTTTCATCGTGAACCAATTTTCCTGATGCTGCGGTATCCTGATTTTCGATCAGATGAACATCCGGATAGTTTTTCTCGAGGTATTCAGCACATTGTTTAATGGCAATCGGATGCGAATAAATGGTCTTGATATCAGCTTTTGTGACACCCGGATTAGCCATCAGGTTCATCTGAATGTGAATATAAATCTCGCCAATAACCTTTAAATGATATTCGCGGATTAGTGCGTAGTTCTGCAACAGACTGCCTGCAATCGAGTTTTCGATGGCCATAACGGCAATACTAACTTCATCAGCATCAATCAAATTGCAGACGCTGGTAAACGATTTGCATTCCACTACTTTTATTTCATCTTCAAAGTACTTTCTGGCAGCATCTTCGTGAAACGAACCAGCTATTCCTTGTATGGCTATTTTTTTCATTGTTTTATATGTATCGAGTCGGGCAATTTAAGAAAAATATACTGATGTCTCCCGTAAATTTAAGTTTGCAAAGATAACAAACGAACCGTAGTTCAGTTTTATGACAGACAAGGAATTTATATTTTATACATCTCGCTTGCGCTCACCAACTCCAGTTTATGTTTCTGAAGGACTTCGATGCATTTCTGAATGTTATGAGGTTTCAGCACGATATTAGCAGGTTAATTTGTGATTTTTCCATTTAGTTCATCCAAAAATTGATGGACCAATGGAATCATTGGTGCGACATCTTCTTCTGTCAGATTGAATAAATCGTCATAATCGCCAGTCTGCCTGAGTTCGAAAAGTTTTGAGTACAGTTTACCTGCATCTTTCGAGATGACGCCAGTCCGGATGAAATGCAATCCGAACAAATGAATAACTCCACTATGAGTCTGTGCTGAAAAATTATTTTGAATTAAAAGGGCGCTTGTCATGTAAAAACAGGAATAGTACAACCTGTTGGCTACTGCATTCCAGTATTTTAGCGTGGAGATTCCTTCTGCTTCGGCTAAAGTATCTTTTGCTTTTTGTATCCTAAAAGACACGATTGCATTCCGTTCGTCGTCAGTTAAACTCATAATTGGATACCTTCCTTCTCAACATTTTTGAAAAAAGGGGTGAAACTTCGCTTCTGCCATTCCGATTTGGTATAGAGTTTTGCTGAAAAATGTTCACCTTCTTCCCAGCCAAGTTCGTAGATTGGATACGAAATCGTATCGAAATCAGAAGGTTCGATTTTCAGTTTATCCAAAATGACCAAAATATCCCAATCCGAATCAGGCCGTGCATCGCCTCTGGCCTGAGATCCGTAAAGTATTATCCGCGCATCAGGAGTAATCGCATTTAAAGTCTGTTTAATCGCCTTTAGGATTTCTTCTCTTGGTTTCATTACGAATTGATATTTCTGACGAATATAAGGAAAATCGTTTAGATCTTATACATCTCGCTGGAGCTGACCAACTCCATTTTATGTTTCTGAAGGACTTCAATGCATTTCTGAATGTTATCAGGTTTCAGCACGATATTGGCTGATTTGTTGTCCATCGAATAGGCGTATAAATACTCAATAAACACACTTTCCCCGGAAAGAATATCCAGCGCCCTGGCCAGTGCTCCCGGTTCATTGGGGCTGTTCAGGCAAATCACATCGGTCAGCCGGGCCGAAAATTCAGCATCTTTCAGGATCGAAAGTGCCTTTTCAGGTTCGGAAACGATCATGCGCAAAATACCGAATTCTGAGGTGTCGGCTAAAGTCATGGCAGATATATTAATACCTGAAATGCCCAAAAGCTGCGAAACTTCATTCAGCCTTCCGGTTTTATTTTCAAGAAATACGGTGAGTTGTTTAATAATCATGATGGTTTCCTCCTACAATTTACGGTTGTCAATTACTCGTTTGGCTTTTCCGGCTGTGCGCTCGATGGTTTTGGGTTCAACCAGTTTTACGTCCACCGAAATACCCAATGTACTCTGAAGTTTATGCGTTATCTTTTTCCGCAATGCTTCCAGTTGTCTGATTTCATCAGAAAAAAACTGTTCCTGAACTTCGACCATGAGTTTTAGCGTGTCCAGATTGCCTTCGCGTTCAACAATGAGCAAATAATGCGGGGCAGTTTCGCTCATTTCAAGCAACACGCTTTCAATTTGCGAAGGAAATACGTTCACGCCGCGAATGATAAGCATGTCGTCGCTCCTGCCCTTACATTTTTCCATTCGAACCAGCGTTCGGCCACAGGCACATTTTTCGTAATTAAGACGGGTCAAGTCGCGGGTACGGTACCGGATGAGTGGTATTCCTTCCTTTGTGATGGTGGTAAAAACCAGTTCGCCAATTTCTCCGGCAGGCAGTGGTTTCAAGGTAATCGGATCAATAATTTCAGGCACAAAATGATCTTCATTGATGTGCATACCGACCTGATATTCGCATTCGCAGGAAACACCCGGGCCAATAATTTCACTCAAACCATAAATATCAATGGCTTTAATTCCCAATTTAGATTCTATTTCCCTGCGCATATTTTCGGTCCAGGGTTCGGCTCCAAAAATCCCAACACGCAATTTCAGATCTTCTTTTTTTATTCCGGCGGCTTCCATTTCCTCAGCCAGAAAAAGCGAATAGGAAGGTGTGCAAGCAATTACCGAAGTTCCAAAATCCTGCATCAGCTGCAATTGTTTATCTGTATTTCCTCCTGAAATAGGAATTACCGAAGCGCCCAGATTTTCGCATCCGTAGTGCAGACCCAAACCTCCGGTGAAAAGTCCATAACCATATGCAACCTGAACGATATCATCGCGGTGAACCCCGGCCATGCAAAGCGAGCGGGTCACCACCTCCGACCAGCTATTCAAGTCTTTGCGGGTATATCCAACCACTGTGGGTTTTCCCGTCGTTCCTGAAGAAGCATGAATCCGGACAATCTCACTCATCGGAACGGTAAACATTCCAAACGGGTAATTGTCGCGCAAATCGTTTTTAATTGTAAACGGGAGTTTGCACAGATCATCAATCGACCGGATATCTCTTGGAACCAGGTTGGCTTCCTGCATTTTTTGCCGGTAGCTCGGTACACTGTGGTATATTCTTTCGACTGTCTCTTTCAGTCTTATCGTCTGAACCGCTCTCATTTCGTCGCGACTTGCACACTCCATCTTTTCGTTCCAGATCATTCTGTATTCAATTGATAGTAATACTCAAAAGTACACGATTTGGGGATCAGTGTCAACAGAAAATTGCCAAATTTTTGATTCTCTGTAAAATATAATTTTTTACTGCGACAAGCAGGTTTCTCTGAAAAACCTATTCACCTTGGTAAATATTTAGGCAATAGGGAACTAAAAAATACTCAATTTTTGGAATCTGCAAATAATTTATTCTTTCAAACGTGTTTTGAATCAAAATATAACTACTTTTGGTGCACATTTATCCATTATTTAAACAGTTATTTATGAACATTTTTGTTGGAAGCCTTCCCTTTAAAATTGAGGAAAGCGAATTACAGGAAATTTTTGAAGAATACGGAGAAGTAACATCCGTAAAAATTATTACAGACCGGGCTACTGGTAGATCTAAAGGCTTTGGTTTTGTTGAAATGACGAATGACGAAGAAGCTAAAAAAGCAATTGAAGAATTGAATAACGCTGAAATTGAAGGCCGGACAATTGTTGTAAATAAAGCTGAAGAGAAAAAAGAAGGAAGTCGCCCAGGTGGTGGTGGTGGTTTCCGTGGTGGCAACTCTGGCGGAGGTTTCCGTGGAGGTAATTCAGGTGGCGGCGGTGGCGGTTTCCGTGGAGGCAACTCTGGCGGCGGCGGCGGCGGTGGTTTCCGTGGTGGCAGCTCAGGCGGCTCAGGCGGTGGCTTCAACAAAGGTGGCTCAGGCGGTGGCTTCAACAAAGGTGGAAGTGCTGGCGGCAACAGAAGATCTGAATATTAGACATTCGCTGATTTTAATGTGCTATTTATATAGAAATTAGCTTACCAATTTCTATAACTACATAAAGGCTAATAAATAAAGGTGTTTCACCAATGTTTATTAGCCTTCTTTTTTGTAATAGCCCCTCCCTTCATAGAGGTTAGGTGAGGCTCTACTTCTCTATCCTGATCCGGGCATCAACGACAACCAAATGATCACCATCACCTAAAATTGGATTAATGTCCAATTCCTTGATTTCAGTTGCAAAACGCAGCAATGTTGAGAGCCGAACCATGATTTCAGCGAACTTTCGTTCGTTTACGCCATTTTTTCCACGGTAACCTTTGATAATCTGATACGATCGAAGATTCTTTATCATAGAAGCAGCTTCGCACATGGTCAGTGGCGCAAGACCTGAAGTCACATCTTTCAGCACTTCCACAAAAATACCACCCATGCCGCATAAAATAACATGTCCAAACGGGTCTTCATACTTGGCACCTAAAAACAATTCTATTCCCGAAGCCATCTCAGCTATCAACACAGCCGTGGTGTCTTTGATTTTGATTAACCGCTTGAATTCGCGACGAACTGTTTCAATATCCAGTACATTCAGAACAATACCATGAACTTCGGTCTTGTGAATGGGTCCTATAACTTTCATAACCAATGGAAAACCAATTTTTTGGGCAGCTTCAACAGCCGACTCCACTGTGGTAACCGTATTTTCATGCACCATTGGTATTCCGGTAGCTGCAAATAGTTGATGAATTGTATCCGGAGACTGGAATCCATCCACTGCCCGGTCAATGATCCGGCGAATTTCCGGGACATCAACATGATCGAGAAATATTTTTTCTTCGGTAGGTCTTGGAGTTTTCAGAATGCTGGTTAGCGCTTTCCCCAGTAAAACCTCGTCGGGAAAATACACATTGCCTTGTGAAATAAAATAAGCTACATCTTCTTTCACATTGATGACCGAAGGCAAAATCGGAAAAATCGGTTTTTTACAGGTTTGCATTTTTTGGTTGAGAACCTGATATACATCCCGGACCGGAGACAAACCCGGACTTCCAAAAATTACAGCCATTCCATCAATATCATCAAATTCATGTTCACAGGCGTCTATTATTGCAGCAAGCTGTTCTGCATTTCCGGTGGCCAGAAAATCGATTGGATTCTCGACCGAAGAACCTGGAAAAAGTCTGCTTTTCAACTTTTGTTTAGCTTCCGAATCTTTGATGACCGGAATGCGCAGTCCTCCGTTTTCAAGAGCGTCAGTCAACATGACTGCAGGTCCACCGGCATGAGTAATTATTGCCAGTCGTTTACCTCTCATTGGTTTACAATGAAAAATATTGGCAACAGTGGTCAATTCTTCACGGCCATAACAACGCACAATTCCGGCTTTACGAAACAAGGCTTCAACAGCCAGATCTGAATTGGCCATTGCACCGGTATGCGAAGCTGCCGCCCTGCTTCCGGCCTGACTGCTTCCGGCTTTGATGGCTGCGATTTTGCATCCTTTCCGGATGAGCGATGAAGCATGTTTCAATAATTTGTCAGGATCTTTTATACTTTCAATATAAAGCAATTTCACCCTGGTGCTGGTTTCCGGATTAAAGACCTCATCCATGAATTCAAGAACTTCTTCGACTCCATTTTGTGCTGAATTGCCGACCGAAAATACACTTGCAAAATGCAATCCTTTGGGTATTCCTGATTCCATAATAAAAACGGCAGTAGCTCCGGAACTCGAAATGAGATCACAACTCATCTGAACCAGTTTTGGTATCGGTGTGGTAAATACGCTGGTGTGCGCATAGGTGATTATTCCAATGCAGTTGGGACCAATCAGGCTGCCATTATTCTCATCTATTATTTTGACAATCTGCTGTTCCAATATTCGGCCCTCTTCACTTTCTTCACTAAACCCGGCGGAAATAATGATAAATCCTTTCACCCCTTTTTGAGTTGCCAAAACTTCAACAGCCTCAACACAGGCCGCTGCAGGAATAGCCAGAACAGCCATTTCAACAGCTGGCAAATCGTTAACCGAAGCAAATGATTTAATGCCCTGAATATTTTCAGAACCTGGATTGACGACCCACAATTCGCCTTTATAATTGTTATCGATCAGGTTTTTAAGAAGCTTTCCTCCCGGCTTCGAAATATTGTTTGAAGCACCTACAACCACAATACTTTTAGGAGCAATTAATTGTTTCGTTATCATTTTCTGTATTTATTGACCAGGCAAAGTTACAAAAAGGATTTCCCGCCTGAACTGACTTTTAACCGTCTTTCTATCGTGCTGCCATTCACAAAAATCCATTATGTTTGTACAAGGAGTTCAAACAAGCAAATAAATGTCGAATATTTCAGCTCAAAAAGTGATCGTAGTTTGTGATTTCTCGGAACGAATGAAAGAAGTCATTGTTCACGGGGTACGAATGGCTGATATTCTGAAAAAAGAACTTTGTTTGATCGCTACCTGGAAAGATAAAACTCAAAAAAAACAGGTTCAGGATAAAATGATCCGAACATCGCAAAGCCTCAAATCCAATCTTCCCGAAATGCAGATATCCAGTCTGCTGCTTCAAGGTTCACTACGCGATAACATGTTCAAACTGGCTGACGAGTACGATGCTGTTTTGGTTGTATTGCATCAGGCCGATATTAAATTCGGGTTGAAAGCTTTTCGTGAAAGCAATATTGGATTTCTGTTTGTGAATGGAAGTTCACCGGAATATCTTCAGTATAAAAATGTATTGGTTCCGCTGGATTACCGGAAAGCATCGAAAGAAAATGCCTTGTGGGCTTCGTATCTGGGACGGTTTAATAAGGCAAACATCCATGTAGTTTATGCGAAAGAAACGAATAATGAAGAATTGGGCAAACTGAACCAGAACCTGGTTTTTATCCGGAAGTTCCTTGCCAGTCTGAATGTTAGCTGTCAATTGATAGCGGGGAAATCCAACAGTTGGGGAATCTTCGATGAAACCCTGATCAATGCAGCAGAATGGAATGGTGATGTGATGGTTTTCGCTGGCAGCACCAACATTTCTTTGATCGATTTTATTATCGGACTTCCCGAAGAAAAGATTATCCGGAAAGCAGGCAATCTTCCTATTCTGATTATCAACCCGCTAAGAGACACTTGTATTTTGTGCGACTAAAACATTTTTTCACTTGCTCAAATCAGCAGCAGAGTGGTATCCGGATGCAATAATCGTACTTTCAATATTGTTTTTATTAACTACAATAGATTTGATCAGAATGGATTTAACCAAAGATTTTCCATTACTTTCCAATGTGAATTTCATATCCAATGACTTTTCAAGAGCCAGCGAAACCGCCAATCCTGCCGTTGCCTCAGCCATTTCCCTGAGCGGTTTCAGGATGGTACAAGTTTGCGCGCCGCTAATAATTGCTTTTACATTATCCAGTTCGGCATCCTGACCGGCCACCAATACTTTACCTTCCAGTCCCCGCTCTTTCAATACTGCCAGCACACCATCTGCCATAGCATCGTTTCCACAGATTATCGCATCAATTGTATCAGGATTCTGATCAAGAATACGGTTGGCATGCAAGCTTCCTTCTGTGGAAGTCCAGTTTTCGGTAAATTCGCTGTAGACAAGCTGAATATCACCTTTCTCCATATTAGGTTGCAGAACATGCATCTGTCCTAAAAAAAGCCGCATAGAATTGTTGTCGTATTTCGAACCGCAAATAAGTGCATATTTGCCTTTTGGCTTCAATGAAATCAGGTACGAAGCCTGAAGAGACCCAATCTCCGTGCTGTTTGCTGACACATAATAATCGAGTTTGCAGCCATTTATCAACCGGTCATATGCGATCACTTTTACTCCTGACTCATGAGCCATTTCAACGATCCTGGCCGCCGCATCCTGGTTAATCGGAACAACAATCAACACCTGTGCCCCGTTTTCTATCAATGATCTGGCCTGTTCAATTTGTTTATCCTGATCGTTATCAGCGACTTCAAGCATAACCTTGGCCCCCTGTCGCGTCAGTTCCTCAACAAGGTAATTTTTATCTTTGATCCAGCGCTCGTTTTCGTAGCTGTGCAGCAGTATTCCAATTTTTGGTGATTTCGGTTTACATCCGGTCATGAAATTCAGACTGAACAACAACATCAGGATAAAAAGAAGGTTTGAGCTCTTCATAGTCAGTGTTTTTTGAATATTAATTGGAATGAATAAAGTGTTTTTTAGAAGCGATGAATTCTGAAAGAATAAATAAATTCCAGCCATTTTACCAGATTATCGGTTCTTTTCCGTGTTCAAGCAAATACTTATTGGTTGCCGAAAATTGTTTGTTTCCGAAAAATCCACGGCTTGCCGATAATGGCGATGGGTGAACCGATTTCAGAACCAAATGCTTTTGCTGATTGATGAATTCGCCCTTGCTAATGGCGTAATTTCCCCAAAGTATAAATACCACATGATCTAATTCGTCAGCAACAATTCGTATGACCTGATCTGTGAACTTCTCCCATCCCATTTTCTGATGCGAACCAGCCTGCTGTGCACGAACAGTCAGGGTAGCATTTAATAACAAAACGCCTTGCTTTGCCCACCTTTCTAAGTTTCCACTGGATGGAATTGGGGCACCGGTATCGGAATGAATTTCTTTGAAAATATTCCGCAAACTGGGAGGGAAATCAACACCATCGTTCACCGAGAAACAAAGTCCATGTGCCTGACCCGGGCCATGATAAGGATCTTGTCCTAATATGACGACTTTCACGCGATCGAAAGGACATTGTTCAAAGGCATTGAAAATTAATTTAGCCGGAGGATAAATGGTTTGCGTTGCATATTCTGACCGGACAAATTCAGTCAGTTCTTGAAAATACGGTTTTTCAAACTCTTCCTGAAGCTGCTTCTTCCAGCTTTCTTCGATCTTTACATCCATAGATATTTTGATTCAATTGATAAAACAAAGTAGCCAAAAATTACCGAGACATTCAATAATACTACAAAATAACCAAAACTATTTCCTTGCCACAAAGGCTCTAAGGCACTAAGAATATAAAATCATCAACACAACTCCAAAATCTACAGGTAAACTTGGTGATCTGGTGTCTTTCTGGCACTTTTTCTCTATTTTTAGTCAAAATTTACATCATGGAAATTCTACTGATTTTAGCCGGAACCTGCTTCGGAGTGCTACTTTCATTCATTTTTCTGAGAATGAAGCTACAAAAACAACGTGCTGAATTTGAACAGGAACAACGTTCAGGAGAACAAATCCTGATTCAGCAGAAATTTGAACTGGAAAAAGGAAAATCATTATTTGAAGACCGAAACCAAACTTTACAGAAAGAAAAGGAAGAATTACTTCAGCAAATTCAACAGCTTCGGTCTGAAAATGGAAATCAAAGCCAGCAACTGGCAAGGGATGAAGCCGATTTCAGAAACTTTCAGGAGAAACTGGAATCGCAGAAAAAGGAAATGGAAGGCCTTCAGCAAAAATTCACCACCGAATTTGAAAATATTGCTACCAAAATTCTGAAGCAAAACACAGTAGATTTTTCGGTGGCCAATCAAAAAAATATCACCGAATTGCTTTCACCGCTCAAAGAGAAGATCCAGGTATTTGAAAAAAAGGTGGAAGACACCTATGAAAAGGGACTGAAAGATCAGACTGACCTGAAAGCCGAACTAAAAAAGCTGCATGACCTGAATCTAAAAATAAGCGATGAAGCGAACAACCTGACTAAAGCGCTGAAAGGCGACGTCAAAAAGCAGGGCAATTGGGGCGAGATGATTCTGGAGCGGATTCTGGAACGGTCGGGACTGACTGAAGGACGTGAGTACCGGAAACAGGAAAGTGTTCTTTCAGAAAATGGACAGCGCTATCAGCCCGATATTGTGATTCATTTACCCGATCAGAAACACATCGTAATCGATTCGAAAGTTTCGCTGGTGGCTTATGAACGTTTGGTGAATTCGGATAATGAGCAACTCAGAGCCGCATTTGTAAAAGAGCATTTACTGAGTGTCAGAAGCCATATTAAAATTTTGAGCGAAAAGCATTATCAGCATTCGCAGGGTTTCAACAGCCCTGATTTTGTGTTGCTGTTCATTCCGATTGAATCGTCGTTCAGTATTGCAGTCCAGGAAGATCAGGATTTATTTTCGTATGCATGGGACAGCAAAGTCGTGATCGTAAGTCCATCAACCTTATTGGCGACTCTGCGGACAATAGCGTCGATCTGGCAGCAGGAAAACCAAACACGCAATGCCTTGGAAATTGCGCGTCAAAGCGGCGCATTATACGACAAATTTGTTGCTTTTATTGAAGACATGGAATCAATCGGGAAAAGCCTTGAAAGTACACGGAAGACCTATGATCTGGCTTCGAATAAACTATATATGGGTAGCGGAAATCTGGTGAAACGCGCCGAAACGATTAAGAAACTTGGAGCTAAAACAACAAAGGAATTGCCTCCGGACAAATTGATCGACTAAAGATAATTTCGATATACTATGGATTCCATCTTTTTTAAAAGAGATGGAATCCAAGAAAAATCAATCGTCTTCCCTGTATTCAGGTTCCAGACCATCTTCGCACACATCGATTGGTACGATCCAAACAAGCGGGTTGCTATTTCCTTCGCCACCTTCTGATTCACGTTTGGCCATTTCAGAACCAAAAAAAACGGCAATGTGATCGTGTGGAATATTTTCATCGTCTTCATTTCCAACGACTACGGCATTTATTCCATCAATGCGAACAAAATCGCCTTTCAAAAATGGTAATTCATCTTCCATAAGATTGGAGATTAGCTTGCTTTCAAACGAACAGCGCTCGCACCGTCAATCTTATCCTGAGCATATTCCAGACTGATTTTCATGTGCTTCACATCTTCTGAAGGCGTTTCAAACATGGCATCTACCATGATGTTTTCGCAAATAGCCCGGAGACCACGTGCGCCAAGCTTAAACTCTACTGCCTGATCAACAATGAATTCCAAGGCTTCTTCATCAAAACTCAATTCAATGTCATCGAGATTGAACAACTTGACATACTGTTTGATCAGCGAGTTGCGGGGTTCAGTCAGAATACTGCGAAGTGCCTTGCGGTCAAGTGGTTCAAGGTAAGTCAGAACCGGAATACGGCCAATAATTTCAGGAATTAAACCAAAAGCTTTCAGGTCCTGTGGCGCAATATATTGAAGCATATTTTCCCGGTCAAGATGGTCAGCCTGTTTCTGGGCTCCGTATCCAACAATTTTCGTATTCAATCGGTGAGCGATCTTTTTCTCGATACCATCGAAAGCACCACCACAAACGAACAGAATGTTTTTTGTATTTATGGCAATCATTTTTTGTTCCGGATGTTTTCGACCACCCTGCGGTGGAACGTTTACAATAGCTCCTTCAAGCAACTTCAGCAGACCTTGCTGAACGCCTTCTCCGGAAACATCGCGGGTGATGGATGGATTATCTCCCTTGCGGGCAATTTTATCGATTTCATCAATAAAAACGATACCTCGTTCGGCAGCTTCCACATTGTAATCGGCCACCTGTAGCAGGCGGGTAAGCAAACTTTCGATGTCCTCGCCTACATATCCGGCTTCAGTTAAAACGGTTGCATCAACAATGGTAAAAGGAACATGTAACATTTTGGCAATGGTGCGGGCCAGAAGAGTTTTCCCGGTTCCGGTTTCGCCAACCATGATGATATTCGATTTTTCAATTTCTGTTTCGTCAGCTGAAACTGGCTGGTTAAGCCTTTTGTAATGGTTGTAAACAGCAACAGAAAGTATTTTTTTTGCCTGATTTTGACCAATAACATACTGATCTAAAAAGTTTTTAATTTCCTTAGGTTTCATCAGTTTGATTCCCTTGGTATCAAAACCTTCTTCTTTTTTGAATTCCTCAGCAACAATGGCATGAGCCTGTTCAACACAATTGTCACAAATATGTCCTTCCATTCCGGCAATCAGCAAGCTAACTTCTTTCTTCTCGCGCCCACAAAAGGAACATTTATCCATTTTCATCTTCAAGGTGTGTATTTTATTTATGTCTGATCAGAACTTCGTCGATCATTCCGTATTCTTTTGCTTCGGTTGAAGTCATCCAGTAATCACGGTCAGCATCTTTTTCAACCTGTTTGTATGTTTTTCCGCTGTGATTGGCGATAATGTCGTACAATTCTTTCTTCAGTTTCATGATCTCACGTGCAGTGATTTCGATGTCTGAAGCCTGCCCCTGAGCACCTCCCATAGGCTGGTGGATCATAACCCGTGAATGCTGCAAAGCCGAGCGTTTGCCTTTGGCGCCTGCAGTAAGTAAAACTGCACCCATTGAAGCAGCCATTCCGGTACAGATGGTGGCAATATCGGATGAAATATATTGCATGGTATCGTAAATTCCCAGACCAGCATGAACTGAACCGCCAGGTGTATTGAAATAAATCTGGATATCTTTCTTAGGATCAGCCGATTCGAGAAACAGCAATTGTGCCTGAACAATATTGGCAATGTAGTCATCGATTGGCGTTCCCAGAAATATAATCCGGTCCATCATCAATCTTGAAAATACATCCATGGAAGCCACGTTCAACTGGCGTTCCTCAATAATATAAGGAGTCAGACTGTTGGTGAAAATTGAATCAAAACGATTCAGATTCAAGCTGCTGATTCCCAAATGCTTCGAAGCATATTTATTAAATTCTCTTCCGTCGTTCATATTGTGTGTCTCCTTTTATAAAAAAACTTTGTGAAAATCGGACTTGCCTTTCAATTGGCAGACTCAGATTTTCACAAAGTTAAGAAAATATGCTATTGGCTGTATTGAGAGTCAATTATTTTTCAAGCATTTTGTTAAACTCATCGTAAGTTATTTCCTTCACGTCGAGCATCACTTTACTTTTGATCGCTGCAACAATGACTTCCTCTTGTTTCCTGGTAACCAGTTTGCGGCGTTCATCTTCGTTTTTCAGCATGTGGTTGGCATAATTTTCCAAATGCTCATCCGATACATTGTTCAGACCATATTGCCGGAACTGAGCCATTGCTGTTTCTTTGGCCAATGCACGAACATCTTCTTCTGTAATCTTCAGTTCATTGTCTTTTACAATTCTATCCTTTATTAACTGCCATTTCAGATCGAGCATAAAAGAGTCAAAATCAGATTCAATCTGTTCGTCTGTCATTTTTTCATTGGTTACTTTTATCCAACGTTTCAGGAAAGCCTCAGGCAAGTCAAACTGAATTTCTTTCACCAATGCATCATGGCTGTCAAGAGAAAATTTATAATCGCTTGAATACACAAAGTTTTCTTCCAATTCTGTTGCAATCCTGGCTTTAAACTCTTCTTCGCTTGAAATTCCAGATTCTTCGCCATATATCTGATTGAATAAATCCTGATTCAATTCTGCTTTTTGGAAACGGAGCACTTCAATGATGCTGAAACTGAAATTTCCTGAAAGATTTTCAGCTTCTTCGTGCGAAATATTCAGCATGTGACCAACTTCGTGTTTATTGTCATAGGTTTTAACCGGATCAAAAACCAACACATCGCCAGCCATTTTACCAATAAATGAAGATTTAACTTCCTCATCTTTCATCAGGTCGACAGCAATAACAACTTTTTCAGTTTTAATTCCACCTTCGAGTTCATTTCCTTCTTCATCCAATTGAACGAAGTTTCCACGAACGGTATCTTTATCTTCAACTGTTTCAACAACTTCATTGGTGCCCAATCGGCCGGCGTATGCATCCAATTGCTTGCTTACCATTTCATCACTGGCCAGAATGCTGTAATAAGGCATCGTTGTCTGCTCGTTGAGCACAACATTTATTTCGGGTGCTATTCCGATATCATAAACAAAGCTGTAATCGGTTTGAGTATCCCAATCGATTTTAGGTTGTTTTTCTTCGTTTGGAAGTGGTTCTCCCAGTATATTCAAATTTTCAGCGTGAATATAGTCATTCAGGCTATTGGATAAAATCTTGTTAACTTCTTCAGCCAGAGCAGTTTTCCCATACATTTTTTTGATCAGGCCGGCAGGCACCATCCCAGGTCGAAAACCCGG
This sequence comes from uncultured Prolixibacteraceae bacterium, assembly GCA_903834475.1. Classification (GTDB taxonomy): domain Bacteria; phylum Bacteroidota; class Bacteroidia; order Bacteroidales; family Prolixibacteraceae; genus Aquipluma. The sequence goes on along the minus strand of CAILJH010000062.1, from coordinate 6,930 downwards.
CATATTTGCTTTTTTGCGATAGTTCTTGAGAACCTCGGTTACTTTTGCCTCATAATCATTTTGCTCAATCGAAACAGTCAGGATTGCATTCAGACTGTCGATGTTTTCTCTGGAAATATTCATAATTCTATTCTTAAAGTTATTGGGAATGAGCCCGGAAGAAGATGATTTGAAATATTATAAATCTAAAACCGAATGCTTAAAATTAATAAAAACCGCTTGCTTATCCTTTTAACAGGTAAAACAAGGCGGTTATTTTGCTGTGCGGGCGAAGGGACTCGAACCCCCACGCCGTAAGGCACCAGATCCTAAGTCTGGCACGTCTACCAATTCCGCCACGCCCGCTAAATGCGGTGCAAATGTATGTGATTTATTTTACACCCACAATACGACAATCAAATCTTTTCGAATTGTTTCTTCTGGCAGGAAACATATTATCTCAGCTCGAAATTCTGCCCCAGATATACTCGACGAACTTCCTCATCTGATGCCAATTCTTCTGCAGTTCCGGCTTTCATAATGGAACCTTCGTACAAAAGATACGACCGATCAGTAATGGTGAGCGTCTCATGAACATTGTGGTCAGTAATTAATACCCCGATATTTTTATCACGCAGGGTTTTTATAATGTGTTGAATATCTTCGACCGCAATGGGGTCAACGCCGGCAAATGGTTCGTCCAAAAGGATAAATTTCGGATCAATGGCCAGTGCACGGGCAATTTCAGTGCGCCGGCGCTCACCTCCTGAAAGTTGGTATCCTTTGCTTTTGCGAATGTGTTGCAAACCAAATTCATTGAGCAATGATTCCACCTTCTGAAGCTGAAAAGCTTTGGGGAGTTTGGTCATCTCAAGAACCGACAGGATGTTGTCTTCAACACTCATTTGCCTGAAAACAGAAGCTTCCTGCGAAAGGTAACCTATGCCTTTCTGAGCTCTTTTGTAAACAGGTTGATTCGTGATTTCTTCCTCGTCAATAAAAATTCTGCCGGACAAAGGTTTTATCAAACCAACAATCATATAAAACGAAGTCGTTTTTCCGGCGCCATTCGGCCCCAAGAGTCCAACAATTTCACCTTGGTTTACTTCGAATGAAACTCCTTTGACGACAGTGCGTTTCCGGTACTTCTTAACAATGTTTTCTGCTCTCAGCTTCATTTTGGAAAAATTAAACCGGATTGTTAAATTTCATCCAGTTTGCGTTTATTTGCTTTATCAACATGCGCCGAAATAAATATGCTCACTTCAAACAGTATGACCAGTGGTATGGTCACAATCATCTGGCTGAGTACATCGGGAGGAGTAATGATTGCAGCTATAATCAACAGAATAACGTACGAATGTCTTCTGTATTTTCTTAAAAATTTAGGAGTCAGTACTCCAATTCTACTCAGAAAATACACCAATACCGGTAATTCAAAAGCAATTCCACCAGCTATCACAATTGATGTAACGGAGCTGATGTATGAAAGAATGTTGATTTGATTGCTCACTTGTGAACTTATGCTGTACCCGGCGAGCCAATCCAAAGAAAAAGGCACAATTAAATAGTAACCAAATAAAACTCCAATAAAAAAAAGACCCGACATAATAGCTACCGCCCCGGATGCATGTTTACGTTCATTTTCGTACAAGGCAGGTCTGATAAAGCTCCAGAATTGATACATTACGTATGGAAAAGCAATGATAAAACCAGCTATAATAGCTGTCCAGACATCCACCATAAACTGACCCGACAAATCGAAATTGATTAAACTAAGAGGCTTACTCATCAACCCAGCCGACTTATACCCGAAAAGGTCGCCAAGTTTAATTAACATCTGGCTGGTCCAGAAATCGTGACTATTGGGTGCAAAAATGATGGTATTCCATATGAAATCACTATAAATATAGGCAACTGTACCAAAAATACAAATGGCCAGGATCGATTTAATAATATGCCATCTCAGGGTTTCCAGATGATCAAGAAACGACATTTCTGCCTTTTCTTCTACAGTCTTCTTGCTCTTCTTGGTAGGTTCTTCTTCTCTGCTGGTTTCTTCAGCCATAATTCAGGATTGATTGGTTCTGATGCTTAAAATTTTTGCTCAAATATAAGGTATATTCCTTCTTCTCATAAAAGTCGATATCTTAAATTTACTTAAAGCCAGCCAAAAGTATTTAAATTCAATCGGAAGGAATGTTTTTTGATCGATATTTTATATACCTTCGGGATACTTATACAATTAATAGTTTTATTTTTTCGATTTGTTAACTGGTCTTTTATATGGGAATAGAATATGTATTAACTGAACATCTTCAGAAACATTTTGGATTTGATCGTTTTAAAGGCCAACAGGAAGATGTAATTAAAAGTGTGTTGAACGGCAAAGACACCTTTGTATTGATGCCCACGGGAGGAGGAAAATCTTTGTGCTATCAGCTACCTGCACTAATTATGGATGGAACTGCTATCATCATTTCTCCGTTAATTGCTTTGATGAAGAATCAGGTTGATTCTATCCGAAGTTTTGGCACTGAAGACGGCATTGCTCATTTTTTAAATTCATCGCTCACCAAGGCTGCCGCCCAAAATGTACGCGATGATGTGATGAGCGGCAAAACAAAACTGCTCTACGTAGCTCCGGAAAGTTTAACCAAAGAAGATAATATTGATTTTTTAAAGAATGTCAAAATATCGTTTTATGCCGTTGATGAAGCCCATTGTATTTCAGAATGGGGTCACGATTTCAGGCCTGAATACCGGCGCATTAAACCGATAATTTCTGAAATTGGTGACGCGCCACTAATTGCGCTCACCGCAACAGCAACGGCTAAAGTTCAGCACGACATCCAGAAAACACTTGGAATGTTGGAAGCCAACGTCTTCAAAGCATCGTTTAACCGACCTAATCTGTATTACGAGGTATTGCCCAAATCGAAACCCGAATCTCAGATCATCAAGTTTATCAAGGAAAACGAAGGAAAGTCAGGCATCATCTATTGCTTAAGCCGGAAAAAAGTTGAAGAGCTGGCCGAGGCACTGGTGGTAAATAATATCAAGGCCCTACCCTATCACGCCGGAATGGATTCTGCTACCCGTTCAGGAAATCAGGATAAATTCCTGATGGAAGACGTGGATGTTATCGTTGCAACCATTGCCTTCGGGATGGGCATCGATAAACCGGATGTCAGGTTTGTAATCCATTACGACATTCCGAAAAGTCTGGAAGGCTATTATCAGGAAACCGGTCGTGCCGGTCGCGATGGCGGTGAAGGGAAATGCATTACGCTTTATTCGGTCAAGGATATTCAAAAACTGGAAAAATTTATGCAGGGCAAGCCGGTTGCCGAACAGGAAATCGGAAGGCAGTTGCTGCTCGATACCGCCTCTTATGCCGAATCGGCCATATGCCGCCGAATTATTTTGCTGAATTATTTTGGTGAGAAGTTGGAAGAACCTTGCGGAAATTGTGACAATTGCATCAATCCAAAAGAACAGATTGAAGCCAAGGATGAAATTTGCCGTGCACTTCAGTCGATTATTGAAGTCAAGGAGAAATACAAAGCCGAACATATGTCGGATATTCTGACCGGAAGATTGTCGGCTGCGGTAAAGTCATTCCGCCACAACGAACTCGAAGCTTTTGGTTCGGGCAACGATCATGGTGAAAAATTCTGGAATGCAGTTTTCAGGCAAAGTATGATTGCCGGCTTTATCAGCAAAGACATTGAGAATTACGGCCTTTTGAAGATGACTAAGAAAGGGTATGATTTTCTGGAAAACCCATTTGATTTTCTGCTTGTTCGCAATCATAACTATGACGCGATAGAAGAAGAAGCTAATGCAGCTGCAGCGCAGGCCAGCGGAGCCGGCGACCCGGAACTGTTTAGCATGTTGAAAGATCTGCGGAAGAAAATGTCTAAAAAACTAAATCTCCCTCCATTTGTCATTTTTCAGGATCCTTCACTGGCTGATATGGCTTTGCAATATCCGATTACTATTGATGAACTGAAATATATTCAGGGTGTTGGAGAAGGAAAAGCCAAACGATACGGTAAAGATTTTATCGAACTGATCAAAGCCTATGTTGATGAAAATGAGATAGATCGCCCTCAGGACATGGTGGTGAAAAGTGTCGCCAACAAATCAAAAGTTAAAGTTGGTATTATTCAAAGCATCGACCGGAAACTTTCGCTCAACGATATATCTGATTCGATCGGCTTGGATATGAAAGATCTAATTACCGAGATTGAAACGATTGTCAATTCAGGCACAAAAATAAATATCGATTATTATTTAGACGAAATACTCGACGAAGAGCATCAGGAAGAGATTTTTGAATATTTCAGGGAAGCTGAAGACGACAGTATTGAAATGGCGCTTCAGGCACTCGGCGAAGATGAATACACTGAAAACGACATCCGGCTGATGCGGATTCTATTCCTGTCCGAACTGGGGAATTAGCAGCCTCCCCTAACCCCTCACTTCGACGAGCTCAGTGTCCGGCCAAGGAGGGAGATTCTACTCCTGTACTCATCATCTGTTTCCAATCATCATTCCGCTGCTGAATCTGCAACCCTCTCCTTTGGAGAGGGCTGGGGTGAGGCTTCTCCTCTAAAAATAATTATTCCTTGTGTTTTTCCTTCGGTACAAATTGAAGTCATAACCTACAAAAAACTCATAGGTTCCTATCTGGTATTTATGAATATCAGGAAGTAAAAAATATTCAGCAGCATATCCGATCCTTAAATTATTCCGGAACGTGTACTGACCGGATAAACACATAGCTCCGTTACTTCGCAAATTCAATCCCGCCTGTAAATTCCCGGGAAAGTACAATAACGCTGCTGCATCGAAGTAAAGAGGCTTTCCGGCAGATGCCACTACCAGCAAGTTGGGTCGGAGAACCAGATCCCTTACCAATTTAAAGGCGTATCCTCCGGATAAATACATGGTTTGGAATTCAGACAAGGAAGAATAGCGGCTCTGATTTACTTTAAAGGTATTATTAATCATTTGAGGTATCGACACACTGATGTAATAATCTTCATTATAAAGGACTGCACCGACGCCAAAAATCGTCATGAAATACAAATTAATGTCATTCTGAAACTCAGGATCGGGCACTTTATCGGGATAAAGATGATAATCTGTTAAGTTGTTGCTGAAACTTAGAAACCCGGCACGAAGCCCAAACCGCATGTAATAATGCATATCGAGTCTGATCTGATAAGAATAATCCCCGGTAAGATAAATACGTTTCTCTAACCCGATATTCAAGCGTTGGACATTCAAACCAAAACCGCTCCTCTGATCTTTAATTGGAGTGTTATAGGAGAATTGCTGAGTTAAAGGAGCTCCATGAATTCCAACCCAATTGGTTCTGGTGGAAAGTCCAAAGCCTGCGCGGTCCCATATTCCCACGTAAGCAGGATTGATCGTGTACATATTGGTAATGTACTGCAAAGACCATGGAAATTCCTGCCCTTTTACCTGCGTCACTGCGAGTAAAAAGAAAAATACCAGGGAAACAATATGTAGAAATCTTCGAATCATTAACTGTTTTGTAAACTCATTTTTGTGATCTGTTCAGGAAAATCATGCTTTTAAATCAATAGCTTTAACTCCATTCCGTCCGAAAGAAGACAATAAATTTATTAATCTTCTTGTCACGGACGGTTTCTTTTATTTTTCACATACCCGGGTCTTCGCTCCGGGCCACCAATATTACGCTCCTATCGGAGCTAAAAACAATTTAAACACTCAACCCCAGGCTTTCCCCTTTTGGGGGAACGGGAAGGGGGCTACTAATACGAAACAAATACAAAACTTTTTTTGACTTCTCCATTTCCTAATTGCAGCACATAAAAGTAAGTTCCCGGAGTAACTTTTCCGTTAATTACTGATGCTGAACGGTTTGTTGTACGACCATCCCACCAGGCATTTTCAGGGGTTCCCCATACATTGAGGTTTCCATAGTTGTTCTTTTCATACAATTTATTCCCTAACTGGTCAAAAATATACATTCTCGCATTCGGGAAGTGATCGATACAATAGATCTGGAAATAATCGTGAATATTATCGTCGTTCGGTGAGAAGGCGTCCGGGATAAACAAGTTACAATCACGCCCGTAATCCAGGTATTCCGGATGACCGTCGAAATCAGTATCGTCGTTGCTATAATCACCGTCCATATTCAGATCTTCAAATTGCGTGAGATACTCATCATTATCATCATTTTCATCGCGCCAGTCCTTTATTCCATCGCCATCGAAATCCTGCATGGCCGCATTGCTTCCGGTTGCATTACCTTTAGCAGAGCAAATGTTTGGAACAGTATCGAAACCATCATCCAATCCATCACCATCAGAATCCTTACCGGTCAGCACATGATCAGGTTTGCCATCAGCATTCAGGTCATTTCCCTCAATGTAATCAGGAACATGGTCATTGTCTGAATCAGCATCCAGAAAATCCGGAATACCATCAGGATTAGCTAATGTTGCATCAGTATCGACCGGTATTATTCTTGTTCCTCCGTTATCAGGATCATAGGCCAAATCGACACCATCTTTATTTACTTTGCCTGAAGGCGGAATATAACCTGGTGTACTTTGTGCTTCGATATTATCTACAATTCCGTCGTTATCCGAATCAATATCCAGATAATTTGGATGTCCGTCGCCATCGCTGTCTTGTGTATGCCAATCCTGACCAGGAAGAACTTCGTCAACATTCAGGATACCATCGCCATCTGCATCAGCATCAAGATCATCAGGAATTCCATCATGATCGAAATCCGAAATCACATGAATCGTCACAGTAGCCGGATTACTGGCGTTATTATTCACATCATATACAACATAGCGGAATGCATCGTCTCCGGAATATCCTTGAAATGCCGTGTAATTAAAGGTTCCGTCCGGATTCAGAGTTAAAATTCCATGC
>CAILJH010000061.1 GCA_903834475.1 uncultured Prolixibacteraceae bacterium | reverse complement strand
CTTAAACTTAGATTCTTTGAAAAGATTGGAGAACTCAATGATTCCTCCAACCAGAATGGAAAGAAAAAGAAGTGCATAGCTGTATGGACTCGCTATGATTGCAGTCAGAATGACCAAAACCAGAACAATACCGGTTAAAGACCGTGTGACAAATTTCTTCAAAGGATTAAATCTTTTAGGATTTCGCTTGCTTTTGCCTGAAAATCCTGATGGACCCAAACTTCAACTTCACCCACTGATGGAAATGATGAGTCGTGTTCGTTCATGATTACACATTCAATCTCATCGTTTTCAAGTATTTCCCTGGCTATTTCAGCCTGATATCCTTGTTCTGTGTGCAAGACACAAACCCAATCTTTTTCCATAGCGTAAGTTTTAAATTGATTCGTCAGAAATCAGAACGATCAGCGATTTGGGACCATGCATCCCCATGACCAGGGTTTTTTCAATATCGGCAGTTCTGCTTGGCCCGGTGATGTTGCTGATTAACGAAGGTAATTTATTTTTGTATTTAATCTGAAGTTTTTCAATTGCCTGATCCAAATAATCTGTCAATTGCGACTGGTGGGCGACAACGATGTGTGTTTCGGGAAAAACATTGAGGCGGCGGCCCGATACCTGTGCCGAACTGATGAGCACCGAACCGAGGTGTGCTACCAGAAACTCGCAGCCGGTCAGTCCGATGTTGACATTCAAAAAATCACTTTCTGCCGAATTTATCTCAATTCTTCCTTCGACGAGTTGGCTCAGTTCAGGATTGCTGCAAAATATACTGCTCTGTTGTTTTTCGGCACAAATCCGCAAAATATTCTCAGCAATTTCAGTCTTCGATTGACAAAGGATGACTTCACCGCCAATGATTTCAAGATTGGTTTTGAATTCAAGGTCAAGGGGCTGATTAATCGAATGGTAAATAGGAGAGGTGAAATCGGGGATAGTTTCCTCGATTTCACCTCTTTTTTCCTGGGCAGCCTTTAAACGGGCCAAAATGTTATTCTTTGCCGAATCCATTATGCAGTCAAAGGTTCTGTATCAACTTCAGTAATTACGGGTTGTTCAACAACAGGTTCTTTTTTCGTTTCAGCCACCATCTGGGGCTTTTCCCATTGACGTTTGCCAAAAACTTTTTCGAGGTCTTCGCTGAAAATGACTTCTTTATCCAAAAGTAATTCAGAAAGTTGCTGATGCCCGTCTTTATGTTTTTTTAATATTTCAAGTGCCCTGAGGTATTGGGTTTCTATCAAAAGTTTTGATTCAGAATCGATGAGTTCGGCAGTTTTTTCGCTGTATGGTTTGGTAAATCCAAATTCATTTTGGCCCGACGAATCATAGAAACTTAAGTTTCCGACTTTTTCGCTCATTCCAAAAATGCTAACCATGGCATACGATTGTTTGGTAACTTTCTCGAGATCGTTTTGTGCTCCTGAAGAAATGCTATTGAAAGAGATTTCTTCGGCAGCGCGGCCACCCAATGCTGAACACATTTCGTCAAGTAATTGGTCCTTGGTTGTGATTGAGCGTTCTTCAGGTAGATACCAGGCTGCGCCCAATGCTTTTCCGCGTGGAACAATTGTAACTTTTACCAAAGGATGCGCGTGTTCGAGCAGCCAGCTGATTGTAGCGTGACCAGCTTCGTGGTAGGCAATCCGGCGTTTTTCATCCACCGAAATGATTTTATTTTTCTTTTCCAGACCACCAATAATACGGTCGACTGCATCCAGAAAGTCTTGTTTATCTACAATAT
>CAILJH010000060.1 GCA_903834475.1 uncultured Prolixibacteraceae bacterium | reverse complement strand
TAAACTCAATGCAGGATTCTATTTTGCACACCCTTATTCATCCTGGGAAAGAGGACTGAATGAATACACAAACAAGCTAATCAGACAATATATCATTAAAGGAAGCAACTTCGATATGTATGACAGTGAATATATCAAATTAATACATAATAAGATAAATCGAAGACCAAGAGAAAATTTAAAGTTTCAATCGCACTCTAAGATATTTTTTGCAGCTTTGAATTGATTTGTCGCATTTGTGACTTGAATCTACGTAGCTTTCATTTCCCCTGAAAAACTTGCGGATATAAAACACATTCACCAGATAGGATTTATGGGTGCGGTAAAACTGGTTTGGAGGCAGCAGTTCCTGAAGTGACTTGAGTGGTTTGGTGACAACAATTTCTTTCTTGGTATATAAAACCACCACCGAATACGATTGATTGGCATAACAATACTCGATGTTCCTGGTATTCTCCATGATGAATCCATTCTCCACATCAAGAATAATGTTTTTACCGGTCATCTCTGCCGAACTCAACAGGTTGATCCGATCTTCCAACTCACGTTGTTGTTGTTCCTGATTAAGTTCTTTAGTAACCTTGAGCAACAAATCCTGCAAATCGATAAAGCTGACCGGCTTAAGTAAATATCCTGCCGCTGAATGGTTTAATGCACCAATAGCGTACTGCTGATAGGCGGTGACAAAAATGATCTTGAAGGCGGGTTCACTGAAATAGTTGTAGATGGCCATTCCGTTTTTACCCGGCATATCAATATCTAAAAAAACAATATCCGGATTGGTATTCTTAATGATTTGAATTCCTTCGTCAAGATTGGTCGCTGTGCCAGCAACTTTTACCTTTACCGAGGTGAAATCACTCAGAAACTGAACCAATACATGAATCCCATCTTCTTCGTCATCAATAATTACCGCACTGTACATAAACCTTTTTTGATAAAGATACTTACAAAATCAACAAATAAGTGATTGAGTTTTTAATCGTATCCATATTCCGGATTATCGTTTAGCGCTTTATGGATAGTTTCCCATTCGAAAGGCTTTCGTTTCCTTGTCGGATATCGTACATGTAAAAGCCCGGTTGCAGGTCTTCAACATTAATACGAACACGCGGTTGGCTTATTGAACGTGTGAGTACGATTCTTCCTTGCAAATCTGATAACCTCAGATAAATGTCTTTCCCAAAATCTGAACCCAATTCAACCTGAAGTGTATTTTCAGCCGGATTGGGGTATATCTTTGCCGTAAAATTTTTGGAAACTTCCATTTTAGTTAAAGGAGATTCCCGCTTCAAAACGCCTTCAATAAAAGTTGTTAAGCTGGTACTTCCAACGCTGACCACAACCGAAGCCGGTAATACGCGGGCAAACCATTTTACCCTCCAGCTTATCGAATCTTTACTTGCAATGGAGGTATAAGTTCCCTGATCTTCGAGTTCAGTATAGGGTAAAGTTCCCGAAGTATATACTTCAACTTCGGCTTCACCAGGAGCAGCTTTTCCCGCAGAAACATCCTCGAATTTCTTAATAAAGAGCATATTACCATCAATGATATGGGCCAGCCAGCCTTTCCCGTTGCAGAAAAACTTACTTCCGGCCTTGTCCGCGGTAGCATCCTGATCGTACCAAACATATCCGGAAATAGCCTGTGTTCTAACAGCCATGTCGCCCGTTACACTGGTCGTTGATTTTGGGAAAACGGTCAAGCCGCTGTTTGTCACCCGGGTAATTTCCCACGGAGCCCATTTCTGAGCCAGGGTCTTTTCATTTTTGATGCAATAGTCGATTATTATTGACGTATCGGCGGCATTTGCAGCTATGGTTTTGTAAAACCGCAACATCGTTTTAGTATCTGTATTTCCGCGAAATACAATTTTGTTATTCTTGATGACTTTACTGAAAGGCTTGTTGTCGAGGTTTACAGGTGGAGGCCAATTCCAGACACTTTGCGGACTGGGCCAAAACGTTGAACCTGCCATATCTCCTGAATTTACGAAATCAACATACATGATTTCATTATCATCCAGCTTAAATGAGGTAAAACGGGCACCCCGGGCCGAATCAACTTCGAAATACAGATTGGCACAGGTCAGGGAAAACTTGCTTCCGATACCTTTTTGAGGAATAACCGGTTGTGATTGAACTTTAATACAGAGCAATACCAGCAGGAGAAGAAAAATGTTTTTCATGAAATCAGGTTTGTTTGAATAGGTCGTTCAAAATTAACTTTTTATATCATTAATCTCTAAATTCATTTACCTATTGAAATCCTGTAGAATGCAATTCAAATGCGGTAATGTTTTTTCTGACGGGATGATTATTCCTGAAATTAAAAACCCCATCTAAAGGATTGAATAGACAGGGTTTTACAGTTAAAATCAAAAGCTATGAAATTTTATTCCGTTAAGATCAGTTTATAAGTTTTGGAGTTCTTCTGTTCAACTTTGATAAAATATAATCCTTTCGGATTACCATTCAGGTTCAGCGATTCAGTTTTGTTGACAACCAGCGATTTGTAGATTATTTTGCCAGTTAAATCATAAACGGATATACGGCTTCCTGGTATCGGGATGTTTTTAAATCTGAGCTCAACCAATCCTTTGGTAGGGTTGGGGTAAATCTGCACCTCTGTATCATCAGAAAGTGAATTAATTACGGTTGCAATATTGACCTCAACTGTAAATTTCGAATGAACTTCTTTCCCGTTTGAACTTGCACTAATTTCTATTTCTGATGATCCGATATTTACACTTGAAAAATGCAAAATCAGACCGGAACCTGTGATTGTGGCTGTAACCGCCTGATCATTGGTATTTGAAGTAACACTGAATATCAATACATCGCCGAAATCATCGTCAGCAAATACAGTTTTCAAATCAATCATTTGATCCGGAGCTCCTTTATCCACTGAAATATCCTGGATTGCAGCTTTCAGATAGGGTGGGTGATCCACATTCTTGACCGTTATTACCACTTGACTGGCCGGAGAATCAGATAGCCCGTCGTTCACCACCAGCGATAAGGTGTATGGTGTGTCGGCACCAACCTGAGGAGCAGTGAAAGTTGGTTTTGCATCCGTTTCCGATGAAAGTACAATTCCGACCGGTGCTGTCCATTTATAAGTAAGGATATCGCCATCCGGATCGGAAGAAGCCGAACCATCGAGCGAAACCGATGCACCTTCATTCGCAGGTTGATCGGTGCCTGCATTTGCAACCGGTACTTTATTAACCTGTAATACGGTAATCACTACTTCATCGGCCTGAGAATCGGCTTTTCCATCATTAACCACCAGCGAGAAAGTATATTGAGTATCTGTGCTCACTTGAGGAGCGGTGAAAGTAGGTTTGGCATCGGTAGCTGAACTAAGAACAAAACCAGCCGGAGCCGTCCATTGGTATGTCAACACATCGCCGTCCGCATTTGATTCAGTATCAGAAGAAGCCGAACCATCGAGAGTAATCAATGTTCCTTCATTCCTGGATTGATCCGGTCCTGCATTTGCCGCAGGTGGCTGGTGGGTTTTTCGTACTGTTATAACCACCTGATCGGCCGGAGAATCAAGCTTTCCATCATTAACCACCAGCGAGAATGTATATGGTGTATCCGTGCTCACTTGAGGAGCAGTAAAAGTAGGTTTGGCATCGGTAGTGGAACTGAGAACAAAACCAGCCGGAGCGATCCACTGATAGGTGAGGGTATTACCATCGGGATCGGAAGAAGCCGAACCGTCGAGCGAGCCCGAAGATCCTTCGTTCACCGATTGATCCGATCCTGCATTGGCCACAGGAGCCTGATTTCCTTTGTGTACCGTTACAACCACCTGATCAGCCGGAGAATCAAGCTTTCCATCATTAACCACCAGAGAAAATGTATATTCTGTATCTGCTGCAACACTCGGTGCTGTGAAAGTTGGTTTTCTGTCTGTATTTGAATTCAGGCTAATTCCTCCGGGAGCAGTCCATAAATAAGTCAGCGCAGCACCTTCAGGATCTGATGAGGCCGATCCGTCCAGAGTGACCGAAGCTCCTTTGGGTACCGACTGATCATCCCCGGCATTGGCCACTGGTGCTTTATTGATGTGCTTCACGGTAATCACCACCAGGTCGGGAGGCGAATCAGCTCTTCCGTTGTTAACCACCAGCGAAAACGTATAGTCGGTATCTACATCAACCTGCGGAGCTGTAAAAGTTGGTTTTGGATCAGTTTCTGAACTAAGTGTTATTCCGGGAGGGGCAATCCATCGGTAAGTTAAAGCACCACCATTGCCCGGAACTGGGATTTCTGAGCCATTGCAAATGGTCAGAGAGAAATCGTAGTTTGGATCAGTCGGGCCGGCAGGAGAAGTAATCGTAAGTTTGGCCACGGTAGGTGAACTTAGATTGATATCAGTTGGCTGAATAAAGAAATAAGTCGGTGCACCACTTTCAGGAGTAGACGAGCCGGAACCGTCGTAAACGAGCATGGAAAATTTATAGTCCACCGCAGGAGTGGGTTCAGGCGAAGAAACAGAGAACAAGATTGACGTAACTGAAACCAATGGCATTTCGATTGGTGGAATAGAAACGTAGCTTATTACACCATTTCCGGGTTCTACCGAATTGGAGCCATCAAAAACTTCCAGAGAGAAAATGCATTTTTTATCGGCTTGGTTTACAGGGGTGACGATGGTGACCTTGGCAATTATTTTTGGGCTCAGCGTAACCCCGGCAGGGATCACCCACTGAAATTTCAGGGCCGGATCAACAACAGTGGAAGCATCTTCAATCTGCAGGGTAATGGTATGATCGCTTGTTGGAATTACCTCCTGACCGGTAAAGGTAATTCGGGTCACATAGGTTTTACCTATACCCATTTCTACCGGACAAGGCCATTGATAATTGACCGGACAATCACCCGGAGTAGAAGAAGCTGAACCATCGAGGGTAACCAGGTCGCCTTCGGTTACCGATTGGTTTGGCCCGGCATTGGCAACCGGTGGCTGATCTGTTTGTAAAACCTTGATCACCACCTGATCAGCCGGAGAATCAGCTTGACCATCGTTAACAACTAAGGAAAATGTGAATTCAGTATCAGCAATTACACTTGGAGCAGTAAAAGTTGGCTTTGCAACGTTTGTTGAACTCAGTGTAATTCCGGCTGGAGCAGTCCATAAGTAAGTCAGGGGATTTCCATCGGGGTCGCTTGAAGCGGTTCCATCCAAAGTACCTGTTGTCCTTTCGTTCAGGGCTTGATCTGGACCAGCATTGGCAACAGGGACTTTATTGGCCGGAGCAGCAACCGAAAGTTTGACGATGACTGTTGCATTTGGAGTATAGGAAGGTTCAGTAGTTACCTGCCCGTTTTTCAGAAAATATTCGGCGGTTATTCCTGAGATTTCAAGGTTTTTACTCGAATCCCAGAATTTATAGGTAATGGGATTTCCAATGGTGTAGCCGTTTGTTTGTCCGTCATCTTTACCGGAAGCAGCAATGGCCGCAAAAGTATTGATATCAGAGGTGACAATTTGCTGTGTCAGTAAGACCTTTCCAACACAAACGGTGCCATCGAATACAGCAATCTCATCACCGGGATCGAGTGCCAACCCTCCAATGTTCGCATCGACCACATAAATATTCATGTGATCGTTTCCGAAACCCGACCAGACCACACTAAAATGTCCTTGGGCAAAACCTGTTGCCGAAAGAAGAAAAATCACTATTAAATAGGTAAACCTTTTCATGAGGTTGAATATTTATATTTATCAAAATATGCAAATCGAATTCAACACAATTCATCTTTTATTTCTTTTCAGAAACAGTAAAGTATGTCCAATCCCCTTTCTTTTCCTGCTTGTACTGATAACCAACACATCCGGCAATAGTTTCCCACTTTTTTTTGAAAAACCTGACGTAATCATCTTCCGTTACGCCGCCCAGGTTATACATGGTAACCAATTTATTTCCATAGCCCATCATTCTTCCTTTTACAACTGACTTTTCAGCATATAAAATTTCCATCTGGAAATCTTTAAACTGCTGTTTATTCGAAGAAATTTCCTGAACAAATTTTGCCGGAGTCATGTTCGCTATTCCTTTCCAATACGGACAGCCGACCTGGCCAGTCCAGGCTCCAAAATCTTCAGGAGTTTCACCTTTGGATTTTGCATAACTTATACCTGAAATTACGAAATAGACCAAATTTCCCTCTGCTGTTTCCCATTTTTGTTCAACAGTAAGTTTTGGTAATTTCACTTCCAGATTCTGAGCCTGAGAAAATACAAAAGTTACAGCAAATACTCCCAGAATGATTAAGGTGATAAGCTTTGTTTTCATTTACTACCTGATTATTCAGTTTTGAATTTCATGATTAATTTTTAACGACTCAACATTATTTTTTTGACGGTATCATTTGCTTTCAGGAAGTAATTACCGGGTATCATTTTTAACCCGTCATCACTTTTACCGTCCCAAACCAAGCGTTTCATTTCCTTGCCATTTCCCTGATACAGGTTGCGAATAAGCCTGCCGCTGATGTCAAATATCCTGATATCAAGTTGTGGGGCGTCTTTCGCATCAACTTCAATAGTTAGCTTGTCAGTAAATGGATTAGGATAACATTTTACTGAACCGGATTCAGAAAGCACATTGATTTTTGTTGCTAATGAAGTATTGGCACGGGCAAACATGGATTCTCCTTTCACAAAATTGCTTTGGCTGTTTTTAAGCAATTCAGCTTGAAGCAGATATTTCTGGTTGTTTCGGTACAAATGAATGCTCACCGCATTTCCTGAAATATATCCATCGGCTTGTGCCTGAAGTTCGTCATTGGACGAGGCGGAGATGCTTATGAAGTTAACGGTCATCTGATCGGGGCCAATTTGGGCTGATCCGACACAACGATTACCGTCGAATATTCCAAGCTCGTCGCCAGATAAAAATCCACTTTTCGCCAGATCGACCAGGTTGATGTTCATATGGTCGGTTCCGTTCCCAATAAATACGTTCTGAAAATGAGTGGATGCAAGTACCTCAGGCACAATTACCGACGATTTGGTGCCGTTGGCAGGAATTGTCAGGATTCCGGCAGTCAACATATTAACCTTGTATCCCTTATTCGGATTCAGATTTCCTATGTTGTTTTTCCACCCGCCAAAAGATCCGAAGTTTTCAAGGGCCAATCCGGACTCGTCCATCACCTTGATGAGTTTTCCCTGATCAATCAGAGTTTGGAAAACTGTCATCGCATCCAAAGGAATATCTGATGGATAGGCAATTATGTTCCAACCTGCAGAAAGGCTGATGTCCATTGGCAATGGAACGGGTGTCCCCTGAAGAATGATGGAGACTGGCTCCGTCGTATAGACTTTATAACCTCTTCCAATGGATAAATTTCCAATGTTGTTCTTCCACCCGCCAAAGAAGCCAAGGTCTACCAGAGCATTGCCTGCCTGATCCATTACTTTCGTCAGTTTTCCCGCATCAATGAGTGGTTGAAAAATGTCCTTCATATTCAGGTTTGCCGGAACCACATTGGCAGAGAAAATATTCCAACCTGGTATGACTTTTATAGTTTGTATCCCTGTGTTTGCGACATTCTTAACAGTTATCAAAACCTGTGATGGTGTTGAATTTGCGAGGCCATCGTTAACAATCAGGCTAAACGTAAAACCTTGATCTGCATAAACATCAGGAGCCGTAAATGTAGGTTTTGCCGCGGTTATAGAACTCAATGTTATTCCTGAAGGGGCAGTCCATTGATAGGTTAATGCATTTCCATCCGGATCTGATGATGCTGAGCCATCCAAAGTAACAACAGTCCCTTCGTTAATGGATTGATCAGGTCCGGCATTGGCCAAAGGAGCCTTATTGACTTGCCTTATCGTTATAATTACCTGATCTGCAGGAGAATCAACCAATCCATTATTAACTACCAGTATAATGGTATAACTTGTATTCACATTGACTTCGGGTGCTGTAAATGTTGGTGTGGCAACAGTTGATGAACTTAGAATAATTCCTGATGGTACGGT
>CAILJH010000059.1 GCA_903834475.1 uncultured Prolixibacteraceae bacterium | reverse complement strand
CAGTAATAAAATACCTCAGTTTAGTGGTCACACAACTTTTGATGACCGGGGCAAGGGAGAATTTATCGTTCCAAATCCCATTGCTACAGGCAGAACAATTATTTTGGCTCCGGAAGATCCTGAACGCCTTGTGAAAGTTCAGAGTGTGGATGCCGATTTGATGCTCTTTGATGGCCGGAATCTGGCTCAGAACGGATGGTTTGTTTTACGCAGCATGCTTCCGGCAAATAAAACCGGCAAAGTGTTAACCTGGTTTGTCGAACCCAATGCAATTCCCAATTGGAAACGGGAGCCTGTTATCGGATTTTCACAGGTTGGCTACATTCCATTTCAGGAAAAAGTAGCGGTTATTGAATTGGATAAAAATGATATCGCACTGAAAACTGCATCGGTTTTTCAGGTGTCTCCGGAAGGAAAATTCGTTGAAAAATTCAAGGGTGATGTGACGGTTTGGGGGAAATACCTGAGATACAACTATGCGAAATTTGATTTCAGTTCGGTTAAAGAAGCGGGCATCTATTACATCCAGTATGGCAATCAAAAAACAAATACGTTTGTGATTGGTCCGAATGTTTATGCCGATATCTGGCAGCCAACCATGGATGTTTGGTTTCCGGTTCAAATGGATCATATGCAGGTGAACGAGGCCTACCGGGTTTGGCATGGAGAACCTTACCGCGACGATTGCCTTCAGGCACCAGTGAATCATCAGCATTTTGACGGATATGTTCAGGGACCTACAACCGATACCAAATACAAATCGCTGGAACGGATTCCGAACATGGCAGTTGGCGGCTGGTTCGATGCCGGAGATTTCGATATTCAGACTGGCTCGCACAACAGCGTGATTTCAAGTTTTGTAGATACCTGGGAGAATTTCAAACTTGACCGGGATGAAACTTACATCGACCAGAAAACCCGTTATGTTGATATTCATCGTCCGGATGGGAAACCTGATATGTTGCAGCAGATTGAGCATGGTACCTTAAATCTGGTGGCACAGTGCGAAAATATCGGTCACCCGGTTCGTGGAATCGTTGTCCCGAATCTTCACCAATACCATCATTTGGGCGATGCCATGAATGAAACCGATAATCTTTTGTATAATCCAAATCTGAAACCATACGAATCGGACGGATTAACCAGCGGAACTTTGGATGACCGCTGGGCATTCACCAATCGCAGTTCCATGTTGGATTATCAAACCGCCGGAACACTGGCAGCCGCAAGCCGAACCCTGAAAGGGTACAACAATGATCTTGCTGAAAGAAGTCTGGACTGCGCGAAAAGACTGGTGGAAGAGGCCGATGAAGCCACTAAATATACCGCAAATGATGGCCCAATGGTCAGGTTTGGCCGGGGCGCCGATATCAATGCAGCACTTCAGTTATACATTACCACAAAAGACAAAAAATATGCCGACCGGTTTCAGGAAAAAATCTGGCCGATGCTTGAACAATTGACAGACAAGAATAACAAAAATCCGGGTTTTGGTGGTTTTGGAGGAAGGAGTGCGATTAATCCGGCCTTGATTGCTCTGCCGTACATGGATGCTACGTATAAAGTCAAACTCAAAGAATATATCATCAAATACAAAGAAACGATCACGGCGAACGAAAAGGAAAATCCTTACGGAGTGCCCATTTCAGCCAGGGGATGGGGTGGAACGTCGAACGTAATCAATTGGGCAATAACCAATTATTATATTTATAGAGCTTATCCTGATATTATCGGAAAAGAGTATGTTTATAAAGGACTTAATTATATTTTCGGCTGCCATCCTTATTCGAATTTGTCGTTTGTAAATGCAGTTGGTGCTCATTCAAAGAAAGTGGCTTATGGAAATAATCGGGCTGATTTCACCACCATCGCCGGAGGTGTTGTTCCCGGTTTGCTTTTATTGAAACCCGATTATCTTGAAAATAAAGATGACTGGCCATTCTTCTGGGGCGAAAACGAATGCATCATCGATGGTGGTGCCTGGTATGTTTTCCTTTCAAATGCGGTTAATGAGTTACAGAAAGAATCGAAATAATATTTAAAATACTTCCAGATGAAAATTTACAAATCGCTGATATTAAGCTTGGTTGTTCTCGGTTCATACAGCCTGTCGGCTCAGAATCCAATTGTTCGGAACCAGTTTTCTGCCGACCCAACGGCAAGGGTATTTAACGGGAAAGTGTATGTTTTCCCATCGCATGATATTCTAACCCCAAAAGACCAAAAACAACTGCGTAAAGACTGGTTCTGTATGGCAGACTATCATGTGTTTTCATCCGAAAACCTTACTGACTGGACTGATCATGGTATGATTGTCAGCCAGAATAAAGTGAAATGGGTTGATTCAACCTCATACAGCATGTGGGCGCCCGATTGCATTGAACGAAACGGGAAATACTATTTCTATTTTCCGGCCAACAAGATGGTGCCCGATGCAAACGGAAGAAAAGGATTTGGAGTTGGCGTTGCCATCGCCGATAAACCTGAAGGACCGTACGTTCCACTTCCGGAGCCAATAAAAGGCGTGAACGGCATTGATCCCAACGTATTTATAGACAAAGACGGACAGGCTTATTTATACTGGGCCATGGGAAATATAATGGTTGCCAAACTCAATGAAAACATGACCGAACTGGCATCGGAGCCACTAACCATTGCCAATCTTCCGCAGAAAGGATTGAAAGAAGGTCCGTTTTTGTTTGAGCGGAATGGCATTTATTACCTGACTATTCCACACGTGGAAAACAAAATCGAACGGCTCGAATATGCCATTGGCGATAATCCGATGGGACCTTTCAAAATGGCAGGAGTGGTGATGGACGAGTCGCCGATGAACTGCTGGACCAATCACCAATCGTTTGTTCAGTACAAAGGTCAATGGTATCTGTTTTATCATCAGGATGCCTATTCACCCAAATTCGATAAAAACCGCTCAATTTGTGCCGACAGTCTTTTCTTTAAT
>CAILJH010000058.1 GCA_903834475.1 uncultured Prolixibacteraceae bacterium | reverse complement strand
GGAGAGGGATTGGGATACAGGACAATAAGCTGAAGGAAGTTATGAGTTATGAGTAATTTTTAAAACGAAGACATTATTCCATAAAGATGATAGAAAGGAAGGCAATATATGACTCTCTGAGGCTGAAAATGGAAGAAGCAAAATTTCAATTTGAAAGAGAGCAAAAACCACATCTTCAAAATAGAAAAGAGACAGAATTAAAATTTATTCATCCTCAGCTAATCAAAAAATTGGAGGAGGACGGATATAAGGTGAAAGCGAAAAAATTTTACATAAAGCCATTATCAGATGAGCTTGATTGCGAAATTGGTTTTGTCACTGGCAAATCATCTCCATTGTATGAGGTACCAAACTTCACGAAACCTAATTCTTCTGATTCATTCGATGAAACTCCAGCGTGGATAAATAGAGAAAGTGACCACGCTCTGGATAATTTTTTAAAGTCGATTAAAGATTATTTGGTTACGCCTACCAATTTTATTGGAAACAACATTAATACCTTTCTCTTTACATGGAATCCGAATAGGTGGGATTGGGTGGATTTACAAGCATGCATCGACCATCTTGAGAATGTAGGTTATGTTGAAAGAAGATGGAGTTGTGGAAATTCTAAAACTATAAAAAAAGGCAATAGAGTTTTTCTCATTAGACTTGGAGAAGAGCCAAGAGGAATAATGGGTAGTGGATATGCTAAGTCTTCACATTATGTTGCTCCACATTGGGATGGGACTAAAGGAAAAACTACCAACTATATTGATATCGAATTTGACATCTTGATTAATCCCGTTAATAATGTGCTATTTGATAAAGAATCTTTGGATAATATAGACCCCAAAATTATTCAACAGTGGTTTCCACAACAAAGCGGTATTTCTATCAAACCAGAAGTTGTCGATGCTTTAGAATCAAATTGGTTTAATTTTATTAGAGAGAACAAATGCATCAGAAATAGCTTTATCTCTAATGATGTGATAACTGATATAACTGGATCATTCCTTGAAGGGAAATCAAAAGAAATTTTACAAACAAGGTATGAAAGGAATCCACAAGCCAGAAAAACATGTTTAAATCATCATGGTTATTCATGTCAAATATGTGACTTCAATTTTGAAACATATTTTGGTGAGGTAGGAAAAGGTTTTATTCATATTCATCATATCAACTCTATCGCAGAGATTGGAAAGGAATATGAAATAGATCCAAAAAAAGATTTAATACCGGTTTGCCCGAATTGCCATGCTATGATTCATTCAAGGAGACCTGCATTTACGATAGAAGAAATAAAGGAAATTAGAAAAACAACATACAGCGGTTTGGCGTAGTGGCGGGTGATGAGGTAAATTGAACAGTATGGCTTTTAATAATCATTTGTGCTTGGTTGACAGTGAAGTAATTCTAAATCCGCAACTACGCCAAGCCGCAAACCGTTATAAATAATAAGTTATTTTCCGGAATTTTCGTGTTTGGAATAAAGGTAGAGCGGATAGAAAAACGAAAAGAAAGTAATGGCATCGTGGTTGTTCAGGGTATCTTCATTCATCAGCGAAATCAGGACAATCAAAAGAAATACCATCAGCAAAAAGCTTTTGGTTTTGCGTTCCATAAAGATTGGATAAGCCAAAGCAAAACAGATATAAATCAAGCCAAACAGTCCAAAATCAATCCAGTAACTCAGGAACATATTGTGTGATCGTTGCCTGAAATGCTGCGATTCGAAGAATTTATTCTGATCGTACTTTTCCTGGTAAGCAGCGAAATAACCACCGGTTCCGTTACCGAACCAAAAATTTTCCTGAATGATTTGCCACGCCATTTTATAGTACTCCAAACGCTGTGTAACCGAGTGGCCGGAAGGGTTTCCGCCTTTATGGTAAAAATCCACTTCCCAGATAATCTGATAAATGCGGTTGTAAAACGATCCTGAATTCACAAACAGGTAGTTGGTCATTCCGTTTTCAATATTCCGGATATCGTCGTTGCTCAATTTTTCTATGCCTTCGGCATCTTTCCGGAGTCCTTTTGAAGTCAGGTAGCGATACAACACATAATTGTCGAAGCCGGAAGCGGTGCGAAAGTCATAGTCCAGTTTGCTGCGCTTGTTCCAGGCTTCACGAAATTCATCGTTGTTTATATAGTAGAAAACATAGTGACCATTCTCGAGCTGTTTATTGGTCAGGTCAAACTCATAGGGATTTCCTTTGGCGGTCTTCTCGTGCACGAAACCGTTCGGCAAAGTTTCAACATCGTAAAATTGCCTGTAAACGTACCCGGAATAAACTACAGGGATCAGGAAAATCGAAAAAAACGCACCCAAAAGCACAATTCGCCATACCAATTTTTTGATTTTCAGGATTCCAATGATCGTTACAACAGAAAGTACAATCAGGAAAACCACCCAGCCGGTTGCTGACTTCAGGATGATGAGGAAAATGCTAAGCCACACAATAGCCAGCATGAGCAGTATTTTTTCGGTCCGGCTTTTTTGCTCCTGATTCAGCAAATACCATCCGAGCGAAAAAATGCTGATGTTGATGAGCAATGCAAAACGGATGTGCGATATGAAAAGTGAAATTTGCCGTGGATCGTGAATTGTTCTGAAAGTGAATCCAAATAATGCCAGGACACTTAAAAACGATGAAACGACGACAGCCGCTGAAAAAAGGTAGATGATTTTTTTGACCTGAATAAAGTTTAATGCAGGTGAAGTTCCAATCACAAGCGGCAAAATCAGCAATGGAAGCTGAATTTTCAGATCGTGAATTCCCCATTCCCAGCTTTTAGTCCACAATAAACCCAGAAGATACACGAAGAATACGGAAATGAGCAGAAGTATTGATTTTCTTTCCTTCAGGAGCCTGAATTTTGCCGGGAACTGACCCTTCAAAATCCAATATCCCATTAGAACACCGGCAAAAATACTCATGAAAGCCTTTGACAAGGACAGACTCGCAGCCAATGCCAGCAGCATCCAAAAATACATCTGGGGATGGTCTAATTTGCGAATTCGGTTCAAAATCGACATGGAGTTCAGTTTGGGTCAAAACTACAAATCACAACGAAATAGAAAAAGAATTAATTGCCCGGTTCCGGGTTTTTATTTTACTTTCGGTCCATTATGGATCCGATCAAAGTTTGTGGCTTCACGTTTGTTAAAAATGCAGTCAAATTAGATTTTCCGCTGGCCGAATCTATTCGTTCAGCATTACCACTTTGCGACAAGTTCATTGTCGTATTGGGCGAATGCAACGATGGAACCAGAGAAATGATTGAACGAATCGGCAGCGACAAGATCCAGATCATCGATTCGGTTTGGGACGAATCGCAAAAATCCGGCGGACGGGTTTATGCACTGGAGACCGACAAGGCTTTTCAGGCCATTGGTCTGGAATATGATTGGTGTCTGTATATTCAGGCTGACGAAGTTCTTCACGAACAAGATTATCCGAAGATTCGTGAGGCACTCGAAAAATGGAACGGTCACCACGATGTGGAAGGATTACTTTTCAAATACTGCCATTTCTACGGAAGCTTCGACTATGTTGGTAATTCAAGAAAATGGTACCGAAACGAGATCCGGTTAATTCGAAACGACAAAACCATCCAATCGTACCGTGATGCACAAGGTTTCCGGAAGCTTGGAAGAAAATTGTCAGTGATACCGGTCGATGCCACTGTCTATCATTACGGTTGGGTTCGTCCACCGGCAGTCATGCAGCAAAAAAACGATGCAGTGAAGCAATATTATACCGGAGAAACCAACGAAAGCAAAACTTATGAATTTGATTACGAACAAAGTTTTGATGCACTGATGAGATTTGAAGGAACTCATCCGAAAGTGATGAAGGAACGGATCGACGCAAAAAACTGGCAAATCAACATCGACAGCACAAAAATCAAGATGAAGCTGAAGTACAAATTGCTCTATTACATTGAAAAATACCTCGGAGTGCGTCTTTTCGAATACCGAAACTACACCATAAATCCTAATAGCAGGGAATAGCGCCACTTTACATCCAAATATACTCCGTTGAGAACCTTTGTGTTAATTTTCGATATCAGGCAATTAAATTGTTGCAAATAAAAAAAAAAGAAATACTTTTGCAGTCCCGATTATTGCCCGTATTATCAGTTGCCGTAAATAACTGAAAATGTTGAGTGTGCAGATCTTATTAACAATTCCGGGTTGATAAGTTTCAAAGCTCTAAGCAATTGAAATTTAATCGATTGCAAACAAATGTTTAATTTATAAAAATAAACAAGTGGATACACTAAGTTACAAAACCGTTTCAGCTAACAGAGCTACGGTAACCAAAGAGTGGGTTCTTGTTGATGCCACGGATGTGGTTCTCGGACGTTTGGCCAGTAAAGTTGCCAAAATCCTGAGAGGAAAAAACAAACCGAGCTTCACTCCTCACGTTGATTGTGGTGATAATGTTGTTGTCATCAATGCCGAAAAAGTGCGTCTGACAGGGAATAAACTGAATGACAAAATTTATTTGAGCTATTCGGGATATCCGGGCGGACAAAGAGTACAGACTCCTGCTGAGTTATTAAGCAAATACCCTGAACGACTGATTGAAAAAGCAGTTAAAGGGATGTTGCCAAAAACCAAGCTGGGTAGTAAAGTCTACGGAAACCTGAAAGTATATGTTGGTTCAGAACACAAACAGGTAGCCCAGAACCCCAAATTAATTGATTTAAATACAATTAAATAATAACTAATGGAAGTAGTAAACGCATTAGGTCGTAGAAAATCTGCGGTTGCCAGAGTTTATGTAAGCGAAGGCCAGGGAAAAATCACCATCAACAAAAGAGAGTTGAGTGATTATTTTCCAACAGGAATTTTGCAGTATGTTGTTTTGCAACCGTTGAATCTGTTAGGTGTTGCTGGTCAGTATGACATCAATGTTAACCTCGACGGTGGTGGTATCACCGGTCAGGCTGAAGCATTGCGTCTTGGAATTACACGTGCTTTGATGGAAATCAATCCTGAATCAAGAGCAGCCTTGAAAGCTGCCGGATTCGTGACCAGAGATCCCCGTGAAGTGGAACGTAAAAAACCAGGTCAGCCAAAGGCACGCAAAAGATTCCAGTTCTCAAAACGTTAGTATTTTTAGTACAAAAATATTCTGCTTTGGATCTAAACTGCTCAGACTTCCGTCCGATATGGATTGGGACTACTCAGCAGTTGCTTTTCAGGAGATTATTTTTTTTAACAGAAAAAAAGTAAAAAGATGCCAAGAACAAATTTTCAGGAATTATTGGATGCAGGTGTTCATTTTGGACACTTGAGAAGAAAGTGGAATCCAAACATGGCTCCGTATATCTTTATGGAGAAAAACGGAATCCACATCATTGATCTTCAAAAAACGATCGTTAAAATCGACGATGCTGCCGAAGCAATCAAACAAATTGCAAAATCAGGCCGCAAAATTTTATTCGTTGCCACAAAAAAACAAGCCAAGGAAATCGTTGCTGAATTGGTTGGTGGTGTAAACATGCCTTACGTGACTGAACGTTGGCCAGGTGGTATGCTTACCAACTTCCCAACAATCCGGAAAGCGGTTAAGAAAATGATTTCTATCGACAAGATGACCAAGGAAAGTGCCTGGGACGTTCTTTCGAAACGTGAAAAACTTCAGATTAGCCGTCAACGCGCCAAGCTCGAAAAAATGCTCGGCAGTATTTCTGATTTGACCCGTCTTCCTGCAGCCCTTTTCATTGTGGATGTTTTGAAGGAAAAAATTGCAGTTCGCGAAGCCAAACGTTTGGGAATTCCGGTTTTTGCAATGGTTGATACCAATTCAGAACCACGTGATATTGATTTTGTTATCCCGGCAAACGACGACGCCTCACAATCAATCAGCCTGATTATTGGAATTATGGCCGATGCCATTCGTGAAGGACTTTCGGAACGCAAAGTTGAACGTGATTCTGACGGTGACGAAAAAGAACTTAAAGTAAAAGGTAAAAGACCAAAAGTAGGCGCTGCTTACGATTCAGTGGTTCTTGAAGAAGAACTTGAAGACGATGAAGATGAAGAATCTGATGAAGAAATTGAATCGTAATCGGTCAACAACCCACATAAAATAAAAAATAGTATGGAAATTAGTGCTTCAGATGTAATGAAGTTGCGTAAAGCAACAGGCGCTGGAATGATGGATTGTAAAAATGCCCTGGCTGAAGCTGAGGGCGATTTTAGCCGCGCCGGCGACATCATCCGTGAAAGAGGTAAACTCGTGGCCAGCAAACGTGCTGACCGTGCAGCTACCGAAGGAGTGGTTCTGGCAAAAATTAATGCATCCGGAAAATCAGGTGCGTTGATTGTTCTAAACTGCGAAACCGACTTTGTTGCAAAAAATGAAAACTTCGTTGCGTTTGCAACGAAAATACTTGATGCTGCCATTGCCAACAATTCTTCCACTTTGGATGAAGTAAAAGCTTTGGTATTGGATGGACGTACAGTTCAAGACCATGTTATCGAACAAACCGGTATCATTGGAGAAAAACTTGATCTTCCATATTTTTCAAAATTGGATGCAGAAACAGTTATAGCTTACATTCATCCGGGAAATAAATTGTCAACTCTGGTAGGTTTCAACCAGGCCAATGTTGAACTTCAGGTAGCCAAAGACATTGCCATGCAAGTAGCAGCAATGAACCCGGTATCTGTTTCAAAAGATGATGTTCCTGCTGAAGTTATTGCGAAAGAACTGGAAATTTCCAAGGAAAAATTCCGTTTGGAAGGTAAACCTGAAGCAATGCTTGATAAAATTGCGCAGGGAGCGTTGGAGAAATTCTTCAAAGACAGCACCTTGTTAAATCAGGCTTTCATTAAAGAAAGCAAACAAACTGTAAAAGAATTTCTAAAGAGCGTTGATAAAGGGTTGACTGTAACAAGTTTCTACCGCTACAATCTTGCCGATTAGTTATTAAAAGATAATCAGTAAAAAGCCTTCCGGTCTCCGGAGGGCTTTTTTTATGGACTGACAGATTCCGGAATTTATCATGGATATAATAACCACTCTGTTAATTTATCCTAATTCCAGACGCGATGTCCAATATTATTCAAATGGCTATTATCCTGATTTGAAAGAATGTGCTATCTTCGCAATCGTTAAAAAACGCATCGGATGAAAAATTTCAAACAACTGAACATTATTGTTGGCTGGCTTACTTTTTTGGTAGCTGCCATCACCTATCTTTTAACCATTGAGCCTACTGCAAGCTTCTGGGACTGTGGTGAGTTTATCACTACTTCGTTTAAACTTGAAGTAGGTCATCCACCGGGTGCGCCGTTCTTCATGATCATGGGACGCCTGTTTAACTTGTTTGCAATAGATAATGCCCATATCGCAATTATGGTTAACTCGATGTCGGCACTGGCCAGCGCTTTTACCATATTATTCCTCTTCTGGACGATTACGCATCTGGCCAAAAAGTTGATTAAAGCAGATGGCGAATATACTTCAGGACAATTGATTGCCATTTTGGGCAGTGGTGTTGTTGGAGCATTAGCCTATACATTTTCCGATACGTTTTGGTTTTCAGCTGTTGAAGGTGAGGTTTACGCATCATCATCATTGTTTACCGCCATGGTATTCTGGGCTATCCTGAAATGGGAAAACGAGGCCGATGAACCTCGTGCCAACCGCTGGATCATCCTGATTGCCTATCTGATGGGACTTTCAATTGGGGTTCACTTGCTGAACCTGTTGGCAATTCCTGCTATCGTATTCGTCTATTATTTCCGGAAATATAAAGTTACACGGAATGGCATCCTAATCAGTTCGGCGCTGTCAATACTGATTCTTGGAGTGGTCATGTATGTGATAATTCCAGGCGTGGTAACTGTTGCAACCTGGTTCGAACTCATGTTCGTGAATGGCATGGGGCTTCCATTCAATACGGGGGTAGTCATCTATGCTTTACTGCTTATTGGTGGCTTGGTTTATGGAATCATTTATACCATTAAGAAAAAATTGATTCTTTGGAATACCGTTATCCTCAGTGTTTTGGTTATCATTATAGGTTATTCTTCGTTTGCCATGATTGTTATCCGTTCTTCGGCCAATCCTCCAATGGATCAGAATAACCCTGACAATGTTTTCGCATTACTGGGATACCTGAACCGTGAACAATACGGAGACCGGCCATTGTTTTACGGTCAGTATTATAATACGCCATTGGATAAATATGTCGACGATAAACCATACTACATCCAGAAGGATGGTAAATATGTGGTTGCCGATATGCGCCAGAAACCGCTCTTCGATTCAAATCTAAGTACGATTTTTCCACGAATGTACAGTCGTGAGGCTGAACACATTGAGGCTTATAAACAATGGGCCAACATCAAAGGCCGAAGCGTTCAGGTTACCGGTGAAGATGGTGAGGCCAAGACCATACAAATTCCAACTTTTGGGGAAAACCTGAAGTTTTTCTTCAGGTATCAGGTCAATCAGATGTATTTCCGGTATTTCATGTGGAATTTTTCTGGCCGGCAAAGCGATATTCAAAGTCAGGGTGATATCATGAACGGGAACTGGATCACCGGAATAAACTTCCTCGATTCACAGCGTTTAGGCGATCAGAATAACCTCCCTCAGGAATATCGAAGGAACAAAGCTAAAAACAAGTATTACCTTCTCCCTCTGATTCTCGGGATTCTCGGTATCGTTTTCATGTACAACCGCGGGGTTGACGGGCGAAAAGATTTGTGGACCGTATTTCTCCTGTTTTTCATGACCGGACTTGCCATTGTGATTTATCTGAATCAGTCGCCTTTGCAACCTCGCGAACGTGACTATGCCTATGCCGGTTCGTTTTACGCATTCACCATCTGGATTGGAATTGGCGTACTGGCGCTTTATGAAGGATTGAAAAAATATGTTCCGGACACCATGAGTGCCGGTGTTGCGGGCGGATTGGCACTTTTGCTGGTTCCGGTACTGATGGGAGCCGAAAACTGGGACGACCATGACCGGTCAAACCGATACACTTGCCGCGACTTTGGATACAATTACCTGAATACCTGCGCACCAAATGCAGTTATTTTTACAAACGGGGACAATGATACGTTCCCTCTTTGGTATAATCAGGAAACAGAAGGCGTGCGTACTGACGTTCGTGTGTGTAACCTGAGCTATTTCCAGACCGACTGGTATGTCGATCAGATGAAAAGCAAAGCCTACAATTCGTCACCACTGCCCATCAGTTTTACCCACGACCTTTATGTTCAGGGAAAACGCGATGTGATTTACCTGATGGAAGATCCACGGTTGAAAGGTTCGGTTGAACTCAAAAAAGCGCTCGATTTTGTCAGGGATGAAGATAAGCGGACGAAGCTTGAACAAGCTGATAACGCCGCATATATTCCATCTAAAAAGCTCTTTTTGGTGGTCGACAAAGCTGCCGTTATACGGAATAAAGCAGTTGATCCTGAGGACTATGACAAAATTGTGGATACAATAAAAATCGATCTCAGCAGCAAACATTACATCACCAAGGACGAATTGATGACTTTGGATATGATTGCCAACAACAATTGGGAACGACCGATCTATTTTGCCATTACCATTGGCCGCGACAAATACATGAACCTTCAGGATTACTTCCAGCACGAAGGATTTGCTGACCGCCTTGTTCCTATCAAAACTCCTTCGGATGGAGGAATTAACTTTGGAAGGGTCAATACCAGGTTGATGTATAAAAACGTGATGGATAACTTCAAGTGGGGAAACATGAACAATCCGAAGGTTTACATCGACGAAAACAACAGCCGGATGATGATGAACATCCGCAGCACTTTTAACCGTCTGGCTGAAGCACTTGTCGCTGAAGGGCAGAATGAAAAGGCAATCAAGGTTCTTGATCGTTGCATTGAACTGATTCCTCATAAGATTGTACCTTACAACTATTTCTCGATGTTGATGGCTGAAACCTATTTTAAAGCCGGACAAGCTGAAAAAGGAAAGGATATTGTAAATACAATCATGACCGATTACAAGGAACAACTGGACTATTTCTTCAAACTGGACAAGCCAAAAAGAAGTTCAGTTGACGATGATATTCAGCGTTGTTTATATTTCATGCGTGAAATTACTATGATCTGTACCCGGAACAAACAAACGGAATTGTTAAAAGACGTGTCAACTTCGTTTAAT
Source organism: uncultured Prolixibacteraceae bacterium (assembly GCA_903834475.1). Lineage (GTDB taxonomy): Bacteria > Bacteroidota > Bacteroidia > Bacteroidales > Prolixibacteraceae > Aquipluma. The sequence goes on along the minus strand of CAILJH010000058.1, from coordinate 34,153 downwards.
AGTTATCTCGAAAGATACGGTTCATTGAAATAATGAAGCGATTTGACCCAAGGGTTCGTTTACCCGGATTCATCACATCGCTATATAAAGGTGCAGTTTGGAGATTCTCTGAAACAGAACAAACTGTTTACCTGACATTCGATGACGGCCCGATCCCTGAAATAACTCCTTGGGTGCTCGATCTTCTGAGGAATGAAGAGATTCGGGGAACGTTTTTCTGTGTAGGTGAAAATGTGATGAAATATCCTGAAGTTTACCAGCGAATTCTGAATGAAGGTCATTCCGTTGGAAACCATACATTCAGCCATTGCCAGGGATTAAAGACTAATGATCAGGAATATTTCAGTGATATTGAAAGGGCTGCCGGATATGTTGATTCAGATCTTTTCAGGCCACCACATGGATGGATGAGATTTTCGCAGTATCTCTACCTGAAAAACCAATTTAGAATTATGATGTGGGATGTCATTTCCTGCGATTATGATGCAAGGATGAGTCCTGAAAAGGTATTCAGCAACATCACCGAATTTGTACGTTCCGGTTCAATTATAACATTTCATGATTCAATAAAGGCCAAACGAAACCTAACCGAAACCTTGTTGCCAGCCATTCGCTGGATGAAAGATAATGGATACCAATTCGAAGCCATTCCATACAAGAAAGTTCGAAGTGCCTAAAGTTCGGATTGCCTACAGTACCTTCGGGTATCCAACTTTAGGCACTTTAGCGCACTTTAGGCACTCCGAACTTATTCAATATTTAATTATAAATTGATGAAAATAAATATTTTAATTGTTGGATCGGGAGGAAGAGAACATGCCATGGCATGGAAAATCAAACAATCGCCAAAAGTCAATCAATTGTTTATTGCGCCGGGGAATGCTGGAACTTCGCTCCTGGGAATCAATATTTCAGTCGCTGTTTCCGACTTTGAAGGATTAAAAAAAGCAGTCATTGTCAATCAGGTTGACCTTGTCCTTGTTGGGCCTGAAGGTCCCTTGTGCGATGGCTTGCACGATTTTTTCGGTGCCGACGAACAATTAAAAGATGTGTTGTTTGTTGGACCTTACCAACATGGTGCACAACTGGAAGGAAGCAAGGATTTCGCCAAGGAATTCATGATTCGTCACCAGATACCTACTGCAAAATACCTTTCCGTAACTTCCGGAAACCTGAATGAAGGATTTGCTTTCCTGAAAACCATGAATTCGCCTTATGTTTTGAAAGCTGATGGATTGGCTGCCGGGAAAGGAGTTTTGATCATCAATGACCTTCAGGAGGCGGAACAATCGCTGCAAGAAATGCTTGACGGACAATTTGGAGCTGCCAGCAGCAAAGTGGTTATTGAAGAGTTTCTGAGCGGCATCGAGTGTTCTGTTTTTGCAATTACCGATGGTAAAGACTATCGCATTCTGCCTGTAGCCAAAGATTACAAACGAATTGGTGAAGGCGATACCGGCCTGAATACCGGAGGAATGGGTGCCATCTCGCCTGTTTCGTTTGCCAATGAGGTTTTCATGAAAAAAGTAGAAGACCGGATTATCCGCCCAACAGTTCAGGGATTACAAAAGGATCAGATTCCATACAACGGTTTTATCTTTTTCGGGCTGATCAGTTGCGGAGGCGAACCGGTGGTCATTGAATACAATGTCCGGATGGGCGACCCAGAAACCGAAGCCGTAATGCTCCGCATAAAATCCGATTTTGTTGATTTGCTGATTGGTGCAGCAGACGGGACTTTAGCCGACACAACTATTGAAATCGATGAACGGAGTGCTGTTGCCGTGATGCTTGTTGCTGGTGGATATCCCGGTTCTTACGAAAAAGGGAAAGTCATCAGCGGACTCGATCGGATTGAAAACAGTTTGGTTTTCCATGCCGGCACCAGACTGATCGAAGGAAATGTTTGTTCCGATGGCGGAAGGGTTCTGGCGGTCAGTTCCTGCGGAGAAAACATGCGTGAGGCACTAACTTGTTCATACCGAAGTGCAGAGCTGATTCATTTCGAAGGCCATTATTACCGAAAAGATTTGGGATTTGATATCTAACTATTCAGGCAAAATACTGAAGTAAACTTCCGGAAATGTTACTTAAAGCACTAAAGTCAAATCAGCCATTTTATATCATACTAATTCCATTAATTGCGATTGGTTTATGGTTCAAATCATTCATGAATCCGGAAAGTTTCCCTTTTTATCCGGGTGAAAATGCAATGCTCCTTTATCAACCAATTGAATTTCTGCTTGGTAAAAACGCTGTGGCAAGTAACCTGATCGCTTTGGTATTCATTATCCTTCTTGCGTTCCTGATATTAAAGCTTAATGTTCAATATGCCTTTATTCCTGCCCGGACTTTTTTGCCATCATTCCTGTTCGTTCTGATTACCAGCGGAATGCACGAATTACATTCCATGCATCCGGTTTATCCTGCAGCTTTATTCCTGATTCTGACTATCGACCGCATTTTTAATACCTACGATAAGGAAGTTATTCATTCAAATGCTTTTGATGCAGGAATATTTCTGGCGCTTGGATCACTTTTCTATCTGAACCTTGTTTTCTTCTTTCCGCTGATATGGGCTGGGTTCATCATCTTAAAACCTAATGTAAACTGGCGCGAATATGTTTTATCTACATTAGGTTTTATTCTTCCCTGGACGGCAGCTACGGCCTACTATTTAGTCAGCGACCGCTCAGATGAATTACTTCAGCTTCTTACATCGAATTTTACCATACACCAGACTTTCCTGAGATCAAATCTTCCGGTTCAGATTTACATCGGGTTTTTAGTATTATTGATTGTTTTTGGAAGTTTTTTCCTGTTGTCACATTTCGACGGAAAAAAAATCAGTTCGCGCAGGTACTTTAAAGTATTCTTCTGGGTTTTCCTTATCTCTGATATTCTTGTTGTTGCCATTCCTACAGTATCTCAGGAAATCATCCTTATTCTGGCAATACCTGTAACCTTCCTTATTTCCAATTATCTGTTATACATGAAACGGTCCTTTTGGGGCGAAGTTTTCGTTTACCTTTTGTCTGCTGGTGTGATTTTTCTTCAGTTTATATAGTATCAACCGGGATTTCTCTTCCTTCCAACATCCATTTCTTTTTACTTGAACATGGGCAATGCCAAAAGTAGTACCGATAAACCAATGAGTATAGCAATAGCGCTCCAGCCAATGATGTTGTTAATTGGTTTATTCACATATTTTCCCATGATTTTTTTGTTGTTTACCAACAGAATCATACATACCAGAACAACTGGCAAAAGCATTCCGTTAATGACCTGTGTCCACAAAGAAATCAGGATTAAAGGAGCGTTTGGAATCAAAATAATTGCAGCACCAATAATCAGAATACCGGTATAGAGTACATAAAATTCTTTGGCTTCATCCCACTTTTTATCAATCCCGGCTTCGAATCCGAAGGCTTCACAAACATAAAAAGCTGTTGCAAGCGGGAGTATCGTAGCTGAAAATATCGATGCAATAAATAAACCAAAAGCAAAAGCCTGCGACGCTAATGCACCGGCAAGAGGTTTCAACGCCAAAGCTGCATCTTTTGCTTCATTAATCTGAATACCGTTTTCGTGCAATGTTGAAGCACAGGCCACCATGATAAAAAATGCAACGACAACAGTTGCCACACAGCCTACCACAATATCAATCAGCGTATATTTGTATTGTTTCATTTTCAGCCCTTTTTCGATGACCGACGATTGCATATAAAACTGCATCCACGGAGCAATCGTTGTACCTATTATTCCAATGATCATTGAAATACTATGGGTATTCACATCGAACTGAGGATGAATAATCGAATGGCCGATTTCGCTCCAATGCGGTTTTCCCATAATAGCCGAAACGACATACATCAATAAGGAGACGCTGAAAAGGAGAAAAATACGTTCAGCAATTTTATAGGTTCCCTTGACCACCAGGAACCAAATTAAAAAGCCGACTACCGGCACTGAAATGTACTTGCTCACCCCGAAAACTTCCATACTGCCCGCGACTCCGGCAAATTCGGTGGTTGTGTTGCCAATATCGGCAATAAGCAAGCCGACAAATATAAAAAAAGTGACTTTTACCCCTGCATTCTCCCGGATCAGGTCGGCAAGACCTTTCCCGGTTACAATACCCATGCGTGCATTCATTTCCTGAATGACAACCAAAACGATGAATGATGGGATAAGTGTCCAGATTAAATTATATCCGTAAATAGCAGCAGCAACCGAATAAGTGGTGATCCCACCCGCATCGTTGTCGACGCTTCCGGTGATAATTCCAGGACCCAGAATGGCCAGAAATATTCCAATTTTCTGGAAAAGTGATTTTCTATTCTTGAACATGACCCTTTGCTCCTATTTATTCGTTCTCCGCTTCCGTATCAAATCTTCTATAACATCATCAATAACAACCATTCCTTTGAGAACATTCATGTTATCAACAACTGGTATGGCCAAAAGGTTATATTTCGAAACGATTTCAGCCACTTCATTAATCTTCTGATAGTCGCGCAGATGAACAGGTGAAGGTCTCATGATTTGATTAATCTTTATGTCAGGTGGCGAGATTACAACATCCCTTATTGAAAAGGTTGCCAATAATACTTCATTTTCATCGGTCACAAAGAGGTTGTATAAAGTTTCAGATTCAGGTTTCGTTCTCCGCAATTCTGACAATACTTCCTCGATCGTCATATTCAGGTTGAATGACATAAATTCAGACGACATGATACTTCCTACTGTATGATCTGGATAAACAAGCAGTTCCCTGACATCCTGCGAAGCTTCTTCCTCCATCTCGTTCAGCAGAAGTTCGATTTTTTCGTCTTCCAGTCCTTCGAAAATGTCAGCCACCTCATCGGCCGGCATTTTATCCAAAACATCAGCTGCCTTTTCGATGGAGAGACTTTCCAGAATCTGAACCTGAGTTTCAGGTTCGAGTTCCTCCATTACGTCGGCAGCTTGTTCATCATTGAGAGAAGAGAATATATCGGCACTTGCCTTTTTTCCCAATTCTTCAATAATATCGGCTAAATCAGATGGGTGAAGGGTTTGAAGTTTTTTATAAGTCTTGGAGAGTTTGATATTTAGATTGGAGAAATCAATGGCCTCAAAATCTTCCCAGTTAATAAACTTACCTGGGATGTCCGAACCGACCAGTGATAATCCAAATTTCAGAGGTTTTGCGATTCCTATCCTCCTCAACAAACCTTCCGTTCCAATATCAACAGCAACCGCAAATGTTCCGTTGACCAACGAAACTAAACGAACATCATTAACCCGGACGAGTTTGCGTCCGTTCAGATCAACGATCTGCTTGTCGAGCACAGACTCAACCAAAGACAAGTCGTTATTAATATTTTCTTCAGGTAATTCGTTTAACTGAGATGCAATAATCTTGATTTTTCCATTGCTCTTCTCGACCTGGAATTGCTGGAAAGAATAGTATAAAATTTGATTGTTCTGTTTGATCTTGATACCTGTAACTGCCGGATGCCCCGAAGTGAGGTTCGATGATTCGGATTCAACCAATAAATCCTTAACGATTCCAATGTATTTTCCATTGGAATCATAAGCTTTTATACCTACAATTCTGCTTAAATAAAATGTGGTGATAGTGGTCATATGCACCTCCTTGTTTTAGGATACAACAGGAGGAGCTCAAAAATGAATGGCTTTCCTGTTATATCAGGTTAATGAATAATATACTCGCGGGCCCTTCGTCCATTTTTGAATTCATATTGGTTTGCGCGCAAAAGTAGTTCTTTTGTTTTAAGAAAAAAACAATCCTCAATTCTTAATTTATATTTTTCGTGTTTTCTGCTTTGAATAGAAGAATACCTTTCTACACACACTAAATTAGCATAAAAAAACCCGTCGATTAGCACCGGCGGGTTTTTAAGCTTTTAACTTTTCAATTACAATTGAATCGGTATTCCATTGTAGAAATCCAGAATTTTAGTTCTGAAAATATATTCGTACTTAGCCTGAAGCAAATCGCTCTGAGTTTTAGAGAGATTATTTTTACTTTGATTGTATTCTACTGAATTGATCATGCCCACATTGAATTTTTCTTCGGTATATCGGAAGGCCTCTTTAGAAGCAATTACAGTCTTCTGATTGGCTACATAACGCTTGAAAGCGGCCAAGGCATTGGTATAGGCTTGCTCGATTTCTTTCCGGAGTAGGTTCTTGGTGTTCTGTAATTGAAGTTCTGAATTTTCAAGTTGAATCTGGGCATTGCTCACCCCGGTTTTAGCCTGATAATGATTAAAAATCGGGATATTCAGGTTGACGCCGAATCCGTATCGCTGGTGACTTTTTAACTGTTCGCCAAAAGCAATATTTGTATAGATGTTATTGATTAAATAGTTGTAATTGTTGTTGTAGTTGACACCAAACGTAAGAGAAGGCAATAGGTTTCCTTTGGCGATTAATAACTGGTTGCGTGCACTTTCCAATTTAAACTCCGCACCTTTAACGGAAGGCCTGAGCTGAACCGCATTTTTAAAAACATCCATCGAATTTAACATGGTCAGGTTAGCTCCAATTTCGGGCAAGTTAGGCTTTTCGATTTTAAAGCTTTCGGTGGAAGGTACTTCAAGTAGCTGGTAGATTCCCAAATATGCGAGTTGCAGCCTGTTTTGTGCATCGACTACATTTAGTTCTTCCCGGGCAAACTGAGCTTCAATTTCAAGTAAGCTGCCTTTGGCAAGGCTTCCTGCTTCAACTAATTTGGTGGTTCGGTCGAGCTGAAGTTGAGTGATTTTTTTCAAATCTTCTGAAACGGTTAATAACTCATCGGCAAAAAGTATTTCGAGGTATGAAGCAGCTATATTTAGCATCATATCATCCTTTGCCTTTTGCATGTCTTGTAAACTGGCACGCAAATCCATATCAGCTACTTTAATGGCATTGGTCAGAGTAAATCCGTTCCAAATCGTAATGTTTGAATTCAGGTTTCCATAAGTTGAATTTGAATTCATATCAAGGTAAGTATTGTCAGGACCAAGTGATCTTCCAAAACTTGTACTATTCTGCATCCCCATATTCAGGTTTGGCAAACGGTTAAACTTTGCCTGATTGAGCTGATTGTTGTAATAGTCAGAATTCAGGGATTGTTGCTTGATCTGAATGTTGTTCTGAAGTGCATAATCTATGCATTTCTGCAACGACCATGATTCCTGTGCCCTGGCGCTTGTAAAAACAACAAGCAGGATAGCGGCGGCAATTAAGCTATACATTCGTTTCATTCGTATATTTTTAAAATTTATTTTACTGAAATAGTCTCAGGCATTCAGGCCAAAGATAACTCATATCTTATAGCACATAACTGAGTTACGCTTTCTTCTTTTCTTCTTCCTTCGGTTTCTTCGGATCGATTTTTTCACCTTTTACTTTTTCGGTTTTCTTCAATCCTTCGGTAACTTCGATGTTGATCCCGTCAGAAATTCCTGTTTTCACCTTCCGTTTTTCAAACACCTGTGGAGTGGCAGTTTCAACTTCAACATACGAAGAGTCTTTCTCAAACTTCAGGTATCCTTCAGGAATAACCAGTACACTGTCTTTCTTTTCGAGTACAATATTGGCGTTGGCACTGTATCCTGCCCGTATAAACTGGTTGTCTTTCAGCACCACATTGGCTTTTATCTCGAACTGAATAGCTCCATTCTCTTCCTTTCCTTTCGGAGCAATGTACTCGAGAATAGCACCAAATTTATCCTTTTCGATGGCGCCGATTTCAAGTTCGATGTTCATCCCCTCCTTGATTTTGCCCACTTCAGTTTCATCGACTTTGCCTTTGAAAATCATATCTTTCATATCAGCTACCGTTGCAATGGTTGTACCGTTGTTAAAAGTATTCGATTGAATAACCGAGTTTCCTTCTTTAATGGGTACATCCAAAACCATTCCGTTAACAGTTGAACGAACCAGCGTATTAGTAGCGGTTTGTGCCTTTTTTGTTACACCATTTTTAATTAATTCCATATTATTTTCAGCAGCTGACAATTCTTCTTTGGAAGCGTCGTAGCTTACTTTGGCACGTTTGTATTCTTCATACGAAATAACTTTCTCATCAAACAATTTTTGCTGACGGTCAAAATCAATCTTGGCATCATCAAAACTTAGTTTTGCCCTGTTCTGGCGGGTTTCAGCATTGTTCAGATTTACCATATCCGGAATGATCTTGATTTTGGCAATCACCTGATCTTTTTTAACAAAATCTCCGGCAACGATATACAATTCATCAATAATTCCTGAAACCTGTGGCACAATTTCAATTTCCTTGCGTGGCACAACCGATCCGGTAGCCACTGTTTTGCGGACTACGTTGGATACAAACGGATTTTTTGTCTCAAATACTTCAGGTACAGTCTTTGATTTGGTATAGAGGAAATAGATTGTTCCTCCAAAAATTCCTACCAGGATTACAATTCCCAGGATTTTAAAAATTTTTCTCATGATTCGGTTTTTTAATATTTCTGTTTTCTCTTTTTATTTTTCAACTATAAATTCATTGCTTTTCAGGTTTGTCCGAAAAAAGGAATTTCTTCATTTATCATTTTCTCGCGGACGATTTTCCTTTATTTATACTCCACAGCGCGTTGCCCTGTGCTATTATATATCGCCCCTTCAGGCCTTGGGCTCGATTTGAAAGAAGTCCAAAGCTTTCCCCCTTCGGGGAAATTAGATGGGGGCTTCTTTATACTTCATCCCTGATCGCATCAATAGGTTTTATACTGATTGCCCGTTGGGCAGGAATCAATCCTGCAACTATTCCGGCGAGCACCAGAACTGCCAGTGATGAAAGTCCCATAGCCAGGCTCACATGCGGATTGCGAAAGAACAATTTTTCACCTCCTAATTCCAAAATGCGATTCAGGATTTCGAGAACGCCAACTCCCAGCGACAAACCAATATAACCAGCCATTACAGTCAGGAATACACTCTCGGCAACAATATGCTTGATGATTACTGCAGGTGTGGCACCAATAGCGCGCTGAATCCCGATTTCCTGGGTACGTTCCTTGATAATCACAAGCATGATATTGCTGACACCAATAACTCCTGCCAGCAAGGTTCCGATTCCGACAATCCAGGTCAAGGCCTGAATCCCTAAAAACAGGGAAGAGAATTTGACGAATTCCTTTTCGATGTTGAACGAGCCAATGGCCTGAAGATCTTCCTGAGCAATTTTATGGCGATCCTTTAGAATTCTTTTTAATTTGTCTTCCAGGTCACTTACCTTGGTTCCTTTTTGCGAAGTGACCGAGAAAAAATGAACCACATTGCCATAATTATAAGCTCGCTGCATAGTCGAGAAAGGAATGATAATGGTTTCTTCCTTTTTCCCTCCGCCAATGTTGATTTGCGTTTCGGCATGAATCACACCGACCACCTGGAAATAAACTCCACTGATTTTAAGGTACTGACCGATCGGATTTTCATCTTTTGCAAACATCACTTCAACGACACGTTCACCGATGTTACAAACCTTTCGATTTCCAAGGATGTCAATTTCATTGATTAACCGGCCTTTAATCGGAGTCCAGCGGTCAATTTTAAAGTAATCGGGATAATCGCCATACATCTGGAATGATCCGGTTCGCTCACCCCGAATAGTGTTATTTCCGCTTTGTTGCCATCCAAACAGACGGGGAGAAAGGTATTCTACATCTTTTACGTTTTCACGAATGTATTGAATGTCGGTGTTGTCGTATTCCCAGCGACGTCCGCGCTGAAAACCTGCGTGGGCGACGCTGGTCCGTTCAGTCCAGAAAAAAGCTGAGTTGGTGGCAAATGCTCTGACTCCATCAAGCACGCCGTTTTCAAGCGCTTTCCCGGCTCCCGACATGATGATCAGCATAAAGATTCCCCAGAAGACTCCGAAGGCTGTCATGAAGCTCCTCATCCGGTTTTTCTTCAGGGCGCTGATTATTTCTCTCCAAAGGTCGATATCAAACATGGTAGCCTCCCCAACCCCTCAGCAGGAGGGGCTTTAGTAATCGGTTTATTTTGTATAACTCACTTTTCATATCAAATACTATTTTTCTAAAATCTTCTTCAACGCATTTTTTAAGCCCTCCCCCGCGGGGAGGGTTTGGGAGGGGCTTTTATTCATCTCTAAGTGCAGCAATCGGCCTGATACTGGCTGCCCGTTTGGCAGGAATATATCCGGCAATAGCCCCTGCTACAATGAGCAGTAAAGTTGAATAGATTGCAATAGTAATGTCGACTGTTGGATTCAGAAACATGGTATTATTGCCCCCCTGATCGCTGGCTACTGCTCCAGCAGCCGCTGCTGCTGCCGCAGACTGTACCATAAAATAGTTAATCAGCTCCATGAGCCCTGTTCCCAAAACCAAGCCGATGTATCCGGCAATGGTTGTAATCATGATTGATTCGAGCAGAATCAAACCAATAACAGATGACGGACTGGCTCCAATTGCCTTGCGGATACCAATTTCCTTGGTTCGTTCCTTGACAACAATCAGCATGATGTTGCTGACTCCCACAATTCCGGCAATCAAAGTTCCGATTCCGATGATCCAGATAAATATTTTTATAGCCTGAAAAATCTTCATCGTCTGAATATAGGCTTCCAGCTTATTAAACACTCCCAGTGCACCTTCATCCTTGGGATCAAATTTATGCTTCCGGGCCAGTACATTTCTTACTTGCTCTTCAATAGCCTTACTTTCTTCAAGTGTAGTTGCATTGATTGTAACTGTAAGGTTATGCAGCCGGTTATTGCCGCCAAAAATCATTTGGGCAGTTGAAACCGGCATATAGGCATTCCGGTTCCTGGTCGATCCGGGTTCAGCGGAAATTCCAACCACTTTAAAAGGAACTTTGTTGATATTTACATACTCGCCAATTGCGGTTGAGTCTTTGAAAAGGGCTGTTTTTATATCTGTACCCAATACAATTACCTTTCGTTTCTGGGCAAGATCTATCTCATTAATAAACCGGCCTTCTTTCAGAATAATATTCTCAACCTTGATCAATTCCGGCTGACAGGTGATGGTGGTATATTCTCCTGATTCCTTGCCATATGAATAACGGGTATTACCCATAAAATAGCGTCCTGAAGAAACTCCTATCCCGGCAACCTTTCTCACAAGATCCTGATCCTCATTGTGAAACTGTATGGATCGTCCGGATTTCATTCCCTGATAAGGTATTGTTGTTTCACCGGTCCATATCCACATGGCATTTACTGCATCGTTCATGAAATTTGAGGCCACACCATTGCTCAACCCATTTCCTGAACCCAACAAAATCATCAGCATGAAAATCCCCCAGGCTACTGAGAACCCGGTAAGAAATGTCCGCATCTTATTTTTCTTGATGGTGGCAAGAATTTCCTGCCATTTGTCGATATCAAACATAGTTTAGGATTTATGCGGGTTCAAGTCCGTGGATGAATTCTTTTTGAAACTTTTTCAGTTCACCGTTACGGATAATTTCGTGAATCAGCCCGTCATTCAGGCGAATGATCTGACTGGTCATGGCAGCAATATCGTGTTCGTGTGTAACTATGATCACCGTGATTCCTTCTTGGTTAATCTCCTTGAGGATATTCATCACTTCATACGAGGTTGCTGAATCGAGTGCTCCGGTTGGTTCATCGGCCAGAATAATTTTCGGTTTCGAAATTAGGGCCCGTGCAATTGCTACCCGTTGTTTTTGTCCACCTGACATTTCGTTCGGCATATGGCTGGCCCATTCCTTCAATCCCAGTTTTTCAAGATATTCCATTGCAATCTGGTTCCGTTTTTTACGCGGAACTCCCTTGTAATATAGCGGTAGTGCCACGTTTTCCATGGCATTTTTAAACGATATCAGGTTAAACGACTGAAATACAAAACCAACCATTTCGTTTCGTAACTGAGCCGATTTTTTCTCGCTCATGTTTGCAATCAGGTTGCCCGCCAGATGGTAAGTTCCAGTGTCATAGTTGTCGAGCATCCCCAAAATATTTAATAAAGTTGATTTTCCTGAACCGGAAGAACCCATGATGGAAACAAAGTCTCCCTGTTCAATGTGAAGGTCAATGCCCTTCAGAACATGGAGACTGTTGTTTCCCATCTCATAGGATTTGTGAATGTTGTTTAATCTAATCATGGCTTTGTTTTCTGCTGTTTTCAATTCAAAACTCGTAATAATTCAATGCCCCTGGCTGTTTTTTTCGATGAATGGCTGTTTTTATCCTGTAAAACGATTATAAATTCAGTTTTATTTCTTTAATCTGATTTAATAAACCCGCTGATAATCTGATCTGGAATTTCGCTACAACGGAATAGGACGATTAAAAAGGCGAATCGTTACAGCTGTTAACATTCTTTAGCAAATAAAAGATCCAGAAATATGAATTTGCCTGAAATAGAGACAGGTCAACTCAAATAAACCATTACTATGATTTATTTTGATCGGAAATTTTCTTACACGAATTTGATGACTATGGAAAGAATTTTTAAAATATGTATCCTGAGGTAAAAATGATTTTTACAATTTGTTGATGAGTGAGGCCTGACAGGCGGCACCAAAGCCATTGTCGATATTGACAACCGAGACCCCTGCGGCACAACTGTTCAGCATCGAAAGCAAGGCAGATAATCCCTGAAAATTAGCGCCATAACCAATACTCGTCGGAACGCCAATCACGGGTTTATCGACCAATCCGCCCACCACGCTGGCCAGCGCACCCTCCATTCCGGCAACAACAATAATGACCCTGGCATTCCGGATAAGATCCCATTTGTTAAAAAGCCGGTGAATACCCGCCACCCCAACATCATAAATGGCTTCAACCTGGTTATTCAGAAACCGGGCGGTTTCAACAGCCTCTTCGGCTACCGGTAAATCGGATGTTCCGGCTGAAATAACAGCAATGTATCCTTTTCCAGAAAGTTCCTCTTTATGCTTGAAAACTATTGTTTTAGCCAGTGAATTATAAACCGCTCCGGGAACAACCCGTTTAACGGCCTCAAACATTTCTTCGTTGGCGCGGGTTGCCAGGATATCCATCCCTTTTATGTACATCCGTTCTGCAATCAATTTAACTTGTTCGGTTGTTTTTCCTGCCGAATAAATCATCTCCGGCAATCCGGTCCGGTGCAAACGATCGGTGTCCAGATGGGCAAAACCCATATCTTCACCGCGATGTGACAAATGTGACAGTGCTTCACCCAATTCCATTTCACCACCTTTATATTTTTCAAGGATTTCACTGATATCCATATCAACTGTTTTTATTAATGATTTTTTCAACTTCATTCAAGCTCATTCCATGCTGATTTGCCAGCCGGATGATTTCATCCGATTCAGGCTTGAACCGTATTTCCCGGCCCTGAAAATAACTGTATTTCATCGCGACCTTCCCCAATTCGGTTTCGATTTCACGTTCCTGTCGTTCCAAAACGGTTTTGGTGACGACATATTCCCGCACCCCAATGGTTGTGCTGTTCCTGAAAATAATGGATTTGATTTCGGGCTTGATTTTGCTGTTACAAAGAACAGACAGCTTATTTGCTGGTCTTGATTTTTTCATGAAAATCGGAGTCAAAAATACGTCGCTGGCTCCGGCCTCAAAAAGTTTCCGAAAGAGGTGATCGTACCATTCCGGATTCATGTCGTCGATATTACATTCCACCATCCAGGCTCCTTCCTGAGTGGTATTGTCCGCTGTTTTGTTGTCGTCCGACAGGTAAACCCGCAATACATTTGGAACTTCCGAAACATCACGCTGCCCGATTCCATAGGCGGTTTTCTGTATCTGGAAATCGATCTGATCGGTAAATTCGTTTACCGTGGCAACTAAAATCGCCGCACCTGTAGGTGTGGTCGCTTCGTGCTGCACCAATCCGGTTTTGACCGGTACATTCTGAACAATTAAAGCGGTGGCAGGAGCCGGCACCGGCATGAGTCCATGCGCACATTTCACCATTCCTCCACCCAACTGGATGGACGATGACATCACTTTATCCACTTTCAGGAAATCAAGGCAAATGGCAGCACCAACAATGTCTGCGATGGAATCCAAGGCACCAACTTCATGAAAATGAACGCGTTCTTTGCTGATGTTGTGAACTTTCGCCTCTGCAACGGCAATCAGGTCGAAAATCTGAAGTGATTTGGTTTTAACCGCATCCGAAAGGCTGCTCTGGTTGACCAATTCTTCCACATGTCGCAAATGGCGATGCTTTTCGTTCTCCTGATTTTCAATAACCACGGTAGCTTTTGTTCCTGAAATTCCTCTCCGGATGTCGGGTTGAACTTCCAGATGAAAACCCTCAATATTGAGTTTCTCAAGTTCCGTTTTCAGATAGTCCGCATCGACTCCCAAATCAATCAAAGCACCAAGATTCATATCTCCGCTGATCCCGGCAAAACAATCGTAATACAGAATTCGCATATCTTTTCTAATTTGAAGCCCCCTCCAAACCTCCCCCCTGCCTGCGGCAGGCAGGCGAAGGGCGAGGCTTAAAAAAAGCGATGTCAACAATTTTGTTTTTATAATCATCCTTCTCCCGATAAATATTCAGAACAAGTTGTTTGTCAAAATTTTGTCATGGAAGTTTCATTTGTTATCAATTTTTTGGATTTCCAATTTTAAAACACGATTCATTTTTCCGGAGACCAAACCTTCTTCATCAATCTCAATCCGTTCAAACCCGAACTTTCTAATCTCACCAATCACCTTTTCCCTGATGGGTAAAAGTTTCTCCAAATCCCCTTTCTGAACTTCAATTTTACCGTAGGTTCCATAGTGGCGAAGCCTTACATCTTCAAAACCATAGCTATTCAACAGGTCTTCGGCGGCTTCAATTTGCCGGAGCTTTTCCAACGTCACATCCTGATTGTATGGAATGCGCGAACTCAAACATGGGCTGGCAGGCTTGTTCCAGTTTGGTAAATTGAAATGCCGGGCAATCTCCCGAATCTCCTCTTTGGTAACTTTGCAATCGACCAGCGGAGAAATAACCTGATTTTTTTGTGCCGCATCGATACCTGGTCGATAGTCGCCCAGATCATCAAAATTTGTCCCGCTCAGAATTTCAAATCCGGGATAGTCTTTTTTCAATTCCTGAAGGTCGTTAAACAGGTGATCTTTACAGAAGAAACACCGGTTGATTGGATTTTCGCTGTAACGCGAATCCGTCAGTTCATTGGTTTTGATTACAATCAGCTGAATGTCAAATTCTTTGCAGAAAGATTGAGCCAGATTGAAATCCTTATTTTTCAGGCTTTCCGAATTGGAAATGACACCAATCGCATTTTCCTTTCCCTGAAATTTACGCGCCAGGTAAAGGACGAGTGTCGAATCGATTCCTCCGGAAAAGGCCACAATGGAACCTTTCCGTTGCCCGAACCAATGTTCAAGCATATGGAGTTTTTCTTGCAAGTCAGAATGAAGTTCGTTCATATTCAAATTATTCCGTTTTACTCATGATCAGTTTGCCGTGCTGAATGCCTTTAATGCCTATTAGCTTGTCCGACAGTTCGGTTAACCGGCGCGAAGCACCTTTCACTGCGATAATCTCCATACCGTTTTGATCGCTCAGATTAAACTGCTGAACACCAATCACTACATCGCGGTATTGCAACTGAAATTCGGCAGAGCGGGTGCGTATCTCGGGCTTTTGGCTGCTGTAAACCATGACCACTGCACCGGCCACCAGGTTGTCACACTTCCATTTCTGCTCCACCAGGTTTTTCTCAATCAGGTAGCGGATAGCCTGCGACCGGTTCGAAAAATTATTTTCGGTCACATACTGATCGAGCGCTGTCAACAGCTCTTCTTCGAGCGAAACACCAAAACGGGAAACCGACATGTGTTACTATTTTAGATATTCGTGTTATCGGAGGCGAAGATAAAGGAATGAAGTGATTATCCAAAAGAAAAGTGAAGTTTCAGGAGTTAAACAATGGATGCATTCCAATGAATTGTATTTTAGTTTCATTATACTGATCTTCAGAAAACCGAAGATTACCATTGCCAGTCCTGAATCATGCTGAATAATAGCTATTCTTTTGTTCAGTAATTGCAGGAGTTTATTTACCTTTCGAGTGAATAAAAACCAAGCCCGTGATAAACATCGCATTGTTCGGCCCTCCGGGTGCCGGAAAAGGAACTCAGTCTGCCTTTTTAATTGAAAAATACGACCTGTTTTACATTTCAACAGGAGATTTGCTGCGTAAAGAACTTGCCGAAGAGACCAAACTGGGACTGGAAGCAAAAAGCATCATCGCTGCCGGGAAACTGGTATCTGATGAGATTATCGTACAGATTCTCGAGAAAACAATCAAGGAAAATTCCCAGGCAAGCGGATTCCTATTTGACGGATTTCCCCGAACCTACATTCAGGCATACATTCTTGAAGGCTTAATGATTAAACTCCACACTTCGCTTAATTGCCTGATCAGCATTGAAGTGCCGGAAGACGAATCGGTTTCAAGGCTTTTAAACCGCGGGTTAACATCTGGCCGATCGGATGATAATGAATTGGTTATCCGGAACCGATTGAAAGAATATGAAGAAAAGACCTTACCAGTACTGAATTACTATAAGGAAAAAGGAAATTATATTGCTATTGACGGACACCAGGAAGTGGAAGAAGTAACTACTCAAATTGAAGATATCATTAATCAGGAATTGAGTAAAAAGCTGATGAACGTGGTAATTTTTGGTTATCCTGGCTGCGGACGGGGTTCTCAGGGCATAGAGCTTTCCAGAAAATACGGGTTGGAATACATTTCAACGGGAAGAATGCTCGAGGAAGAAATAGAAGCCAAAACTGAATTAGGCAAGCGAATTACTGAAATCTATGAAAACGGAGAACTCGTTCCCGATGAAATTGTTGTTCCTTTAATTCTGCAAAAAATCAAGAATTCAAAAACAGTTAAAGGATTCATTTT
Source organism: uncultured Prolixibacteraceae bacterium (assembly GCA_903834475.1). Taxonomy (GTDB): domain Bacteria; phylum Bacteroidota; class Bacteroidia; order Bacteroidales; family Prolixibacteraceae; genus Aquipluma. The sequence goes on along the minus strand of CAILJH010000058.1, from coordinate 17,224 downwards.
TAAAGGGTTTCCAAGAACCCTGGTTCAATCCTATATTTTAGATGGCATCCTGAAAAAGCACAATTCCACCATCAGTAAAATTATTGACATACAGGTTGGTACACTCGAATTGATTTCCAGACTTGACCAGCGCAGCAAAACCAGCCATTGTAAACCTTATGACACCAGTACCGAAAAAATTGTACGGAGACTGAAAGAACATGAAGAGAAAACAATTCCTGTTCTTGATAAATACAAGGAAATCCACGATGTGGCCATTGTCAACGGTGAAGCACCTTTTGATGTAGTTTTTGAAAGATTGGCAGATGAAATCGAAAAAGGCTTTAAAAATCTGAGATGATCAACAGGCAAAACATCAATAATTCCTAAAAATCTCAACGACTGCGGCATTGTATTTCAGCAGGCTACCTGATTTTTTTATCAACTTCATCACTTTGTGCTGATTTTCAAACGATTCACTGAAGTACGACCAGAACTGATTCATTTTCATCAGGATATGGCCACTTCCTTCCAATCGGGCAGAATAGGCTTCCAGCAGTTGGTCATGAAATTCCTTCTTTTTTTTCCGAAGTTCTTTCGCTTCGAAGATTTCACCTTTCAGTTGCAGCGGCAGTTCGGGATTAATCAGCAAACCACGGCCGATCATGAAACTATCTTGCTGAGGAACCACGATTTTTATCGCCTGAAGATCGGCTTCGGAAAACAAATCGCCATTATAAACCAAAGGATGTTCTACCAAAGAAAGCGCTTCGGCAAACAAAACCGGATTCGCTTTTCCAGTATACATCTGGCTGGCCGTTCGCGGATGAAAAATGACTTCTTCCAACGGAAAATGGTTTAAAATATTCAGAGTCGCCCTGAAATCCGCATCATTGATCAGTCCTGCACGCATTTTTACTGAGAATTTTACCGGAAATTTCTGATTAAAAAGTTCCTGAAGGATTTCATTCAATGCCTCAGGTTTTTCGAGCCAGGCCGCTCCCCTGCCCTTGTTGGTTGCCATCGGATACGGACAACCCAAATTCAGGTTAATCTCCGTATAATTTGATTCGGCCAACAGCGAAACCAAATCAAAAAGCTCCTGCCGATCTGAAAACAGAACCTGCGGTACAGCAGGCAAATCTAAATTGTTTTCAGGAAAGACTTCCCGTAATTGTGATTTCTTAATTTCCTTTCCTTTGCCGTATGACAAATAAGGAATGAAATATTTATCGATTCCGCCAAACACCTCTGAAAGCACTTTACGAAAGGTAAAATCGGTGAATCCCTGAAGCGGAGCCTGGTATATTTTCATCGTATTTTGAATCATTGAAATTTAAATTTATTGAATTAGCCACATGAGGTGAGTGAATAAAAGCGATTAATCACTACTTTTGCGACCACAAACTTATACAATTGGCGGGCGGTATGCAATCGAATCCATTCAAATCAGACTCTGTAAGCTCTAACCTGAATTTGAAACAAACCGTTTTGGGAACAAATGCCTTTCAAAACGAACTCACTTCACAAAAGATTAACCTACTCGATTCTACTGTTCTCGACTCTCTAAACGCCAATTATATTGCGCCCGACAGTTTGATAATCTTTGGTTACAAGCAGGAATGGTCACAGTTCAAAACGCCATACAAAAGTAATTTCGATTATCAGAAAGAACTGATTCGACCACTTCCTTACGATTCGCTTTACACCGTTCTGAAAAAAGTCGAGGTGGTTTATCCGGGCAAAAAGGTTCTCCGGTCGAATCCCGACTGGCTGGTTGGTGTGTTACTGATTTCATTTCTTTTGTTTGCATCGGTTAGGCTGATTTTCAATAAGTACCTGAGCCAGCTGATTCAGTCAACCATCAATTATTCCACATTTACCCGCACATTCCGCGAGCGCTATTTCAACCTGTTCCACGCCTCATTCCGGCTCGATCTGGTTTTCAGCCTGATTCTGGCATTATTCGGGTATCAGTTGCTCAATATATTTAAGATTAATCTTGGAGCAACAAAGACCTACTATACTTACCTGATTTGTCTGGGAATTGTAATCACCTATTTTCTGGCAAAAAAGACCATTTATTATATCATCGGAATTTTAACCGAAAGCAAGACTGAAGTTCAGGAATATCTCTTCAGTATAACGGTTTACAATCGTGTTTTGGGATTATTTTTAATGCCGGTTACTGCTACCATAGCATTTATTCCTTTTACAAATGCACAACCAATTTTGTATGCAGGCCTTGCTATTATTGCCATTTTCTATTTGATTTCGCTATTTAGAGGGGCTAAAATTTTCTTAAAAAAACATTTTTCAATTTCATATTTGATTTTATACCTTTGTACCCTTGAATTTTTACCATTGGTTTTAATCTACGTTCTTTTATCGATTTAGACGTTGAACAGAAATATATAAAAAGAAAATACCTTGAAGATCAAGAAAATATTAGTATCGCAGCCAAAACCTGACACTGTCAAATCACCTTATTTCGATTTGGCCGAGAAAAACAACGTTCAAGTTGATTTCCGTCCTTTCATCCAGGTTGAAAGTGTTTCCGCCAAAGAATTCAGGCAAACCAGAGTACAAATACTTGATCATACAGCAGTTATTTTTACCAGCCGTACTGCCATCGATCATTTTTTCAGAATCTGCCCTGAGCTTCGTCTGGCTATTCCGGATTCAATGAAATACTTTTGCAATTCGGAAGCAACTGCATTTTATCTTCAGAAATACATCGTTTATCGCAAACGAAAAATTTTCTACGGTGCAGGTAAATTTGCAGATTTGATTGATGTGATGAAAAAGCATAAAGAGGAAAAGTTCTTGCTGCCTTTGTCACAGGTTGGTCAGCCTGAAATAACTTCCTTGCTCGATAAAGCTGGTTATTTCTACACCAAAGCAATTATTTACAATACGGTTAGCAGCGATTTGTCGGACCTGAAAGATGTAAACTACGACATTCTCGTTTTCTTCAGTCCCTCCGGAATTCATTCATTGATTCAGAATTTTCCGACATTTACACAGGATGAAACTAAGATTGCCTGTTTCGGACCAGCTACAGCGAAAGCAGTGCATGAAGCTGGTTTACGACTCGACATTGAAGCTCCGACTGCCGAAGCCCCATCAATGACCATGGCTTTGGAACAATTCATCAAAAAACACAACAAAGGACAATAAACAGAATTTATAAGGAATAAGAAAAGGGGAAATACAGTTTCCCCTTTTTTGTTGTATTTTAGAACGATGGAAGGATTCACATTTCATAAGGAAGAAAGGCTCAGCAGCCAAAAAATCATCGGGGAATTATTTACCTCCGGCGAATCTTTTTTGGCCTATCCGCTCAAAGTTGTTTTCCTGAAAACTGATTTAATGGAATCCCATCCAATTCAGGCAGCATTCACCGTTTCGAAGCGGAATTTTAAGCGTGCGGTAAAACGAAATCTCCTGAAACGGCGAATGCGTGAAGCATACCGGTTACATAAATCAGGTCTTTATGAAGAGTTGGCCGCCAGAAATATCAAATTGGCGATGATGTTTGTCTATGTTGGAAAGGACATTGTGGAATACTCTGCCATTGAAAAAGGAATGCTTTCGGCATTTAAAAAATTACTGGTGAAATTACAGAGAATTTAAAAGTCCGCCTATTAGGAACAATTATTTCGCTCGTAAATTTCGAGCAGATACATCAGTTTCTCCAAATCCATTGCTTCCGGAGTGCCCTGAGCTGCGTCGCAGATTTCCAAAAATCTTTTCAGCGCGATCCTGTACTCATCCTCTGTCGAAATAATATCCCTCATACGATCATTATTATTCGTAATCAAACTGAACGATTAGCAAATTATGCGAATTAAGGGTTTGATTTTTAACCCCAAAGCGTTGATATGATTGTAGAAAAGGTTGAAAAACGCAGCTTTAAACCACGAGGTGCTGGTATTATCCTGCCATGCCTTCCTGCCTGCGGCCGGCAGGCGGCATTTTTAACTCTTTTTGATCCTAATGATCTATAATCCTATCATGCCTTCGGCATTATTATTACTCATTCTTCAACTCTTGATTCGCATAAATTATTGAAATAGAAAAGAGTCAGTATTCATTAGGAAAAATAGTGAGAAAAAAGAAAACAGGTAATACTCAATTCAAATTGCAAATTTTTCCCCTTTCCTATTTTCTCTCTCCTGACTTTCGAATGACTTTTTCCTTTTTCCTGATTTTAATGTGCATCCAGCCAGTTCTCCCCGTTATTCATTTCAACGGTCAGCGGTACGCCAACGTTTACAGCATTTTCCATTTCATGTTTGACAATGGCTTTCATCTGCTCCAGTTCGGTTTTCCATACATCAAAATTCAACTCATCGTGTACCTGCAGAATCATTTTGGATTTCAGATTCTGTTTGCTGATCTCCCTCCAAATGTTGATCATGGCTATTTTTATCACATCGGCAGCAGAACCCTGAATGGGTGCATTGATTGCATTTCGCTCAGCCATTCCACGCACAACCGCATTAGCTGAATTAATGTCAACAAGGTAGCGCTTCCGGCCCATGATTGTTTCTACAAATCCTTTGCTTCGCGCATTCTCAATGCTCAAATCCATGTATTTTTTAATATCCGGAAAGTTCTCGAAATAGCCGTCGATTAGTTCTTTGGCTTCAGTTCTTGGAATGTTCAGGCGTGCTGACAATCCAAATGCCGATATGCCGTAAATGATTCCGAAATTGGCAGTTTTGGCTTTCCGGCGCATATCCGAAGTGACTTCTTCCAGAGGAATTTTATAGATTTTAGAAGCGGTAATGGAGTGAATATCCTGATTATTGCGGAATGCTTCCATCATCTGTTCATCCTTGCTCAGAGCAGCCATGATGCGCAATTCGATTTGCGAGTAGTCGGCTGAAAGGAAAGTGTGCAGATCGTCGGACGGAATAAACGCCTTGCGCAGTTCACGCCCGTTTTCGTCGCGAATCGGAATGTTTTGAAGGTTCGGATTGGTCGAACTCAGCCGTCCGGTTGCAGCAATGGCCTGGTTATATGAAGTATGAAGTTTTTTTGTGTTCGGATTAATCAGTAATGGTAACGCTTCAACATAGGTTGAAAGCAACTTTTTCAAGCCTCTGAATTCGAGAATTCTGGCAATAATCGGGTGTTTCTCTGAAAGTTTTTCCAGCGTTTCTTCAGCGGTCGAATATTGCTTGGTCTTGGTCATTTTGGCATTCGGATCGATTTTTAGTTTCTCGAATAAAATAACTCCCAATTGTTTAGGCGACGAAACATTAAAATTCTCACCAGCCATCTGAATGATTTCGCCTTCAACTTCGATAATTTGCTTTCTTAAAACTTCGGCATAGATTTTTAATTCGGAAGTATTTAAATTAACTCCTGCACGTTCCATGTCGGCCAAAACAAAAATCAGCGGCATTTCAATTTCATCAAAAAGTTTCCGGGTACTGCTGGCGTTTAGTTCCTTTTCGAGTGCAAATTTTAATTGCAAGGTAAAGTCGGCATCTTCGCATGCATAATCGCGTAACTGCTCCGGACTGGCATCGCGCATTGTCTTTTGGAACAAGCCTTTGCCACCAATCAGGGTGTCCGTCGTAATCTTTTGGAAATTCAGGTATTGCTCGCACAAATAGTCCAGGTTGTGTCGCATGTCAGGCTGAATCAGGTAATGAGCAATCATGGTGTCGAAAAGTGGTCCGCCAATTTCGAGTCCGTAATTTTTCAAAATGGAAAGATCGAATTTAATATTCTGTCCAATTTTCAGGATTTTTTCGTCACCAAAAACCAGTTGGAATTCCTGAACGATTTCGGTTGCTTTCTGGCGGTTGGCGGGTAATGTGACACAATAGGCTTCGTGACTTCGAAAGGCAAAAGAAATACAGACCAACTCAGCTGTCATGGTATCCAGTCCGGTGGTTTCAGTATCGAAGCAAAACTCTTTCTGTACCGAAAGTTCAGCGCGTAAACTGGCGCGTTGCTCAGCCGTTTCAATCAGGTAGTATTGATGAGGAATAGTGTGAATTGAATCCAGATTGGCTGACGCTGCCGGTATTACCTCCGGAACAGGATTTAATGATCCGAACAAAGATCCTTGTTCGAATTGGGCATCGGAAACAGGTTTCGGTTTTTCTACCTGTTTGCGAATCAGTTGCCTGAATTCCAGATCGGCAAACAGCTCATTTAATTTCTCAAAATCCGGATCTTCCATGATGAGTTTATCCTCGTCAAACTCAACCGGAACATCCAGAATTATCTCGGCAAGCTTTCGCGACATGCGCACCTGTTGTTCAAATTCAACCAGATTATCTTTCAGTTTTCCTTTTTGCGAGTCGATGTTTTGGTAAAGACCATCAACCGATTTAAATTCCGAAACCAGTTTCATTGCTGTTTTTGGACCGACACCCGGACAACCCGGAATATTATCTGCCGAATCGCCCATCAGTCCAAGTACATCAATGACCTGCCACGGCTCATCGATCTGAAAATTCTCACAAACTTCAGGTATTCCCCATATCTCAGGCTGTTCGCCACCACGCGATGGTTTGTACATGAAGATATTTTTAGAAACCAATTGTGCGTAGTCCTTGTCCGGAGTCATCATAAAGGTTGTGTAACCCATTGTTTCGGCCTTTTTTGCCAAAGTCCCGATCACATCATCGGCCTCAAAACCTGCCCTTTCGAGTATCGGAATATGATAAGCTTCAATAATCTTCCGGATATATGGAATCGATTTCTGGAGATCTTCAGGCATTGCTTCACGGTTGGCCTTGTAGGCTTCGAACATTTCGTGCCTGAATGTGGGTACATTCAAATCGAAAACAACCGCAATGTGCGTCGGTTTCTGATCGCTAAGCAACTGTTCAAGGGTATTTACAAAACCAAGCATGGCCGATGTATTCAATCCTTTGGAATTGAATCGCGGATTTTTAATGAAAGCGAAATACGATCTGTAGATCAAGGCATAAGCGTCTAAAAGAAAAAGTCGCTTGTCTGAATTATTGTGCGCGCTCATAGAATGTCCTCAAATAAAATAAGTTGACGAAGAAATTAAATTTCGTTTTTAACGGTAGTAAAATTAGAAAAGTTAGGCAGTATCGCATCGGATAACAAAAGAAAAAGCCAGAATTATCCTGAAGCGAAACAATCAGGGCAAGAATGATTACTAAAAGATATAAAATCGGCTGATGTGCGTACCAAAAACAAAAAACTATCGTTCTAAATAATAAATTTTAGAATGTATCAGTTTTTTTTCTAATTTTGATCTGATCTGTAAAGCGGAAAAATACAGAGTTTTTAGCTTAAAATCACTATTTAAAACTCCGAAAACGCGATTTGAATTTATATAAAATTACGCCATGCCGAACACCAAGAATCCTCTGATATTTGTTGTTGAAGACAACCAAATGTATAACAAGTTAGTTGTTAGCTACCTAAAGACCAATAAATTAACTAATGTTGAATCTTTCCTTACAGGTGAGGATGCATTAAACAATATGCATAAAAATCCGGATATCATTATTCAGGATTACCTGCTCGATGGTATGACAGGAATTGAAGTACTCATTAAAGCAAAAAAAACGAATCCTGAAGTTGAATTTATATTCCTTTCAGGTCAGGATAGCATTGACATTGCCATTAACAGTATGAAATACGGTGCATACGATTACATTGTAAAAGACCAGATGGCACTCCAGAAGATGGTTAATAAAATTCATAAGATTAACTCCGTTACTGAACTGGTAAAGTCAAACAAACGTTACCAGGTAGGCGTTTTACTGTTCTTCTTCGGATTAGGCTTACTCGTTGTTGTGACTTTGACTCTTGCAATTTTGTATCCTCAGATATTTGGGTTCTAAAACCTGGAGCAAAAAAAACCGGTACAGTTTCCTGTACCGGTTTTTTTATGTCTTTTATTTTGGCTTTTCAGCTCAGTTGGCCTTAATCACTCTTCCTTTATCAAATATTGCTGCATAGCTATCAGGCGTATTGATAATTCCCAGAGCTTTCTTTATATCAGAATCGTCGCGCAAAGCGGCTTTGATGGCTCCCTTTTGATAATAGTATCTCGAAACTATTTCGTCGGCCAGCAATTCAGAGATTTCAACTTTAAAATGCTCCAGATCCTGATCCAGGTTGTGTCCAAGTTTTACTTTTAAAGTTTCAAATTCGCTCTTCGAGATATCGTAATACTTTTCCTTTTTAGCTACTTCGAGCAATTGGTCCAATTCTTCTTCAGTTTTCGATTCGTATTTAAAATCCTGATTTTTAACAAACTGAACAAAATCGGCATACACTTCCGGAGATATTGTAAATTCTTCAGGAGAAGATATTTTTTCAGTTTTGCTATTGAAATAAGTCGCAAAATCAAATATTTTCGATTGCGTTGCCAGGTTCATCGTTAAATTACTCAGGGTTTCATCTGCAACAGAAAGATCGGGGAAAACGCCGCCTCCGTCAAATACAATCCGGCCCTTTTTCGTGGCAAATTTTGAAATCAGTGAATCAGGAACTACTCCCACACTGCCATCTTCATTGCGGTGTGTATAGTCGAGTGCCTGAATACAGCGTCCGCTGGGAATATAATATTTGGCTGTGGTGATTTTAAGTTTGGCATTGTAACTCAGGTCGCGGGTGGTTTGCACCAAACCCTTCCCAAAAGTACGGGTTCCAATGATGATGCCACGATCGAGATCCTGAATGGCTCCGGCAACAATTTCAGAAGCTGAAGCCGATCCGCGGTTCACCAGAACAGCAATTGGCATAACCGTATCAATTGGATTTTCAGTTGCTGTATAGATTTTGTCCCACTGTTTTACTTTTCCGCGGGTACTCACAATTTCCTGGCCCTTCGGAACGAAAAGGTTGGCGAGTCTCACGGCTTCAATCAGCAATCCACCTGGATTTGAGCGAAGATCCAATACCAGTGATTTTGCGCCCTGTCTTTCCTTCAGATCAATCAGTGCAATTTTTACACGTTCGGTGCAATCCACAGTGAAATTCGTCAGTCGAATATAGCCGGTTTCCTTATTGAGCATTCCGTAATACGGTACCGGATCGATCTGGATTTTTTCGCGGATAATCTCAATATCCATCGGTTTTTTCTGCCCATACCGTTGAATTTTAACCAAAACTGGCTTGCTTGCAGGCCCTTTCAGCAATGCACTCACATCTTCTGTAGAAAGTTTTTCTGTTGATTTTCCGGCCACTTCGAGCAATACATCACCAGCTTTTAATCCACTTTTCTGGGCCGGAAATCCTTCATAAGGTTCAGAAACCACAATCTTGCCATTCTGCTTGCTAATTAACGCGCCAATTCCGGCATACTCACCGGTAGTCATAAACTTGAAATCTTCCACATCGTCTTCAGGAATGTAGTTTGTGTAAGGATCAAGTGATTCAAGCATCTTTTCGATACTGGTTTTGACCAGTTTGTTCGGATCTACGTCATCCACGTAAAACAGGTTTAATTCCCTGAAAAGTGTGTAATAAACATCGAGGTTCTTGGCTATCTGAAAATTTTTGTCGTCTTGTTTAAAGCTGTAAAAGCCGATGGCAAAAACTAATAATCCTACAACAACAATCCCTGCTTTTTTTGCTTTTGAAAATTTCATTTATAAAGTGTTGTTAATTAATACTGTATAAGTAGAAGTCTGAAAAACTATGGTAAATACCGAAAACAAAATACCGGCTTTATTCGCTGAAAATCCCACAACTTCTGATTTGAATACGAAGAACAAAAATAGTAAAAGCTTTGTTTTTATTGACTTGCATTATTCGTCGATTTCGTTAATTATTCTTAAAGTGATCATTTAACGAAAGAAGAGAACCTGAAGCAACTGAAAACGTCTTTTTCCCTCCATCCTCTTTCAAATCATTAGACATTCAGACATTGGCTTTTTTTACTACTTTTCACCCCTTTATTTTTAAGCAAATCTACATGTCTAAACTTCAGGTTTTCAAGAAATATCCCCGTATATTCTGGATTTCAAATTTGATCGAACTCTTTGAACGATATGCCTGGTATGGATTTTATATGGGCTTCGGTCTTTTCCTTGTTGGTTCGAAAGAAACCGGAGCAATGGGTTTTTCTCCGGAACAAAAAGGTATTATCATGGGCACAGGCTCGATGCTGCTCTACTTTTTGCCCATTATTACCGGTGCTATTGCCGATCGTGTCGGATACAAAAAGATATTGTTCCTTGCTTTCCTGATCTACATTTCCGGGTTTTTTATGATTCAGAATTTTGAAAGTTTCGGAATGGTTTTCTTTTCATTTATCTGGATATGCGTGGGTGGAGCATTTTTTAAACCCATCATTTCGGCCATGATTTCCAAAACCACCAATCCGGAAACTTCCTCCATCGGCTTCGGCATTTTCTACATGATGGTAAATATTGGCGGCTGGATAGGACCATTCGTGGCCGGAATTGTTTTGGGAAAAGGCTGGAACTTCGTTTTTCTGTTGTCGATCGCATCCATCATGATCAACATGTTGATTACCTTCCTGTTTTTTAAAGATCCGCCACGCGATGAAAAGGCTTCCGGAGTGCTAAAAACAATTGAACTCGCCTTCAGGAATATATTTGTTACCATTACCAACTGGCGCTATGCCATGTTTTTGCTAATCATGTCGGTATTTTGGGCAGCCTTTAATCAGTTGTATTATTCCTTCCCAACATTTATCGTTGACTGGGTCAATACAACAAATCTTTACACCGATATTCATTCCTTTTCGCCGTGGCTGGCCGAATTGATTGGCTCCACACCAGGAACAGTTGCCTTGACTCTGGGCAGCATGGATGCTTTTTTTATCATCGTTTTCCAGATTGCAGTTTCAGCTTTTGTGATGCGGTTCCGTCCGCTGAATGCCATGATGGGCGGTATTTTCGTGCTGGCTGGCGGACTCGGGATGATGTTCGCATTTCAGAATGGATGGATGATTCTGCTGGGATTACTGATCTTTGGATTAGGCGAAATGGGCAGCTCACCAAAATACACCGAATATGTTGGCAGCATTGCTCCATCGGATAAAAAAGCGCTTTATATGGGATCATCGTTTTTACCAATTGCCTTGGGTCACCAGATTGCCGGATTTTTGTCCGGAGCACCTTACGAAAAAATAGCAGACAAACTTTTCCTATTGAAAGCCGAAGTTCTGAAACGTGGTTTGTCAATTCCCGAAGTTGGCGCTTCATTTACCAAAACGGATTATTTCAAAGAAGCAGCCCGGCAAATGAACTTCAGTCAGCAGCAGTTAACCGATTTCCTCTGGAACAGCTATCATCCGCAATCCATCTGGATTATTTTCAGCTCACTGGCATTTAGTGCTGTAGTTCTATTATTTTTGTACGACCGGTTTATACTTCCGAAAAAATAAAGCCCCCTTCTGATTGTCCCGCAGGGGGAAAGCTGGGATGAAGAATCCATCAGCTCCAGAGGAGCTAAATATTTGTAGATTGAATCATTAAGGTTTTTAACCGTCCGCGATAGTTCGTTAATTACTGGAAATATTTGTCTTCGGACGGAATTGGAAAGATTAAATTCAGAAACGAAACTGAAACATGAGAAAATTTCTCTACATATTTTGCCTGACTTTAGTTGCGTTTCAACTAGACAGCCAAACACTTACGGCTCTGAATTTTCAGAATTTTTCTTCGTCGTACAAGGACGCAGCAGATGTAAGAGCAGGTGAACTCAATTTCAGGTTCGAGAGTCTCGGGTTCTTCTGGAACAACGAATTTCAGGGTGGTCTGGTCAAAGGCTACACGCTGCCAGGCGCTTATTTCAGGCCCAAACTGACCTATTCTCCGGTTGACGACCTTTATCTTGAAGTTGGCGCCCATATGCTTTATTACAGCGGGCGGGATCATCTGAACACTGCAATTCCATGGTTTTCGGCACGGTATCGTTTCTCTGAAAATTTTTCGGCGATTACCGGAAACCTGGACCAAACCAATCAGCATGGACTGATCGAACAACTATGCGAACCCGAACGAATTTATATTGACAAGCCTGAATTCGGACTGCAATTTCTTTATTCAGGCAAAAAACTGCAGGCCCAAACCTGGATTAGCTGGGAACAGTTTATCATGCAGAATGATCCTTTTCAGGAACGGTTTACCTATGGATTCACAAGCAATTACAAGGCTTTCCAAAATTCTGAGCTGACAGTCAAATTGCCACTCCAGGTTTTGATGTATCATCAGGGAGGTGAGATCAATACGAACCCGAATGGACCCAGACCGAGTGTTCAAACCCACGCTAATTTTTTAGCCGGTTGGGAAATGGCGATGAATATGGGAGATAAGGTCAAAACGATTAATCTGAATGGATATTGGCTGGGTTACGATGCCGTTACCAGGGATTCCAATACACTTCCATTCAGCAGTGGACACGCATTCCTGATTGAAACAAGTGCTCAAACCAGAAATTCGCGAATTTCTTTGAGTTACTGGAACGCCTATCAGTTTCTGGCGCCCAAGGGTCGATATCTTTACCAGTCAGCTTCCTGGGATGTTCCAGCCGTCACACAGCCCGATCGCTCGATGCTGACTGCTAAGTATTTCTGGCAGAAAAACATCACCAAAGGAGCTCGTGTGGCTTTTCAGGTCGATTCATACCTCGATTTGCAGACATCGGATTTATCTTACAGCTATGGTTTTTTTCTGCTCCTGAATTCGGATTTTCTACTGAAGAAGTTTTAACATGAAATTTTGCATACCATGACTGAACGCGAACATATTGGGATTTTTGGCAAAATGAATTCAGGCAAAAGCAGCCTGATGAATTTGCTGACCCAACAGGAAACTTCCATTACCGACTCAACTCCCGGAACTACTGCCGATGTGAAAATTGCCCTTCAGGAAATCCATGGACTGGGACCTGTGAAGTTTTTCGATACGGCCGGTTTGGACGAAGGAAGCCTGCTCGGAGCAAAAAAGCGGGAAAAGGTGATGAACGTTCTGAAGGAATGCGACCTTGTTTTACTGGTCGTCGACCCATCAACGCATGAATTTGATTCTGAAAACATCATTCTGGAGGAAGCACGTGAACTTGATAAACAAATACTGATTATTTACAACCTGTTTGAAACAACCGCCGACAGTTTTTTCAAGAAAATTGAAATTCAGGTTCCTCTTTTAAAATTTTTCCCTTCCATCACCTTATCTGCAATCGATGCATCTTTTAGACAGCCGCTTCTAAACTTTATTCTTTCAAACTATGATCCGAAATTTCAGAAAATGGAGTTGTTCCCATTTCTCGAAAAAGATGAGTTTTACGTCCTGAACATTCCCATGGATGAAGAAACCCCACCGGGGCGGTACCTTCGGCCGCAAGCCATGGCCGAAGAATACATTACCAGAAACTGGGCTTTCCCGGTATCATACCGGATGAATTTAGGCATCGCGCGAAGCGAAAACCCACAACCTGAAAAAGATCGTTTCGATGCATTCCTGAACAGCCTCGGTCGCCGGCCAAAAGCAATTATTACCGACTCTCAGGCGATGGACGTCATGGCCAAATGGACGCCTGCGGATATCATGCTGACCACTTTTTCGATCATGATGATCAATTATGTGAGCAAAGGTCGCATTTCCGAATTTTACAAAGGGATTAAAGCGTTGGATAATCTGCAGCCCGGCGACAAGGTTCTGATTGCTGAAGCCTGCAACCATTCGCGCATCAGCGAGGATATCGGGACTGTGCAAATTCCGAGAAAGTTGAACCAACTGTTTCCGGAAGTAATTGTTAAGCATAATTTTGGCAGGGAATTTCAAAGCAACGGCGAACTCGAAAAATACAAGCTAATCATCCATTGCGGCGGATGCATGATCAGTCACCAGAAACTGCAGGCACGCCTTCGCGATTTGCGGCATGTGGGTGTTCCAATAACCAACTATGGAGTTTTCCTTTCTTGGATGCAGGGACAGGCAGCGTTGGAGCGGGTGATGGAACCCTGGAGATAAGATTGCCAAATATAAATCATGCAACCTTATTCATGTTGATTACTTCAAACTCAACACCTTTTTCAATTGCCTGTTCTGCCTTTGCAAGAACTTCTTTGGTTGTTTCGGTATCCAGATAATATTCCCCGCAATTGTTACATACCATGGCAGGAACTTCCTTAATTGCAATGATCGAACCATTCCGTTCAAGGGTTACTGTTACATGACCGTGATGCGTGGCTCCGGTTTTACAAATTACACATTCCATAGTACTTATTTTTTAATCGAAAAATTTTTATCCCATAATGCTGCGTCAGGCTCGTATGTTGTGATGATATTACAATTCACTGACTTGTCAGTTGATGCAACTATATGCAATGGCCTATTGGATGAAAATCCAAGCATCAGAAAGCTTGGATATGGTTTGTCATCCGGGTACTCTTTTATCACCTGGCCTGACACCAAAACTGCTTCAATTTCTTCAGTCCGAATGCCCCGCTTAAACATTTGCAGGATGGCATGCCCACTAAAATGTAATTTAGTATAGGTCACAGGTTCAAAGTCTAAAATGTAAAATTAATAATTTAAAACTACACATTTTTATCCATTTATCTACAGATAAAACCGCCACAATTTCGCTGCCCATTCGCCTGAATAATCCACTCCGATACGTTTTGATGTCTGAACTTCTGAAACAGGCTCTGCATCTTCAACCCAGATTCTGTCAGAATGAATCAGGCTTTCGCCATAAAATGAGCGGTCGAGTTGAAGTTCGCGACCAAGCCGACCGGGTCCCGGGAAACCTTCAATACCTCGGATGAGCACTGCCGAAGCGTCATTCTCGATTCCGGTAACCAGGTTGAGCAACCAATACTGGCCGTATATCAGATAAACGTAAACCTTCCCACCTTCCTGAAACATGACTTCCGTTCGAGACGTCCTACCTTTGCTGGCATGGCAGGCCCGGTCTTCAACACCGCGGTATGCCTCAGTTTCTGTAATCCGGTATTTCTCCATCCGGCCATCACCGAACTGCCTGACCAGAATTTTACCAATCAGTTCCGGTGCAACTTCAAGTACATCACGAAGGAAAAATTCAGCAGTTATCCGGCGATCCATCGAATAAGATTTAAGTTTAAGCTTCAAAGTTTAAAAAATTGTTCCAGCCTAAAAAGGATTGAGCTGATTTTACTTTTCTTTGTATGAGAATCGAAGATTTATGAGAACACATTTTATTCACGACCGAAATGAAATCGATGCCATTCTGAAACAGTGCAAGACCTGTTTTGTGGCCATGGCCGACAACAATGTGCCGTACCTGTTACCCTTGAATTTCGCCATGGATGGTGACCAGGTTATACTTCATTCGGCACAACAGGGCCGGATGTGGGAAACGATTAAAAAAAATCCAAAAGTTTGCATCAACTGGATATTGGGTGAGGACCTGGCCTGGCAGGATATTCAGGTAGGTTGCAGCTACCGGGTCATATCCAGATCGGTGATGGTTGAAGGCACAGCCGAAACGGTGGATGATATAACAGAGAAGGAGAAAATTGTCCGGAAATTCATGACCCAGTACAGCGATTTATCGTTTAAATTCAACGAACCGGCTATCCGGAATGTTGGCATTCTTTTGGTGAAAATTGATAAGCTTACTGCCAAGGAATTTGGGGCAAAAACCCGTTAAATTAAGTTCGGAGTGCCTAAAGTTGAAATAACGCCTAACTTATAATTCATAACTTATAATTCATAACTCACTCAATATGATTTTAGTAACAGGTGGTACCGGACTGGTTGGAGCTCATTTACTCTACGAGCTGACCAACTCGGGACATAAAGTGAAAGCCTTGCGCCGGCAGCAAAGCAATACCGATTGGGTCCGGAAAATATTTTCGTACTACACAACTGAAATTGATGAATTGTTCGCCCGGATTGAATGGGTGGAAGGCGATATATTGGATTATCTGAGTCTGGAAGAGGCATTGAAAGGCGTTACGGGCATTTACCATTGTGCCGCCATCGTTTCGTTTCATGGCGACGATCACGACATGATGCTTAATAACAACGTGAAAGGCACCGGCAACCTGATTGATGCCGCCATTCACAATGGAGTCAGCCGCTTCTGTCACGTCAGTTCCATTGCGGCATTGGGCAAAACTCAGGATGGCAGCGAAATTAACGAAGAAACCTACTGGACACCATCCAAACGCAAATCGGGCTATTCGCTAAGTAAATTCTTTTCTGAAATGGAAGTCTGGCGCGGAATTGAAGAAGGATTGGATGCAGTTATCGTCAATCCGTCGATCATCATGGGACCGGGAAACTGGGAATTCGGGAGTCCGAAGCTGTTTCAATCCATGTGGAAAGGATTGAAATATTATACCAAAGGGATTTCGGGTTTTGTCGATGTGCGCGATGTGGTAAAAGCAATGATTATGCTGATGGAGGACAGTCAGTTTCAATCGGTAAAAAATCAACGGTTCATCCTGAACGCGGGAAACCTGAGTTATCAGGATTTTTTCAATAAAATAGCCGATGGCCTGAACAAACCCCGTCCACGGAGTTTTGCTTCCGATATGAAGTTGAAAATCGCATGGCGGATGGCCAAAGCAGCCAGTTTCTTCACCGGTAAACGACCGGTAATTACCCGCGATGCCTTGTCAGGTTCAAATCAAAAAAACCAGTATTCCGGAGAAAAAATTACACGCACCATTGGGTTTGAATATTCCAGTCTCGACAAGTCAATTGCGAATATCGCTGCAATCTTTATGAAAGACATGGTACTGCCTTCTAAGAAATAAGGAATTGATAATCAGGAGATCAAATTTCAGTAAAAAGATTCGTAAGCTCATTCATTTCCTTTTCGTTAATTGTACAATTAGAACTGCTATTTTTTAGAATACAATGGTGTTGTAACCAAATATTTTATATTATATTCGCACACTTTTTTGACAAGAAGTGATAGTCTATATGGCTAATAGCTAAATAAATACAGTTGTTTGAGCAAGCACATTTAAAAGAATACAATTCAAGATGATGAAAAAAGCGGATTTATTAAAAGAAACCATCGAACACATCGACATTAAGTCATTCGATTCAACTCCAATTATTGACTCCATGCGCAAAATGTCGTTCACCTCGCGCGATACCGCAAGTGCTGCCGATATCTTGCTGAAAATGGTGAACCATACAGAATGTACAAACATTCTGACCCTCGCCGGAAGTACCAGTGCCGCGGGTTGCATGCAGCTATATGTCGATATGGTTAAAAGCAACATGATTGATGCAATTGTCGCCACTGG
>CAILJH010000057.1 GCA_903834475.1 uncultured Prolixibacteraceae bacterium | reverse complement strand
TAACCATATAAATTGATGGCAGATAAATAATGAAAGTTATAATTTTTGAATTTATTGTTCATCCCGGCTTTATGCCAACCGATTACTTTTATTTTCGGTTTTAAGTATCTCCTGAAGTAAATCATGGAGTCGCCCTTCTTAGTGCTGTCCAACTGTGCGGGATGAGCTGCATCAGAATTTTTGACTTTCTCGATTTCTTTTAAGATCTTATTGACCTTGCTTGTCAAATCCTGATTTTCCTGATTGTTATTGTTCTCATTTTCCTGAATAACGGCTGACATTAATATTTCTAAAGAATCCATTACTGATTTGGAAGCTTTCTTGCTCAATTTGTCATTGATACTCTGGATTGATTTATTGGCCGAGTCAATACTCTTTGCATTTGATATATTCGCCAGGTTTAAACTCTCATTATTAGACGAATCCGTTATTCTGATTGATTCAAGCTGCGCCATTATCGTATCAACAGCGGCTGGATCAATTTTCAACAGCCCCTTATCAATTTGGGCTTTCATATAATCATGTATTGTCCTTTTCTCTTTAGTTTCCCTATTGTATTTAAATTTAAAAGGCTTAATAATCCTATCCAAGATACTTTGAGATGTTGAATCAAATTTAAATTTTTCAAAATCCAATTTTGAAGCCGGTATCTCTATTTTCTGGGCTACTGCTTCGGTTCGAAACACAAAAGCAACAAGAAGTAAGATAATTCCTATTCTGACAAATGTCTTTTTTATATGGCTCCGATTATTCATTTCTTATTGATTTTTAATGAATTACATTTAAATATCATTTACATCCATTCCACATATATTGGCTTTTTCATCCAGGATAGTTTGATCAGCGAGATATTCCATGGAATTGAGTCAAGCAAAATATCCACGCCCTTTTTGTCAACCACCAGAGAAACCTTGTCCTTCTGGAATCTCAATATTCCTTCCCTTTGTATAAAAGTCTGCTGTATTCCTTCCGGACTTGAATTTTTAACCTTCTCCCAATTATTGATCAGTCCGTTGAATAAACTTTGTGCAATCTCTTTTTCTTCATCAGTCAGCGTGATAAACGGAACAAGGTGGTCCTGTGCCTGCATTCCAACCATTAATTTATTCAATATCAGTTTGTATTCCGGAAAATCGATTTCATAAAAACCCAGGTACTGAAGAATATAAACTGCCCTGTTCATACTTTCCGGACTAACAAATGCACCACTTTTTACCAATGAAAGATTCTCAAAAAGGCGGGTTAAAAAAGGCCAGAAGAGGATCAACCCGGCATTGCTGATTATGACCTCAATTCCATCATCTTCGTCAGGCAAAATGTTGTTTTCCTTATGGGCGATTTCATTTTTTTTCCTGTGGTCGGCTGGTTCAACAGCTATCAATTGAATCAAGGCCTTTGGAAATGCGACCCGAGGATATTCTTTATTGGATGGAGCAAGCTGATAAACTGTTTTAAAGGTATCGTCCCAACTAATTGTTGAATACTTCGTTTTCAAATGCTTCAGGAATTCACCATGAAATTCATTGTTCACTTTCGCCATTTCCGGACCATAATAAGCACGTGAAAATTCGTAAACCGTTTGCCTCCACTGAGCCGGATTTATATTTCGAAAATAGAAATAGGGCGAAAGCATTACGTACTCCTTTATTTGACTGGCAATTTGAGGATCAACTTTAAGCCAATGGGCCAGAATTTCCTCATCGTTTTTAAAATACAGTTCCTTAAACAAGGAATCAGATTCCCTGGAATCTTTTTCAACAAATTGTTGTGTATTTGATTTGATCCTCTTTTTTTTCTGATGAACGATCTTTTTCCATTCTGTATATAAAAGCGAATGGGCAGATAATATCTGATCAAATTCATTGATTACAGATTGGGATATTTTAGGAATCAATTGTTCGAAAATATGCTCTTCTCTTTCCATCCGAAGGAATAATTCTTCAAATGTTTTGGAGTATAAATGGCTGCTTCGATGTAACCCGGCAATTAATTCCGGAAACGATAATTTATCGGCCCACCACGGGAAGAATCCATTCTGGCCATAAAACCGGAGCACAGAAAAGCTGTGGTTCATTTCTTGTAATGAATTCTGATGATCTGTCTCATCCACTACTTTTGATCCGGATTCACTTTTTTTTGAAACCTGCCACCATTCAACAAGTTCCTTTAGACCTGATGAATTCATTTTGTCCACAATCGGATAGAACATTTTCATCTCATTTATTGCTTTCAACTTTTGCAGCAAATGGTTAAAAAATGCCGATGCAAAATCTTTGGTGGCGAATTCCTTTTCTTCCGGAAGAATCAGAATTCCAAAACTTAAAACAAGTGATTTCCAGAATTTTCGATCGATTTTGCCTGATAACGAACCGGCAGAAAAGGAAAGAAGCTTATGGAACCAGGTTCGTAACTTTTTATTCCCAAAGCTTAGTATCGCAGGTATTTCAGAGTCTTTTGCAACTGAAATAAATCTTTCAAATAAAGCTTCATCGCTCTTGATCAGGATGTGAAACGCCCTTAATTTTTCAGAATCACCGGAGCCAAAGTCTTCCAAAGTCTTGCGCCAATCCAATTCCGGATCTGCCATTTTCTCTGAAATGATATCCGCATGTTGCTGAAATTTTTCTATTTCACGCTGGAGTTCTGTCCTCGATAACAAAGATTGCTCAACAAGTTTCCACTTGCTGGAAGGCAAATGGAATTTGAGCAAAGTGTAAATTTGCAGAAGATCATCCCGATTTTCCTGAAGTACATCCAGAATGGCTTTTTGATCTGCCTGAAAATAAAAAGTAAATTTTTTTATCAGTCGCTGAACCTCTGCTCCGGTTGGTTGAATCCCCGGACCAGATAGATGCAGTCTGCCAAAAAGTAATTTAAAATCTTTCCCGATCATTTTCTTATACTCAGCATCAGAGTTTGCTTTGTTTGGCATATTCCCAGTTTTCAGGCGGTCACCTGATTTTGGAGATAGTAAATGCATTAATTTATCTGAATCTGAGGAATCTCTGGCCAACTCTGAATTCAGGTTTTCCAAAATTGAAAACAGGTAAACACCGGATAAACTTCCACCTTTACTTGCTGCAAGTGCAGTAATGAATACCTGATTCCTGTAGGTTTGTGAGTGTACCGGATTGTCAGAATTAAGATTAAACTGTTGTTTTATCTCCTCCAGTATTTTCGATAGCATGACATATTCATCGCAAAAAAAATGAATCAAATACGCTTCCAAATCGTCCAATGATCTGCTGCCAATTAAAACGAATAACCGATTGATTAAAACTTCAGCATCGTCATTCCTGCGAAATTGGGCCGCCAGAAAATCGTCTTTTTGCTGAATCAAATCCCGGAATAGCGTTTGAACATCGCTCCAGTTTAAATCTGAAAATGCATCGGGTAAATGCCCTGAATCCAGATAATAGCCAATAATTTTCCTCCTGTAGATTGCAATATATTCTTCAGAAATTGTGCTGTCTGTTGGAGAATCATCCTCGGTTGGCTGATGATTCTGGACTTTTGAAAGAACTTTTTGGATACCGGAGATTTCAGGATATTTCCGCTCCCCATCAATCAACGAGAGCATCTTTTTTAAATCAATACCCTTTTGCGTTTGGATAAAACGTTTAAATGCCGAAGTATTAACGGTTTTCGAATCTTCAAGTCCGGCTGAATAAATTAAGAAAAGTACATATTCTTCTTTGTCAAGTCTTCTGATTTCCTTCTCATTCAAATACATAACAGTGAATAAAACGAAATGATTTGCTGAAATACCCTTCTCCCCGGCAGATCGGTTTGCTACCTCAGCGGTAAACGAGGTAATCAGGTTTATCAGTTCATTGATGTTCTTTTCAAGGAATAACTCCAGAATCAGAATGACTCCGTTCCGGCTAAGTCTTTCAATTAGAATCGCTCTTTTTCCTTTATCATGGATGGCCTGAATGATCGCGTCCTTCAGCAATTGTGGTTTTAACGATTGATATTCATTGCCTCCACTGTTTAGTATTTCGATCAACCGTTCAATTTGTAATCCTTGATTGATGCTTTGAAACAGCAGCTTGCCTTCCTTTTCCTGCCATTCAGAAAGGGTTTCCCGGATTAAAATAATGGCAGCAGAATTGCCTGTATTTGCTTTGAAAACCTGAAGCAAGACTTGGGAATCAACTTTAAAAACAAGGATGAACTCCTTCAAAATACTGCCTGAGAATTTCTTTCTATTGAAAACTGAACCCGTTTCATTCAGCAAATATTTCAGGATGAAATAATTAATGGTTCGAAGGAATTCGTCTCCGCCAATTCGGTTTAAATTTCTTTCATTCCATGCAGAAGTGAGGATTTTTCTGAAATTCACAATCCACCGACTGTTGACCGGATCAAGTTCAGATACGATTAAATCAAACGTTTCAGGACTAAATCCATAGGCAATCCTTCTGATTGAAGAATCATGACGGGCACATCTTCTAATCAGTTCTATCAGTTCCTTCTGATTTTGATGGAAGGCCTTCGTTACCAGTTCATCGATTGTAAATGACTGGTCCATCCCGTAAGGAAAATATCCTTTTTGAAGAAATAATTCGATCGATCCGATATAATAGTTATCGGGTTTTTCCCTTTCAAAGGAAGTGTTCGGGTAGAGTGATTTTTTTTCAATTCCGAACCTGCTTTGAAGTGCCGATTCCAACGAAGTGCCGATTCTACCTGCAATCTTGCCGGAGATTTCTTTTTCATCAATTCTTCCGAGGTTTATTTCCAGTTTTGCCAACTCGATCAGCACTCCTTCAGGAATGCTACTGGAAATAGCTTTTTCAAGTTCGGGTAAAATATGTGAGTTAAAAATTGATTCAATCAAAATATTGCACCTCGTGGCAGATGCTTTACTCCCATATTCAAAATTAAAGGAAGAGCTGTGGATAATATCTTGACTGGATTTCACCATTAATTACTTTTTTTGATTTCGATAATCTGCTGATAAACTTTAAAAGCTGCCGACTTCATTTTTATTGAATGAGCCTTGGAATTTTTCAATTCAGATTTTAGATTTTGCCATTCATGATATTTATGCTCGAATACTCTCATTTCATTGGCATTCAACCAAAATATTTCATTGCTGATATGAGCAGGTAACCTTTCCCGGATTAAATTTGCAACATAATCTTTAAACCGATCGCTCTGAAATCTTGCCGGCCAATCCGGCATCAGGACAGAAATACTCAGGTTGAAAAAGTCTTCATTGATAATTTTTCCTGAAGGAAGACGTCTTTGAAAGACAAGGCGTCTTTGACCATAATTCCCATCGATATCATGCAGACTTCCTTTTAACCGTATTTTTTCCATCTCTTCATATCGCAACCTTCCATCACCATTTTCGGAACTATTAAAAAGCCGGATTAAACTCCTGGTCTTTTTTAGAAGATCCGATTTACTAATATCATGTTCTGCTTCTTTGCATGATGCGATGGTATTCCCTGCTTTGTCATTAATGATCCAATTTCCATCACCCGGAGAATAGGAACTTTCATCCTCTCCAAGCTCATAAAATTTCTTCAGACTTTCATTTCGTTCTTTCTCTGAATCACGCCAGGATTCTTTCAGGATCGTTTGAAACATTGGATTTCCGTATTCATCCAGAAAGCTATATCCATACTTGCTGTCATCCAGAAAATCGTCTAACAAAATATGATCGACCAGATAAAGTCCTTCCGATTGAGTGTTCTTTTCAATGAAATAGTCCATGATCCGGAAAATATTCTGAACAGCCTCATTTTCGGTGGAACATTCAAACAAGCTAACCCATCTGTTTCTTTCTTTTTGAAATATCACTTGAATATTATCCGATGGATTGTCCTGAATGGATAATCTGTAGTTTTTATAGTCCAGCGTTTCTTTGAACAATGTTTTCAGACCTATTTCTCCGAATGTTGCATTGGGCAGGTCTTCATTTATTTCTTGAACAGAACCGTCAAGTTCATCTTTTGTCAGATGCCGGTATTTCCTATCAAACTCCTGAATACCGTTTACCGGATCTTCTTTGAGCTTTTTTAATTTTAATCCCGTGAAATCCGGAATCAGGGAAATTCCTCTGGCAGGAATACCAGTTTTTGCCATGATCATTTGTTCTAATCCTGAAGGATTTCTGAAGGATTTCTGATTTTTATCTTTGGAATTGAAAGGAAGGAATGATTCCCCTTTCGCGCGGTTGTAGCTAAGTTTCTTCAAATGCAATAAAAATTCTGATTTTTGCTCAAGCAGAATCTTTTTAAAGGCATCTTCATTCTTAATCATGTTTAAACTCAAGGAAACTTTCCACGGAAGATCATTCAAATCTTCACCAAACCGGGCCAGCAAGTGATTATAGATTCTGTTCTTTCTGCTGAAAAAAACATCATTTGACTCCATATAGGACTCGATGACAGGAATATTTTCCTTTGCAAGCTTTTCGATTTCAGGAATAGAATGCATCCATTGAGCAAAGTATGTCTTTTGCTTGCCCTGTTTAAAATCAATATTAAAAAACTCATTCAAGTTCGCGAGTTGTGCCAAATGGTTGGCTAAATGCTGCTCGAAAAACATCAGATATGCTTTAAACTGCAATGCCTTGGCACGTCTCTCTGCGGGTTCGTTTTGCGATAATCCTTCTTCACCAATTCCATAGATCATCGGGAAATGTCTTTGGATGGAATAGTATTCAGCGGGATTTCGGTATGTGCCGTATAATTTCTTGTAAAAAAACTCATTAAGAGATTTTCCAATGTGGTAACCACGGTATTTTTTAGACCATGTTTCCGTAAATAAATCATTAATCTTTTGCCGGTTTAAAACACTGAGCTTCTGGTTATTTAGATAAACATTCATGTTATCATAAATACTATCAAATCTGTTGTCAATAGTGTCTTTCGAATTATCATCAACAAGCAAATGAAAAAACCTTCCATTTTCGGAAGTAATTGAATTTGATTCTATACCATTGATTTTAAATGGCTTAACATCGCATTTAGATACGCCAATAACTTTTGAAAATAACTTTTGAAGCTCGTCTATATGAATTGTTTTTATTCTTTCTTGAAGTATGTCATCTTTTATAAACCCATTTTTTAACCGGGGTCCGGCAAAGGCTTCTTCCATTGGATAGCCTTCTTCCTTCATTTCATTAAAACTATGGTATTCAACTCGGCTATAAATAAATTCAAGTAATTTTAGAAAGAGCTTTGCAATGGTCGTTTCTATTTCGGCATGATCAAGAAGGTGTATATCAAATTGAATATTAATGTCTTGACGTTTAAGCAGAATTGCCTTCTCATAGCGTTCCCCAAGATTTCGGTTTTCAGCTAAAAAAATATTGACCTTGTTTAGAAATGCTTCCTCTTGATTTGAGTCTGAACTTATTACGTTTAGAAATTGCAATCTTAGCAATATCTCTACCTGGTTAATCCCGCTTAATTGTTCCTCATATCCTGAATACTTTTTCGTAGATATCCACACATTCTGAATTTCTTCAAACTGATCGATGATCATTTTTCTGGTGTCCTTCAGCGTAACCGGGTGCGAACTGAATATGGTTGATGGCGTAAAAAATGCATTATTCTTTGGTACCACCGGCAATCCTTCTGCCGGAGTTAGAAGATCTTCAACCGGCAACGAAGTCCGATAAGCCAAATCAGTGATTGCATAGCATAACGACTCTAAAATGGTAACGCCCGGATCGTGTGAATTGTAATCAGTCCAGACATCACCGCTCAGATTCTGGACGTAGTCTAATCCTAAATCGCGAAGTTCCGCAAAATTCAAACTTGTACTTTCAACTTCCTCTCCGGAAAAACTGGCAGATTGTTTCATTGCTGATCTTCAGATAGTTTACTTGTTTTGGTGTACTCGGATCCCCATAAAACTGTGACTTTAAAATTTATCAGGACAGTTTTATTTTCGTTTCCATATTTGCTTTTGGTCCTCAATTGAAGGTTGTAATTCAGCGCATCTTTATGCTCCAGTATCTTCAAATTTTTCCACCATCCCGAAATATCAAAAAATTTTCCTTTTTTGCCTGGAGGTTTTTCCTCAATCTTTGATGGCCTGGATTCCCACCGGATATCGATTTTATTCCACCATTTGCCATAATGTGCGCAGGTCTTTGTAATTTTTGGTTTCGAGTTTCCGAACGTACTTACAGCAATAGCATGCAACAATGAATATTTGCCATCATCAGGATCTTCAGCATAGGCCATTATTTCATAGGCATTGCACCCGTTTAGAGGCTCTTTGGAAAAAACATTATGCCAATTACCATCAGCAGGCACTGTTGCATCCTTAAGATAATTTCCCATACGTCCTTCGGAAGCAATAATCCCTTTTACCTCAAGTTTTTGACTTGGATTCCCGGTTCCTATACCGACTCTCTCATCCTCTTCCTTGAGAAAAAGTGTGGGAGGATCGACTTTTTCTTTTAAAGATCCAATTTTATTAAATGAAATTCCTTTGGTCTCTTTTTTCGAAATAAACAAAGCCCATGAAGCGATTTCCTTATCCTTATCCTCAAAAAAACTTAAGAGTTTCTCGTTTTCTGAAGGATAAATCATCAATCCGTCTTCATTATCAATATCCAACCGGTCATCCGCCTTATTAAAAGTGGAATCGATAAGCTTTCTAAAAGCATTTTCATCGGGAAGATTGCCTTTTTTAAAAAAGGTTTTAAGTTCCTTCCTATCCGTAATGTTCTCTTGATTTTTCATTCCTATATTTTAATTATAATTTCCCTGGGCATCACTTACAACAAAATCCGATTCGATTGAAAAATCACCTATTCCTGATGCTTTAGGTGGTAATGTTTCCTCATCAGTGATGATTTCAATCTGGTGTTCAGGAGCGGATGTGAGAATAGCATATGCAGAAAATGTCTGAAGTTCTTTGATATCCTCATCTTTTGCAGTGTCAATGATTTTGTATTCTTTCCTGACATTAACCAGTTGCAATACAGAAAACCGAGACACAAATTCAACATAGGATCTGCTCTCAATAAAATTCAGGATTTCAGTTTTTGAAATGGACTCGTCGAATCCCTTTTCAATTGATGAGTTTTCGATGTCAGGAGACAAATAGCTGATTAACTCTTTGTTCAGAACATTTCTGAAGTAGCCTCTTTTTTGAAAATCTTTAAACTTTACACTGCACTTAACTTTTAACTGTTCATATACCGGATTTGAAACTTCAACATTTACATAGGGAGAAACAAACCGTGAAATATATTCCTTGATCTCCATGAGCGTGTTGAAGTTTACCATATTACTTTGCTTACCCACCCTATCATTTAATTTGTTTTTGGGTATCAATACAATTTGCAGGTTACTTCCTTTTACTAACTCTCTGGGGTGGCTATTTCTTCCGTAAACCCTTACATTTTCAATTTCTTTGAACCGGTCAAGAATGATTCGTTCAACATCCCAGTTAGTAACCACCCTGTTTTTATGCCTCATTTGTTCACTGATGCGGCTATAAAAAGATTCTTCATTTTCTAATGAATCATTCAATTGAAATGCAAAAGGACCTGTAATTTTACCGATGCCATTCTTCCCGAAAAAATTGATTTTCTGAACCTTATCGCTTTCGTTTAATGCAGGCAGCACATTGGAAGATGAACTATCCGAAGTGACAAAAACGGCCTGGGTAAATACATTTTTTATTCTTGAATTAAGATCTTCTTTCCCGTTCGATACCGCCCTGATCCAAAACTTCCCCGGAGGAAGGCTTGAATTATCGAATTGAACTGATTTTGGAATTTCAATTTTTACAATTCCCGATTTAATCAGGCCATTCGTGCTGTCCTCAAGCAATAAACCTTCAAAACATTGCCATTCGTTGTTCGAAAGATATTCCCAATCAATTTTTGGCGCATTGATTGCCGTATGGATATATACCGCGGGTATCAAATCAAAACCTAAGCATACAATATCACTTGCTGCGACTTGCTTTAATCCGATGAACAAATTCCCCTTGTATGTTATCTGAGGTAAAAGAAAACTCTGGGATTTTACCGGACCCGGAAAAACCTGAATGTGTCCAAATGGATAAATATGTACTAATTTGATATCAGTTCCCTTATTGTCGAGCTTCCTCAACATGATTTCCCTGGTTGTATTCGAGTAACTAAGCTCCAGACGTTCGATAACAGGAGTATAAGGCGGATTTGGCAAATCAATGGGAATTCTTTTGAATCTGCTGCTTTTCAGAGCAGCTTTGGCATAAAGGTTTGCAAATACCTGATGGCCAAAAACGATATCCGGACTGGTCAAAACAATAAAGAGCGGACTGGCATTTTCATCCAAACTGCTGCTGGATGGATCGATCTGATTCTTAAAATCAAGGTTTTGAAGATCTACACTAATCTCATAAGGTTCATTGGACAAAGACTCTCCGTCAGTTTTAAAAAGCCCGAATATCTGACTGTTTTGTTTCCCCGGAGCCTGGTTGCCATTTCTTGTTTGGGCAATCTGGGCCTTAAATATTTTGTTGTCGATTGCATAAGGATAAGCCCGATAATAATCCGTAAAGCCATTTTCAGATTGCGGAAGCCCAATCCAGCTTATTTTAAATTTCAGTTCCGACAGGTGCTTTTGCAGGATTAACGGATTCTGAATTCGCAAATAACTGCCGGGAAAAGGAGCAGGTCCAAATGGAGTAAATGGAATTGAATGGTCCAGGTTGCCGACTGAATTTGATAATGTAAGGTCACTGACATCTGAAACCGATGCCTTGATACTGATGTCTTCTATAATTAGTTCTCTTAGAAACTTATAAGGATGATATTGAGTCCCGTTATTTAAGAGCAATTTGAAACAAGGCCATTCCGAATCGAACCCTCCTTCATGAATTTTATGATTGAAGGAAATTAGTTTGTCAACCTGTTCGTTCAGTTGAATATCAATGGTTAAAGTAGATTCAATTTCGTTTATTTTGGTATTCGAATATTCAACTTCTTTCCATCCATCTTTATTCGTATAAAAAATGAGAAAGGCATTTGAAAAGAATTTTGACACGATTCGATTTTCTATTTTTTTTCTGTCAGGTGCAATTAAATTCTGTCTTTCGATTCCCCGCTCCATTTGCCGTTCTTTATCCTGATCGATTTCCTGATCGATCAAACCATCAAACATGATTTTAGCATTAACGAATGATGCTATTTTAAATATCAGGCTAATATTTTGCTTTCCTTTTTCAAGAATTAATGCCGGTGAACTTATCAGGATTCCAACTTCACTCTGTTTTATAATACCTCCTGAAGTATCATCCAGTAGCTGTTCTTCACCCAGAATAGCCGGGAAGTTTTCATATTCAAGGACTTCAGGATTTCTTCTGAAATTTCCATTCTCTAATACAAAGGCTTCAAAAATGTGGTTAATTGAAAACCCATCGTCTTCAAAATTAGTACCGAATGGGTGATAATCACTTTTATACAACGTCCTGATCTCAGCAATTTCGGCCTTATTTATTTGTGTTGTCGATTCAGCAATAAACGAATATCGCTGCTTTCCTTCAAAAATAAATTCACAAGGATCACCTTCATTAATAATTAATTCTTCGGTTCCCTGCTGCAATTGAAGTCCAATAATAGCTGTACTGGGTTTCAGCTTTTTTCTTTCTTGCTGCAGTAATTCCAGAAAATAAAAATCCAGATGTTTTCTTGTGATTGAATTAATGTCCTGCTGGACATTTTTAAACAATTTAAAGAATGCCAAAAGCAATCCAACATGCGGATGATGATTGCTTTCGTTTAATATTTCATCTTCGAATTTTTTATCCGCATTCTCCTTGATAAATACAACATTCCCATAAACCGTATCATAGGTTTCCTTTAATGCTGCCACATCAGACTTGAACCCCAGAGCATTACTTTCATTGACTGAATACAAAAGCTTGTTAATCTCCCTTAGTAAAGATCCATTATAGTTTGACCTTTGTAACAGCTCTGACCAATAGGCAATAAGGTCAAGAAGCTCACCAGTAACCAATTTTACCTTCTCTGACTCAGCCTCATTGTCTGAATGATAATCTGTTACATCACTGTTTGTTTTGTATTGGGGAATCGTTGTTGTGGCAATCATTGCAATGATAAATGCAGAATCGTTTAATAAAAACGACTTCCAGCCGGAATTATCAATGACTTTATTCTGAAGATTATAAAAATTAACATTTTGTGAAAAGTCGAGGGTGAATTGCACCATATCCAACAGCGATCTTTCATCTATTGCAATATAATCTTCCCTGAGTGCTATATTCTTTCGTGATTTTTGACTCGTTCCTTTATTCATGATTCTTGCAGTCAAATAAAAAAGTTGGTGTACTAAAGATTTGTTCCTTCACTTAGATAAAATGGGATCACCATGTTGTTCCTCGTATTAGTAATTATGATGGTGTAAAAAATATGGATATGCATCAATCCATTCATCTGAGTATCATCGACAATATCAATCCGATCGAGTTTTATTCTTGGCTCATTGTAAAGCAACGCATCGTAAATCGAATCTTTAAGCATTCGAATATGTGTCGGATCGTTTGATTCAAAGACAAACATCCGGATGCCACATCCAAAAGTTGGAAACATGATGCGCTCTCCGGGAATGGTGCCAAGAATAATTCTCACGCTTTGCCTGATGTCTTCTTCATTTTCTACCATTTCTACGGTGCCCAATTCATCGTTGAATGCAGGCGGAAAAGCCCAACCTTTTCCCAAAAATGAAATGTTTTTTTCTTTCATTAAATTATCCTCCAATTATTACCGTTGGACATCCCAATACAATACTCCCGCCATGCGCTGTGCTGTCACCCATTCTGGCGGCTGGTTTGCCATTAATCAAAACCGTTGCAGATCCTTTAACAATTGAGTCCGGCGGCCCTACACAAACAAGCATATCACCCAATACTGCAGCCGGAAGTTTCCCGATCAAAACATTCGGTACTCCGGGCCCTACAATTGGTCCTCCAACATGTGGAATAGGCGGTAACCCCGGTGTTTGCATCGGACAAGTATGCATATCTGTAAGTCTGGCAGCTAATCCCATATTTCCAGAATTAATTAATCATTACCATGGAACCTTTTACCGTAGTTTGCCCGGAAGCAGAAATTTCAGCAGTGGCATTTCCTTTGGCAGTAAATCCCACCTGAGCATTATTTACGATGTTCAGACCATCAATCTTCACATCAGAATCCGACTTGAGAATTATTCCAGCTGTACCTGAAATATTAACCTTTCCTGTAGCTTTTAATATGATATCCTTGGGGCTATTCATTGATATTCCTGAGTCGTCCATCAAAACCGAATTACCTGAAACGTCTTTCAGACTAATGCTTTTATTCTTATCGTCCAGCACAAATACATTCTTCGCGGGGGTCTCAATCGTTAAAATTTTATCTTCGTCATCGAATCTGATGTTGATTCCTGACTTGGAAAAAATTGACTTAAATTGATTTTTTGCATCGGGAATTTCCTTCGGTGTATTCACAGCATTGTAAACTGATCCGGTGATTACTGCAAACCGTGGATCATTATTGATAAAAGTTAATAAGACTTCATCGCCAATTTCCGGAAAGAAAAAAAAGCCTGCATTTTTAGATGCATAAGGGAATGCCAACCTTGCCCAAAGTCCGTCTTCCTGACCAGTTCCTGAAAAAGCAGGCAGATTTACCAAAACACGATAATTCCCGTCAGGGTCTGCATCGATCTTTTTGACTATAGCTATTTGAGTTCCGCTGGTAGCCGGGATTAGGCCTGATGCCAAACCATCTTCAACATCAGGTAGCGAAGAGTGCAATTGCACCGATTTTCCTACATAGAGTGAAGTAATCCATTCTCCCTCAACCAGCAGATGATTTATTTTCGAGATATATGCTTTGCCATTAAATCTTGAACTAAAACCCGAGAGTCCGATCAGATCTCCGGCAATAATTTCGGCAGTTCCAGGCACCGAAATTTTGCCCTGAATCTTGCTCAGCACAGCTTTGCTGGCAAGTGATTCGCCCCAAATCTTCAGTTCGCCCTCTGACAATGAAGCTGAAGAATAATAATTTGAATCTCCGTTGTCTGCTGTTCCGGATAATTTTTTAGCTGAAATGTTCCCCTGCGAAAGATTATCTGAAAGACTTACCGTCGTTTCAATTTTCGCCTGTGTTTTTACATCCCAGGCTGTCAGCTTGTACCCATCAGCCAAATCTTCACTTTCCAAATGAAGATCAATATCGATGATAAATTGCGAAGCATTTATCTCGGATTTAGGCGAACCGCTAAAATCAAATTTTTTAATGATCAGCTTATTTTGATCGGTCAGGACGGTCATGTTGTTCATTTCAGACCTGATAACCATAAAATCCCAGTCACTGCAATTATATTGCATTAACACCGGCAGATTCGGAACTGTAGAATCAATGGTGAGTGGAAGTCCGTATTTGCCAACAATAGTTGTTATGGCATCAGAATCTGTCCCATTTTGAAAGATGGCGTTAAACCGCCCTTTGGTCATAGCTACAGCTTTATCCTTACAGGTAATTTGAAGCTGTGATCTTCCATTCTTAACCATGAGCCCATGGGATGTAATAATTCCTTTAAAAGCAGTCTTTCTGCTGTTATCATATCCTAAACTGATTTCTATCTCGTTTCCCGGAATAAAATCAGCTCCCTCGCTGTTTGTAAACGGATCATTCACAACGCCTATCGCTCCTCCATCTTCCATTAAGATGGTCGCCGAAGCAATTTTATTCACCTCCATTTGTATGGAGATTTCAATAACCTCGACAACATCTTTAATTTTAGATCCGTTGATGAGAATATCAAAGCTTATAACACCGTCAGATTGTTGCAATACCTTTGCCATGATTACTAAATTACAGGAGGAAAAATGATTTCATCTCCCGGTTTAATTGCCCGGAAATTGGTTATTTTATTATGCTGTGCAACTCTTAAATAAAAGCGGCTGTCTCCATAGATCCGATAACACATTAATGGCAGATTATCGCCATCAAGTACAGGTCGTATATGAGTAAGATCGGAGGAATTTTTCCTCTCCTCGAGAGCCTTTTTTTTAGCACTTACTGATGCAACCAATACCAAAGATACCTCAGCCCTCAAAGGAGAGCCATCCATATCAAGCATGGTATAGTTGACATTCCATGATTTCAGTCTTCCCTGAAACAGCGATTGGGTTCCCCAATATATGCGCAGGTAATTGGGCTCATGAATATCTCCGTTATATTGATAGACCAGTTCCTTTACCTCTTTGATCTGCTCATCAACTTTTCGTTTCGAAATGATTCCGGTTCCGTCAAAAAATAATGCGAGTTCAAACAATCCGGATCCACCACCTTTGTACTTCGCAGTCTGAACACTGGAGCCGTTCGTTGTGTCGTTCGTTGTGTACTGCTGCTCATTTTTGAGCTTGTAATTTTCAGGATTTATAAGCACATCATACTTCCCCAACTGGCTTAAAAACTCAGGATCTTTGTATGCAACAATTTTCATTTTGGTTAATTCGCCCATAACCCGCTATCTGATTGTTTTAGTTTCCAATTTCAGCATGACCTTTTCAAGACAATCCCGCTCAATATCACGTTTCATCTGTTCCAGATATAGCAGAAGCTCTTCTTTTCCCAATGAGGATTCACTTGACTGGGAATGATCACTGCTTACAATTCCCCTAATTATCAGCTCTTTTATTATCAAGGCCATAGTTTAATCTTTTCTGAAAAGTCTGTATTTCAATGTTAAAGTTTCAATCGCTAATTGGTTGCTGGTACTGTTAAGCGTTGATAATTCCCACGAAATCGGGAAAGCCTTTACAATAGTCCACGAAGCTAAATTTCCGCCATTGGCTCCCAGAAGTGCCAGTTTGATATCTTTTGGATCAAACTTGAAATCTTCAATGGCATCTCTGCACCATTTATTCAACTTTGAGTTATACAACAGGCACCGTTTTAATACCAGGTCATCAAATTTTGGCGGAGTTGGAAGGTGATGGACAAAATTATTGTCACCACCTTCCTTTTTCTCTTCCGTTCCAATAGTTACTTTCAAACCCGATACTTCCTGAAAACTGCTATCCATGTCGTCAAAGCCTGCAAATTTTACAGAAAAGTAAAATGCCGTTGGCGGGTTATAACCTGGTTTGAAAAAACTATCGTCACCCATTTGGCTTATTTATTTTCGATGGTTAATCCTTCGTGCATAATCTCTATGCTTTCAATAGCCACTTCATTCGCATTCGACTTCAGATCGGTAGAACTGATCTTTGTGGGCCATGCATTTAACAGCGTCCAGGTCATGGTTGGCTTTCCAGCTTCATCTAAAAGTTTAATGACCACATTCTGCCTTTTGATTGTATTCATTTTAATGGTCATATACCAATCTGCAAAGCTGTTATCCTTTGCAAATACTCCTTTTTTCATGGTGACTTTGCTGTTCTTAACCATTCCGGGCATACTGATTTCTGAAAACACCTTGTTGTTGCCATGCCTGTAGGTTAATGGCTCAACTTCAGTATCCAAACCACTTACTTCCTGAAAAGGAATATTCGTTGTACTACCCCAGTCAACCATAAAATAAAATTTAGGTAGCGGCCAGTTTTTGTCTTGTGCTTCTCCTGCCATGATGTTAAATTTTTAAAGTTTATGATAATTCGTTATAATTATGATTTTTGCATTTGTTGTTCGAATGTAACGACGATGAATTCTGCCGGTCTAACGATAGCAAGTTTTACGGATACCAACATCTTTCCTTCCAGAATATCCAGGCCAGTCATGGTGATGCCAAGTCCAATCTGAACATCAAAGGCATCGCCTGGTGAAGCTCCGGCCAAAGCACCCTGCTTCCACTTTTCAGTAAGGAAATTAACAATCATACTTCTGACAGTCACCCAGGTGTTCGCATCATTTGGCTCAAATACATACGACCGTAAAGCCAGTTTTATGGATTGTTCCAGCATGATCATGGTTCGTCTGACATTGATATATTTCCAGTCCAGACTGTTTCCATCCAAGGTCCGGGCACCCCAAACCAAAGTTCCTATACCGGGGAAGGTTCTGATTGCATTGATCGTTTTTCCGGATACTGCATCAACATTTAAATTTTCCTGCTCATCATGGGTAATATTTGTAGAAGGCTTAATCACACTGTTCAGGCTGATATTTGCCGGCGATTTCCATACTCCCCTGTTATTATCGACCATGGTATATATCCCGGCCATGGCTGATGATGGAGGAAGTAGATTCATCACGCCCCTGATTTCGTCTAAAAGGTTTGAATAAGTGGAACTTGTGGCAATTAATCCCTGATGGTAATTAAGATTTTTATTCTTTTTATAATCAGGCAGTAAACCAAGAACTGCAGTAAGTGATTTGGTAACCAATAAATTGTTCAAATCGGAGAAATAAGTTTTCAATTTATCCTGATAATCAGTGTATGCCGCTAATGCTAACTTATATGCTGCATATGCCTGCGCTGCAGCCTGATAATCATGAAACAGTTTCAATTTATCCTGATAATCTTTAAACTTTGCCGAATCCGATTCGAACTTGGCTTTATCTTTATCAGAAGCGTCTGCTGCAAGATCTGTTGGAGCTGTTACTGCAGGTTTTGGCTCTGTAATTACAGGAAGTGGTTGCAGAATAACAGGAGGGTTTTTTACTTCTTCCAACTCTGTAGGGAAGGTAACAGCTGGTTTTAATAATTTTGCTCCATCGACATCTGTTTGAAAAGCCTTCGCAAAATCATCCGGTTTATCTTTTTTTAGATTCATCAGGAAACCACCATCGTCTTTTGGAAAGGCATTGACCAAACTTAATGCCGCAGTTTCAGGTAGTATTTGTTCCAAATGAACCGAAGAATCAAGGTTCTCAAATGTGATTTCAACTTTCTGAACGATATTGGTATTTAACCATGGATAATATGCGGCTGCATATTTGAGGTATTCTGTACCAATTAACTCCCTGAAATTTGCAATAATGTCCTCTGGAGCATTCCCCCGTATCCGCGCCTGATCTCCATCATAAATATCAAGAATGGCAACACGGCTTTGCATATGATTACAATGCGCAAGTACTTGCTTATAAACATCATAACATTCGTCAACAGCTAACTTAACTGCATCTGGAATTACAATCATGGTCGGTTCCTGTTCCTTCAATAAAGTGGCTAAACCAGCTACAAGGTCATCTTTTTTGATTTCAACTTTAACTTTTCCTTCATAAGTGCCGACCGAAACAATGTAACAAGTACCGCCGCCATTATTGAAAAATAGCTGAAGCCCCCGAAACATATACGAGACATTGTCTGGCATATAATTTATAACTTTTGCCTGAGCATTGATGGTGATTTCATTTTTGTCTGTTTCCCCATCTGCTACTGCATCAAGAGTAAAGGTTGGTTTAAATGCGCCACCAAAAAGAAGGAGATAATCCGCGTAAGAAGTGATTCGTACGGGCTGATTGACTAACGTTTTACCATTTCTTGTGGCTTTTTCGGTATAACCTATAAAAGCGGGAATGGCTGTTGCGACCTCGACTACCGAGCCGGGAAAAGCGTTTACCTCTTCAATGTAAACGCCTGGTGTCATTAAACTTTGTGCCATAATCTTTCTACGTTAAGTGTTTATAAATAAATATGTGAATAAACTTGCTCTTCAGATTTCGTGACATCGTAATGCAACTGTTCAGGAGAAGCTTTGGTTAAATTTTTATGAATAACCTTCCCGGACCTCTGTTCAGGGTCATAATTATCTATCAATTGATAATTCTCTTCAGAGTTCTCGGATAGGGGAATTTGGGTCTTGGATTCGAAAACCCAGGCTTCCGGATTTGTAAGTACTGTTTGTTTTTGTGGTGGATTGAAAATCTGATCTTTCCCTTTATTAATAATGCTTAGCTTATCGAATTTGTGATAAACAGGGCTAACCAGAAAATACTTCCAGATCGTCTGCCTATTATTGAAAACAATGGCATATTCAACTTTCCCTTTTTCCTTATAATCCTCGAAAAGCTTACTGACATAAATCTCAACTATGCCCAAAGGTTTTTTCCAGATGGTTTTGGGGGAATAGTAAAACCTATGCACTTCCTGTGTGCCGGCATAAATTCGAACAAGTCCTTCCGGCAAATTGGATAGCATAAACTCTCCGGAATTTTGCAGTGACTGAGTTATGCATTGAGAAGATATCTCATTCCCCAAACTATCGGTGAACCTGTAAACATTGGCCGGGTCAAATTGGATGATACTAATTTTACCCTGGGTGAGTTGAACAACTTCATTTCCTCCAACAAATTCTTGTCCATGCAGAAGAAACCTTTCGTTTCCCGGATCAGAAATGGCCGACAAATTATTAAAATAGATCAGCTTGTCATTCGGAGGATACAAAGGAAGTTCAGTATAATTGATGTATAAGGGATCCTTGCAATTTAAATGAAGTTGAATTGGTTCGCCTTCGTTTAATGAATCCAATAATTCGGGATCGGATGCCAGCAAATGAAACCCTCCGGCGAAAGGCTTGATAATTATTCCAAGATTCGATAAAAGCCTGGTTGTGCTTTCGGTATAGGAAACTTCGGTTGGTTGAAACAGTTGACTTTTGAAATACCGATGTTCGGCTAAAAATGTCAATATGTGAGTGTACGATTGATTCATTTTAGTAATTAGCTTAAACTTTCGGTTTCTAAAATGGATGGAATGATCCGATCTGCAGGTACATCGTCGAACACCAGCATACTTACCTTATAAAGCACAGCGGGCATAAGTTTACTTCCTATGGAAGACCACAGGTGACTTAATTGTGCATAATCCAGATTGCACAATTCAAAATTTAATCGATTGGTTTTCAGACTTGAATTACTGTAATAGTCTATTCCTATCTTACTATTGACCTGGAAAAAGCGAATCAGGGAAGAAAGAAACCTTAACCCTTCAATATAGACTGTGCTGTCAAAATTTGCACAAAAGAGCAATTGCATATTCAGATGCAGTGCAGGTCTTTTATGTACAAATACATTATCCTGTTTAGCAGAACGATTCAGGCTGTTTTTTAAAGTAGACTCTTCATCCAGACAAACCAGAAAAAGGACGATTTTTCCATCTACATTCTGAGCACTTGATCCATCAGCTTTGACAAGATTCGAAAGAATGGCCTTGTTTTCTGTAATAGAAAACTCGTTTTTAAAGTGTTCATTCAGGATATCCCGAATGCATGTCAGGGCAATGTCGATCATCGCAAGTTGTATTAAATTGAAAATAAATTTCGCAATCAACTCATCAACCACCTGAACTTTAAATACTTAGTTGTTTTAATTTATAAATGACAATTCATTCATTTAAAGCAACGATGTATTTAAACATCACTCATCACAAAAGTCATATAAATAAAGATAAAAAGATTTACATATCTTATATAAATATTCTATAATTTTAAAAAAAATTGCTAATTCATCATTTTTAGGTCTATACTTTAAATTTATTTCAAATAAAATTGAACATGACAAATTACACTTTCTTATTAACCAGCTTATTTCCAGCAGTTTGCTTTGAATATGTAATAACTGGAAAACTAATTCTTTTCATCGGTTCCGTTACAATTATTTTAGCTTTAACAGGGAAATACTTCCTGAAAGGTCAATACAAAGAGAATTTTGCAATTCAAAGTGACCAGCTAAAGCATCGGATTCATTATTTAGAGCAGGAAATGGAAGACCAGATACAAGTAAAATCAGACTTACAATCTAAGCTTGATGGAGTTGAAAAAATGCGGAGTGATTTGGAGGTACAAAATAAAGCACTGATCCTGGAGATAAAAGATCTGAATCAACAGATTCTGAAATATAAAGAAAATGGCCGTGCTGAAAAAAAGGATATTGTCATAGAATATTATCTGAATAAAAAATCATCTGATTGATCATTGTTCAGATTTGCAAGGTATTATAAACTATACAATACTCTTCCCTTCTTTAATCTTCTCCATTTTTAATCCTGCCTGAATGTCTTTCAAGCGAATAGTCCGGTCATTTTTCCCCAGGCACTTCAAAATACTATAATGCAATACATTGATAATGGAGGCTGCGCTTATCTCATGCTGTTCAGCCAGATACTCCAAATCAACATCCTTATCGTATTCAAATTCAGCAGTTTTAGATTTTTCCCATAAAATATGCCGCAGATG
The DNA here is from genome assembly GCA_903834475.1 of uncultured Prolixibacteraceae bacterium. Lineage (GTDB taxonomy): Bacteria > Bacteroidota > Bacteroidia > Bacteroidales > Prolixibacteraceae > Aquipluma. The sequence continues at coordinate 9,450 of CAILJH010000057.1, read as the reverse complement.
GGCATCCGGAATTTCAAAATCCAAAACAAGCTGAAATCTTCTGAAAAATGCTTCATCAATGTTCTTTTTAAAATTAGAACACAGGATGACCAGTCCATCAAAATCTTCCATCCTTTGCAGTAAAAAGGAAACTTCCTGGTTGGCGTAGCGATCGTGTGAATCAGAAGTATTACTTCTTTTGCCAAAAAGGGCATCAGCCTCATCAAAAAAGAGAATCCAGTTTTTTGATTCAGCCATGTCAAATACTCTGGACAGATTTTTTTCGGTTTCACCGATATATTTTGAAACGACCATCGACAAGTCAACCCTGTAAACATCCATTTTACAGTATTTCCCCAATAAGCTGGCCGTCAATGTTTTTCCGGTGCCCGGAGGTCCGGTAAACAAAACCTTAAATCCAGGCTTGATTTTCCGGCCAAATTGATAGTCATTTTTCAAATTCTTTCCATAAAATACGTAGTCCTTGATTTCTTCAAGCCTAAGGAGCATCTCATCTGACACAACCAGGTCGTCCCATTCCTGAGTTGTGTGGATTCTTTTAGCCGGAAAATCTGGACTGAAATCAGGTTTGTACAATACTCCTGCAGTAAATAATGACAGGTACTCATGAGATATCGATAGAAGTCCGTTAAGCAGTGGTTCGTTCATAGAAGATTTCTCCAGAAAAAGAATTCCTTCCTTTTGAAAGAAATGATCCTTGCTAAATAGGCGCAACAACTCAAATCGTTTTTCAAGATGATTTCCGGCAAGTAAAAATATGGCCGTTTCACCTGTAGGCAGATATCCTTTATGTTTATCGTACCTTATTCCACCAAATTCAGTAAAGGGAATATCGTAAAGAGCATTCTTCATGTGCAACAAATCGAGCAACGATGGTTTTACATGAGGGATCAAAGCCAGGATTAACACTAACCGCTCTTCCATGCTCATCGAATGCTTTTTGATCAGGCTGGCATAGGGTGAATCAAAATTTTTAAATGCTGGCAATTTCAGATTCCGGATCTCTTCCTCTGGCAATGATTGTTCAAAGGTTATTTTACCTCTCAGCATAATAAGCTTCTGAAACCATTCAAGTTCTTGTTCTATTGCTTTAGCGTTGGCCGAATTAATGCTCATGTTAAGACTATTTTAAAATTGAACCCTTTTTAAAAAGGAAAAACCTAACAGAATGTTCAAAATCAAATTACATTTTCTGGTTTTACCTGTTTTTGGGATTCCTGACTTTGGAATATTAGTAATCTTGGAAAAGCAAAAATTATCTTCTTTATTCAGCTGAACTCATATTCATTATTTCCAGAAGTTAAAGCAATCAACTTTTCCCGATACTGAAAGTTATTCAACAAATCTTCCAAAACACCCCATTCCTCAAGTTACCAGCTGTTTACAGGTTTTGAAAGAAAAGCAGAACTCATTTTTATCTCTGCGTCTTTTTGTTATCATTACCTGATCAATTAACCCTATATCACAACTATAAAAATTAACCATGATGAACATTAAAAAAGTTGGATTAATCTTTCTTTCAGTCCTCATTTTGTCGGTTGGCAGCTTGCGGGCCGATGAAGGGATGTGGATGCTGCCCCTGATTCAAAAGCTGAATAGTAAAGAAATGTCGAAGATGGGCTTTAAGCTTTCGGCAAAAGAAATTTATGATATCAACAAGTCCAGTTTAAAAGATGCTGTGCTCATATTTGGCGGTGGCTGTACAGCTGAAATCATTTCGAAGGATGGTCTTGTTCTGACCAACCACCATTGTGGTTACGGATCAATTCAGAAATTGAGTTCGGTAGACCATAATTACTTGGAAGATGGTTTCTGGGCAAAGAATCGCGATGAAGAACTTCCGTCCAAAGGATTATCAGTTACTTTTCTTGACCGGTTTGAGGATGTAACGAAATCAGTAACAGAGGCTTTAAACGGTATAACTGATTCAAAAGCCAAAGATGATACATTAAAAGCTATATCCAATCGCCTGACAACCAAGGCAGTTGGAAATAACAAATACCTTAAAGGCAGAGTCGTTTCTTTCTTTGGCGACAATCAATATTATCTGGTAATTTCCAAAACATACAATGATATCCGTTTTGTAGGTGCACCTCCTTCTTCAATTGGTAAATTTGGAGCTGATACGGATAACTGGATGTGGCCGCGCCACACAGGTGATTTCAGTATGTTTCGAATATATGCCGATAAAGACAATAATCCTGCAGAATATTCAAAAGACAACCTTCCATATAATCCAAAAAGATTCCTGACCATTTCACTGAAAGGAATGAAACCGAACGATCCTGCGATGATTCTGGGTTATCCCGGCAGAACCAACCGTTTCATGACATCTTTTGAAGTTAAAGAGACCAGCGAAATTAACAATGCAATTACAATTCTTGTGCGGGGAATTCGCCAGAATATATTAATGGATGATATGGTTGCTGATTCTAAAATCAGGCTGATGTATTCAAGTAAATACGCAGGCTCATCCAATTCCTGGAAAAAGTCGATTGGCATGAACGAGACCTTTGCCAAGCTTAAGGTTTACGACCGGAGAGCTGCCGATGAAAAAACCTTCACCGAATGGGTTTCAGCAGATCCGGCAAGGGTTCAAAAATACGGGAAGGCATTGGCTGATGTGAAATCGGCCATTGATGGAAGGGCCAAACTTCAATATACTTTGAGATATTATATGGAAGCGCTGAATTCAATTGAACTGACTTCTGCGGCCATGCGCTATGCTCCAAAGCCGGAAGCAGATCCAAAGGATGCAAGAAGTGCCAGACCAACTTTCTCCGTTAGTGCTCCTGATTTTTATAAGGATTACAATGCTCCAACCGACAAGAAGGTTGCAAAGGCCATGATTTCACTTTTCAAAGAAAAAGTACCTGCTGCCGATCTTCCGGATTTCTATAAAACAATCGAAGCAAACTACCAGGGAAACATCAATGCCTTTGTGGATGCCATGTTCAGCCAATCGGTATTTGTTTCCGAAGAAAAACTCAATGCGGCTCTTGCTGGCGACAAAAAAGAGATGGAAAAAGATCTTGCTTTCGCAACAGGAAAGAATATCTCCGAAGCCGTGAAGAAATACAACAAGGATATCGAACAGTACCGCACCATGTATGCACAAGGACAAAAACAGTACATTGCCGGTATGTTGGAGATGAAAGCCGGACAAGCTATGTACCCGGATGCCAACTTCACGATGCGCCTGACTTATGGCAAAGTAATGAATTACTCCCCGAAAGATGGTGTCATCTTCGATTATGTGACGACTCTGGATGGCGTCATGCAAAAAGAGGATCCAAAAAACTGGGAATTTGTTGTTCCGAATAAGCTTAAAGAACTTTATAAATCCAAAGATTTCGGACAGTATGCTTTGAAAGATGGCCGGATGCCCGTCGCTTTCCTCACCAACAATGATATTACAGGCGGTAATTCAGGAAGTCCGGTAATGAATGCCAAGGGAGAATTGATTGGAACAGCTTTCGACGGTAACTGGGAATCCATGAGCGGCGACATCATCTTTGAACCACTGCTTCAGCGTTGTATTAATGTTGACATTCGCTATACGCTCTTTATCATGGATAAATTTGGAGGGGCAGGTTATTTACTCAACGAAATGAAGATTGTCAAATAATTGAGAGAAGCCATTTTTCTGGATTTTACTTCACTATAAAATAAAAAATAAGCTCAACATACGATTTTTATGTTGGGCTTATTTTATGCCTGAAATTCTTTGCTGTTGCTCTCAAAACAGATAATAAGTGCTGGATTAAAATGAAATCGTGCCTGTTACTTCATAATTATTAGGATTCTGGCTAACAAAAAGTAGTCCGTTTGGAGTGGTCAATTCAGAATAACAACTTCAGGCATATATCTTTCTTTTCGATGAATTATAGAAAATTAACTTATTAATTGACAACAACATCGTCTCTGAATCGTTTTGCTTAAAGAATGAATTTTGCTGTAAATGATTAAAAAAGTTGTTGTTTGTTACTTCTTCGTATTATTCTTCTGCCTCCCGGCTTTCAAGGCTGAATCGGGACCTTCGAAAACAGAAAAATCAAAAGAATTGACCTTAAGTGGTTTTGTACACGATTCGAAAACCGGTGAAACATTAACCGGTGTGGTAATTTATCCAAAGGGAAATTCTCGAAATTCAGTAACCACTAATTCTTATGGCTATTATTCCCTTTCGCTGCCTTCCGGCATGTATGTAATTGTATTTCAATATCTTGGATATAAAAACAACATCATTTCGGAAGATTTTAAAAATGATAAAGCAATGAATATTGATCTGGAAGAGCAATCCATTTCATTGACTGAAGTGACTGTGAATGGTGAAAAAAGCAATCGCAATGTGGTGTCGGCGGATGTGATGACGAAACTGAATGTCAAAGAAATTCAAAATATTCCGGTTTTTTTTGGTGAAAAAGATATCCTGAAAACAATCCAGTTGCTGCCCGGAATCTCGCCTGTGGGTGAAGGAAATGCCGGATTTTATGTGCGTGGCGGAAGCGCAGACCAGAACCTGATATTACTGGACGAAGCTCCGGTTTACAATCCTTCTCATTTACTTGGATTTTTCTCGACTTTTACTTCGGAAGCAATAAAAGACGTTACGGTTTACAAAGGTGGCTTTCCGGCAGGATTTGGCGGACGCTTGTCATCGGTGGTCGACATTAAGATGAACGAAGGCAATACGAAGGAATTCCATGTTTCAGGAGGTATCGGTCTGATATCATCGCGCCTGGCGGTGGAAGGTCCGCTCTTCAAACATAAAGGTTCATTCATGGTTACTGCCAGAAGAACCTACGCAGACATGTTCCTTTTACTTCTTCCAAAAAAGGGGGCAGATTCCATTGCACGAAAATCAAGTCTTTATTTTTACGATTTGAACTTCAAGGCAAATTATGATTTTTCAGGAAAAGACCACCTGTATTTCTCCTGTTATCTGGGACGCGATAATTTTAACCTGGGCACTTCGATGGGGTTGAACTGGGGAAACATTACCGCAACAACGCGATGGAACCATATCTTCAGCGATAAACTATTTTCAAACACTTCGCTGATATTCAGCCGGTACAGCTATAATTTCAATGTGGCGGTTGGCAATTCAACAATGAATGTATTGTCGGAAATAAAAGACTGGAACCTGAAAGAGGATTTTCATTATTACCTGAATTCAAACAATCTGATCAAGTTTGGCTTCAATTCGATTTATCATACTTTCATACCCAGCAAAGTAGATAGTTCTGCCCTGTTTCGGGTGAAACCTATGGACAACCGGTATGCTTTGGAAAATGCCCTATATATTTCCAACGAACAAACGATTTCAAAACATCTGAGAGCGACCTATGGATTGAGGTATTCGCTTTTCAGTTCTGTTGGGCCGGGAACGGTTTACACATACAACGAAATATCGGATGTGGTGGATTCGGTGAGTTATCCGAAAGGAAAAATATACAACACCTTTGCCGGTTTCGAGCCGAGAATCCTGCTGAATTACATCGTCAACGATTCGAGTTCTGTAAAAGCTTCGTATGCCCGAATGCGGCAATATGTTCACCTTTTGTCGAACACCACCTCATCAACCCCTTTCGATCTTTGGGTTCCAAGCAACATTAACATCCTTCCTGAAATTTCGGACCAGTACACTTTGGGATATTTCAGGAATTTTAAACACAATATGTTTGAAACATCGGTGGAAATCTATTACAAAACACTTCAAAATCAGATTGATTACCGAAACGGAGCCAACCTAATCCTGAATAACAAGGTGGAATCTGAATTGGTATTTGGCAAAGGACTGAGTTATGGTGCTGAATTTTATATCCGGAAAAAATATGGAAAACTGACTGGTTGGGTGAGTTACACACTTTCGAAAACCCAGCGGCAATTTGATGCGATCAACGGCGGAAAAGCCTTTCTGGCCAAGCAAGACCGGCCCAATAACATCGCCATTGTGGGTATGTACGAAATCACTCCGAGGCTAAATCTATCGGCCACCTGGGTTTATTATACCGGCAATGCCGTAACGTTTCCAAGCGGACGATATCTGGTTGATGGTAATGTGGTTCCGCTTTATAGCGAACGCAACGGTTACCGGATGCCTGATTATCATCGGCTTGATGTAGGAATTACATGGATTCGGACAAAAACCGCTAAGTATGAAGGGAGCTGGAATTTCTCAATCTATAATGCTTATGCACGCGAGAATGCCTATGCCACTAATTTTCAGGTCGATCCGAACAACCCGACAAAAATGCAGGCGGTGCAATTGTCGTTGTTCAAGATTGTGCCTTCTGTAACCTATAATTTTAAATTTTAACCCGAAATCAGGATGCAAACAACTTTATACCGGAGAAGGAGCGGGACTATTTCGTGTGTTATTTCGCTGATTATCCTTTTTATTTTCAGCAGTTGCCAGAAAGTGGTCAATCTGGATTTGGCTGAAGCAGCGCCCCGTCTGGTTATTGATGGCTTGATTACCGATAGCATTGGTCCTTACCGGATCAGGCTTACTAAGTCAGGAAGCTATTTTAATCAGCCGGTTTTAACGCCGGTCAGGTCCGCTGTTGTTGTCATTTCCAATAAAATCGGAACAACCGATACGCTAAAAGAAGCTTTACCAGGTATTTATCTGACTTCAAAACTTCGGGGAATACCGGGAAGAACTTATTCATTGAAGGTCAGCTCTGGAAACATTGAATATACTGCTACCTCAACTATGATGAGTCGCGTTGATATTGATTCATTGAAAATAACAAAAAGTCCATCCCGTGGATTTGGAATTGGAGGAAATGGCCGGAATGAGAAGCGTGTAGAAATTCATTGTATTTTTAAAGATCCTGCAGAGAAGAATTTTTACCGGATCAAGGTTTACCGGAACGATACCATCAATACTGAAAACTATCGGCTATATGACGATGAATACACGAATGGCAAGGTAACCGATCTTCAGGTTGGGCGGGCGAATGTTGGCTCTGTTGTCCGGATTGAACTGATTTCGCTGGATAAATTCACCTATGACTATTACCGGACCTTGCGTGATTTGCTTCGTACCAACCCAATTTTTGGATCAACTCCGGCAAACCCGAATACCAATCTCACCAATGGAGCGCTGGGCTATTTCGGGGCAGCTGCGGTTTCAACCAGAACGATAATCATTACCGATTCGCTGTTCAACAGTGCAAAATAGGTTTTTTTCAGGAAATCGAATATATTTACTATTCAAAGCTGTTTTGGTTTGTTCAATAAAATCTCAGGCGATATGGCTAATTTAATGAAAGTTATCGGTCTGATCTTAATCTTTGCAACAGGACAAGTTGTATCTGCGCAGCCACCGATTCAATCCTATTGAGTTCGTCAATTATTGCAAGTAATTCAGGTTTTACTACTTCATTTATTTCGTCAGGTAGATTTCGTATTTGAAGTTGAATTCTTTGTATCCCATTTCAGATTGTATCTATTTGTTTTGCTATGAAGTTCACAAACCTCATGCTATATCACCTTCCATGGTTTCATGGGAAGTAGATAATAATTCTTTTGACTCTACTATAATTTAATACCGTCGGGGACTAAAAGCCACCTCCCGCCGGGAATTAATAAATTATCTGCGTCGAATTTAAGTTGTTAATTTGAGCTGATTATTTTACAATCATTGTAAACAGCGCACAATGGTCAATTTTGTCGGCGCATCCGGTACTGCTCTATTAAAGCGAAAATACTCAAATTCGCAATTCTAATTTTGTTTATTATATTTGATTGATTTTTGATTGATTCTAAAACATTAATTTGGTTATCAGACCATTATCCCATTATGTTATAATACAAGAAGAGACCATTGACCATTTTTAAATGAAGTGTAACCGAAAAACCGAACAAGTAGTAATCTAATCTATGGGAAAAATAAATATATTGATCGTTAGTGCGATTACACTTATTTTTTTTGATTCGATTTTCATACTGGAAGGGGCTCCTTCATCAGCAATTTCAAATTTAAATGTATCCAATTCTCCGCTTAATTTGCCAAAATATCAGCAGGTATCTTTTTACGTTGGGGCGCATCAGGACGATTGGCAACTATTCATGGGTGTTAATGCCTATAACGATATTTTAAATCAAAATTCTAAAACTGTTTTTATTTACGTTACGGCAGGAGATGAAGGCAGTGGCTCTGGTTTTGGGCATTGTACCAATTGCACAATACCTCATTTCAGGTCAAGGGAGGAAGGCGCAATAAGTTCTTTAAAATTAGTGGCGAAGCAAACATGGCCTTATCCAAAGATGATCCACGATACGATTCAAAGTTGCAGGAAAATCTTCTTTATTCATAAATATATATACAGTAATACTGTTTCATATTTCATACGATTGCCAAACCGCCCCACTACGCCTAACCTTACATCCTTTTTCTATTCTAACGATGCGTTAACTGCATTAGTGGATTCTACCGAAGTACCCATTAATGACCAATCGAATACCTTTCAGAATAAAGAAGAACTTATTGAACTTGTAAAACGGATTTTCTTAAGAGAATCAGGAGAAGCAACAGCACTTTGGATAAACACTTCCGACCCTGAATCATTGAAAGATGGAAACCATGATGACCATGCCGAACATTATGTTACTGGAAAGATTTGCAAACAAGCCGCTGCTTCAATTGGAAATTCAAAGAAAATAGTAATGGCATATTATACAGAATACTGTACTGAAAATATGCCGCATAATTTAAGTTTAGAAGGAGTAATGATGGAGTCAGGACTTTTTGCTGCTTACAACAAAGCAAAAATTGATGCAGGATGGTGGTCTGAATGGGATGTATGTAAGAAATATTGTTCAACCAATTATTTAAGAGTTGCGATAATCGGAAATGCCAATATAGCGGCAGCGATGGACACAAGTAAATATTCATTCCCTGCTAATTCATACTCCATTGATTGCTCACCGGAACAAGACTCTTCTTTATTAAAAATAAATTATTCTATTCCGGAAGATTTGGGAAAGGATGATGCAATTTATTTAGAATTTGTCAATTCAAATATGGAAATTTTAAAAAAGATTGATCAAAGTTCAAAGAAAGGAATATTTTCTACCGATCTTAATATCAGCACGTATACTGATGGAATTTATTTCCTTAGGTTAAGGATGAGAAACCATAGCGAAAGTGAAGTGTTTACAACGTTTAAAGTTCTATTGACTAAGCCGAAAAATATAGACGGGAATGTAAAGAATAATAAACCTTGATGACTTTGATCAAATATTTATCCAAAACCTTGCGTAAACCTTGCGTAAAATAAAAAAGAGCTACGAATATCCTGACTTCTGACGTTTAGTGCGGTAGCAAATTCCAATTAGTTATAAGGTTTGCAAGCTGGCTTTTCAATATTTCTTTTGTGGGAGATCGAAAGACAAATATTTCTTTTGTCAGGCTGTCCTGAATGTGTGTTTCTGTTA
>CAILJH010000056.1 GCA_903834475.1 uncultured Prolixibacteraceae bacterium | reverse complement strand
TTTTCTTTTTTTTAATTAATTAGTAATTAGATTTCAGTAAAAGCAGTTATATATATAATAATCAGTAATATGACTGATGTTTTGTTTGGTTTAAAATTGTATATACAATGTCTGTATTTTGACATTTTGAGTAAAATTCGTTGCAAAGGATAGATTAAAAATCGCCGCTCACAAGACGTTTAAATCCTGTAAAAAGCGCAAAGCTTTGCACAAAGCTTTGCGCTTTGCAAAATGTGTTGAGTAACATTTTTTGTGTAAATTGCTGATTTGTAAAGCAGAATTATGTCATTTAGCAAGTCCAGATTGATGGCAAATCGACGGTTAATATTAATTTCTGCTAAATATGATTTGTTCTAAAAAACAATCCCCGATTTTAATAAAACTATAAAAAATCACATCACAGTTGGATTCAGTACTACGTTAATCCATTCTGCTCTTTTGAATAATTTGAGTATAGAACATCCCTCATGGTCCAAATTAAAGATGTTCCTCAACACTTTTCAATGGCGCAAACCTTTGCGCTGTGTGGCTATATTGTGGAGACAAATTTTGAGTACATTTTATTGCGATATTTACTTCTGAAAACCTTGAATATTAAGCAATCGGGGTATCTAAAATATTTTTGCCAAATATCATATACAATCTAATGAATCATCGATATAAGATCATATCAGCAAATTTTCTGCTTGCCTTTCTGGTTTTTCTTTTTCCCCCGTTACTGAAAGCTCAGGTGAAGATTAACGACTGGGAAAATCCGGCTTCCAAATTCCTTCATCTTTCTGTCATTGAAGGAGCAACTGATCTTTGGATTTTCAATATGCTTGGCCAGTCATTGATTTCCAAAACAAATCCGGAAACTGGGTCTATCGACGTTTCCGGCTTAAATTCAGGAATATACCTGATCCGGATCCGGCAAAGGAAAGAAGAGAAAACCTTCAGATTTTTAACGAAATAAATTTAAAATCACATTAAATTATAAAAACCAAATCAATGAACCGTTTAATTAAATCGATTTCTGCGATGCTTTTCAGCATTGTCATATTTCCAACGCTGATGAAAGCCCAAAATCCGGAAAACTATCAATGGAACAGCGTCAGATTTGGCGGAGGAGGTTTCGTAACCGGAGTAATCACCTGCCCGACAGAAAAAAACCTGATTTATGCCCGTACCGATGTGGGTGGTGCTTACCGTTGGGTAGAAGAAACCCAAAGCTGGAAATCGATTTCTTATGCAGTGAGCCCGGCGCAAACCGGCTTGCTTTGCGTCGAAAGTCTGGCAATCGATCCAATGGAGCCGAACAAACTATACCTGTACGCCGGACAAGGATACTTCAATAATGGCCTCACAGCAATCATGATTTCAAGTGATTATGGTGAAACCTTTAAAACTGTCGATGTCAGTTCAAAATTCAGAGCAAACGGCAACAATTCTGGTCGTGCCAATGGAGAACGACTGGCAGTAGATCCCAACAAAGGAAGTATTTTGTTTTGCGGCACGCGTGACAAAGGTCTTTTTAAAAGTACTGATAGCGGATTAAGCTGGGCAAAAGTTATAGGTTTTCCGGTAACAACAACCACCAACGGAAATGGAACCTGTGTAGTTGAATTTGATGCAGCTTCAGCGACCAAAGGAAATCCTACTCAAACGATTTATGCGGCCGTTTCGCGCTCGGGAGCCGACAATATATATGTCAGCAACGATGCAGGCCAAACCTGGAATCCGATTTCAGGAAATCCAACAACATACATGCCCCAACATTGCCTGCTGAACGGAGATTTTCTATATGTAACCTATGCTGACGGCGAGGGACCGGGGACCCCAAAAGGACAAGGTGCAGTCTGGAAATATAATATTCAGGATAAGTCATGGAAAGATATTTCTCCTGCCAATCAATCTTTCGGAGGTATTTCAATAGACCAGTTGAATCCTCAAAATATAGTGGTATCAACCTTTGGAATTTGGCAAAGTCAAAACTGGATTCCCGGAGTTACACCCTATGGCGACGATATCTACAAGAGCAAAGATGGTGGAATCACCTGGAGTAAAAGATTACTTGGAAATAATCTGGCAAAATACAGCGAACCCGATGTAACCTGGCTGAAAACCAATTCACAGATGCACTGGTCAGGAGATCTTGAAGTTGATCCGTTCAATCCTGATCGCATTTTCGTGATTTCAGGAAATGGAATTTACAGCAGTTCCAATTTCAGCGCACCAGTTTCGAACTGGCGAATGGCTGTCAACGGTCTGGAAGAAACTGTTGTGATGGATGTGATCACCATTCCGGGCGGCCCGACCATGACCGTGATGGGTGATTACTGCGGTGCATCATATTCGGATATTTCGAAATACGGAAATCAGCACAACCCTTCCGGAGGAACAAGTACAGCCCTCGACTATGCCGGAACAGCCAAATGCATTGTACGTTCAGGAAGTGAGATAACCGTCAGTGGAATTAAAGGAGCACTGCTTTATTCGCTTGATGATGGTAAATCCTGGAAGCTGATTCCTTCAGCAAATACTGGTCTGACCAAAGCAGAACAGGGTTATCCGGCAGTGAATGCCGATGGAAGCATCATCGCCTGGAGTGTCGGTTCGGCGGTGTATTATTCCACCGACAAAGGGCAGACCTGGAACAAATTTCCCGGAATTACATCCATGTTTCGGGTTGCTGCGGATAAAGTTGACAAAACGATCTTCTACATCAGTACCGGAACTTCTTTTTTGACATACAAATGGAATGGAAGCGGATTTGATTTAAGCAATACCCTGAAAATCACCGGTGCAAGTTCATTCGGCAAATGGCCACGACCAGTTTCAGGTGTGGAAGGTGATGTATGGATTTCGGCTGATAACAGCGGATTGTACCGGATTACCGGTAAAGGAACAAGCTATTCCAAAATAACAGCTGTTACTAATTGTAGCGCGGTCGAATTCGGGAAAGCGGCTCCCGGTAAATCATATCCTGCTATATACATCTGGGGCAAAACAAGCGCAAGTGCACCCTTTGGAATTTACCGTTCGGATGATTCAGCTGCCACATGGGTCAGGATAAATGATGATAAGCATCAGTTTGGAGGATTGGCCAACGGAGGCTTTGTGAAAGGAGACATGAATGTTTATGGCCGGGTATTCGCCAGTAATGCAGGTCTCGGTTTGATTTACGGTGATCTGATCTCCTCAACTGCTATCGGTGCTGTTCCTGATAATTCATCGAATTTAACTTCTGTTTATCCCAATCCGTTCTGCGAACAGCTAACCATCAGCAAAACCAACGAAAGCTTTATTTACCGGTTCATTTCTATTATTGGAAATATAGTGGAGTCAGGCAAAGGAACAAATACTGTAAACGCAGGGCAAAAACTGAATAATGGTCTGTATTTTCTTGAAATTAACTCTGGAAATCAAAAAAACAAAGAGGTTTACCGGATTGTAAAACAAGGCAAACAATAAAATCGGTGTTTTAATGAGAATGTATTTCGAAAAGAAGCTTTATTTAGGTGGGTTTGCATAAGCAGTAGATGATGTTTACCTCCACAAAGGTTTGCGTAAAACTTTGCGCTGTGTGGCTATATCGTGGAGACAATTTCGAGTACATTTTATTGCGATATTTACTTCTGAAAACCTTGAATATTAAACAATCGGGTTATCTAAAATATTTTTGCCAAATATCATATACAATCGAATGAATCATCGATATAAGCTCATATCAGCAAATTTTCTGCTTGCCTTTCTGGTTTTTCTTTTTCCCCTTTTACTGATAGCTCAGGTGAAGATTCACGATTGGGAAAATCCTGCTTCCAAATACCTTCATCTTTCTACCATTGAAGGAGTAACTGATGTCCGGATTTTCAATATGCTTGGCCAGCCACTAATCTCCAAAACAAATTCTGAAACTCCGACAATCGACATTTCAGGTCTGAATTCAGGCTTATACCTGATCCGGATCAGGAAGGAAGCGATCAGACTTTCAGATTTATCAAGAAATAAGGAACATGAAAATGATAATAATTGATCGATAAAATCTCGAAGATGAAAAAAACAGTGCCTTTAATTGTTCTTCTGAATTGCCTATCAATGCTGCTTTTCGGTTTTGAAAAGCGCGATCTGCTTCTGAAAAAAGCCGATTTGGCCACCGTTAAAACAAGTCTGATACTGAATCAGAAATGGGTCAGCTATCCGAAATACAAGGACCGAAAAGCCTGGGATGATTTGACTTCCGGAGTGAAAGAAGAAATCATTCGCAAGGGCGAAGCTGCTCTGAATTACGAATGGAAAGTAGTAAAAGCAAGCGACTACCTGGAATTCGAACGCAGTGGCAACCGCGACATCATGCAAAATCCGCTCAATGCCAATAATACCGCTTTGAGTAACCTGGTGCTGGCCGAACTGGCCGAGGGGAAAGGTCGCTTTATGGATCAGATTGCGAATGGCATATGGCAAAGTTGCGAAATGACCAGCTGGGCACTATCGGCTCATGTCCGCGGAACGCAGGCGGAAAACACCTCACTGCCATCGTACAAAGAAAACATCATTGATTTAATGGCCGGCGACCTTGGATCTTTTCTGTCGTGGACCTATTTCTTCCTGAAAGATGAACTCGACAAGGTTCAGCCATTGGTTACCGAACGACTGCGGAAAAATCTTCAGGACCGTATTTTGGATCCATACATGAACCGCAGCAATTTCTGGTGGATGGCCTTTCAGGCCAAACCGGGAACCATGGTTAATAATTGGAATCCATGGTGCAATTTCAATGCACTGACTTGTTTTCTCCTTCTTGAAAACGATCCGGAAAAACTGGCCGCGGCCGTTCACCGGACGATGGAATCGGTCGATAGCTTCATCAATTACAATCACAACGACGGCGCCTGCGAAGAAGGTCCTTCGTATTGGGGACATGCAGCAGGTAAAATGTTCGACTACCTGCAATTGCTGAGTCAGGCAACAGGAGGTAAAATTACGGTTTTCGATCAGCCAATTATACGAAACATGGGCGAATACATTGCACGTTCGTATATTGGCAAGGATTGGGTAGTTAATTTTGCCGATGCTTCGGCCAAAGGAGGCGGTGAGCCCGGTCTGATTTTCAGGTATGGGAAAGCAGTCGGAAGCCCAGAAATGCAGCAGTTCGCAGCTTATCTTGAAAAGCAAAATAAGGAAGCCGACTACAACGCAGGTCGTGATCTGTACCGGACACTCGAAAATTTAGGCTCACGGCCAGAACTGGCTGCGACAAAAGCAGCCACTTCTGAAGCAGCTTCAACCTGGTATCCCGAAACTGAATTTTGCTACATGCGAAATCAAACCGGACTTTTTCTGGCAGCCAAAGGCGGATACAATGCCGAAAGCCATAACCACAACGACATGGGTTCGTTCATGTTGTATGCCGATCAAATGCCCGTGATTATTGATGCCGGCGTGGGAACGTATACCCGGCAGACTTTCAGCGACGAGCGCTATTCGATCTGGACCATGCAAAGCAATTACCACAACCTGCCGATGATCAACGGCGTGCCTGAATCGCCGGGCCCGCAATTCCGCTCCCGAAACGTGAAATTCGATCAGGCAAAATCCACTTTTTCGCTTGATTTGGCAGGTGCTTACCCAGTTGAAGCGGCAGTTGAAAAATGGCAAAGAACCTACAGACTGGAGCCCAAAGGTGGTTTAATCATTCAGGATGAATTCAAACTGAAACAAAGCCTGAAACCCAATCAGCTCAATTTTCTATGCTGGGGCAAACCCGATATTTCCGTTCCCGGAACGGTCAGCTTTGAAAAAGATGGTGTGAAAATGAAAATGAGTTATGATGCAGTGCAATTTGAGCCTTCAGTTGAAACAGTTGCTTTAACCGATAAACGCCTGTCGGATGTCTGGGGAAAAGAAATCTTCCGATTGTCGCTCAATGCCCGAAAAATGCAACTTTCAGGAAAATATAAGTTCACTATCGAAAAGTTCTGATATGCTAAAAGCCATTAAAAAGATAAGCTGGAATTTGCTTCTTGTTGTGCTGATTACAATACAAACTTTCGCGCAAACCTCCTTGCCGGCGGGCTATCCCGACCGAAGCGCATCGCTGGATGTTTTGCCGGGGTTTATCCATCCACCCAAAGGTTATGGCGAAGTGCCATTCTATTGGTGGCAGGGTGATACGCTGACCCGCGAGCGTCTCGAATGGCAATTGAACCAATTACAAAACAAAGGAATTTCAAGCTTGCAGATCAATTACAGCCATTTGGATCAGGGCGGCATTTCTTATGGCTTGTCGAATCCGAGTAAACCGGCTTTGTTTACCGATGCCTGGTGGGATTTGTTCAAATGGTTCAGCGCCGAGGCCCAAAAGCGGGGAATGACGGTGAGTCTGAGCGATTACACGCTGGGGATCGGCCAGGGTTTTTCGATGGACGAAGCCATTCGTGATCCCGAGTATTCTCGGGACGAACTGAATGGTTCGGTACTCCGGAAATGGGATAAAACGATCTCCGGAAATGTCAACCTGAAATTGACTGATAACCTGCTCTGCTTAACTGCCTTCCAGATGAATGCCGACAGTTCGGTAATTCCTAAAAGCCGGAAGAATTTGCTGCCTGAAATTGCAAATGGAAACCTGAAATATGATTTTGGTACCGAAAAATGGAAACTGGTTGGTGTGTATCCGGAGCGATTGGTTCCTTCGTACGATCCCATGAATCCCAACAGTGGCAAGGCATACAACAAACATTTTTTCGGAAAATTTGAACAGGCATTGGGCAAAAACTCTGGAAAGCTTGACTTCTTTTTTTCGGATGAACTGAATTTCAGGGTAGGTGGAAATCTTTGGAACAGCACTTTTGCCCCGGAATTTAAAAAGCGAAAAGGGTATGATGTTGTTCCGTACCTCGATGCCTTGTTTTACCCGATTGGCAACATTGCCCCCAAAATCAGGCTCGATTTCAACGACGTGCTTGTGAGCCTCAGCGAAGAAAATTTCTTTAACCCTGTGTTCGACTGGCATCAGGAGCGAGGAATGATTTTTGGCTGTGATCATGGTGGTCGTGGCCGTGAGGTAGCCGAATTTGGAGATTACTTCCGCACCCAGCGCTGGAATCAGGGACCGGGTTCCGATCAACCCAACCTGGCAAAAGACATTATTAAAGCCAAGGTGGCTTCGTCGATTTCGCATTTGTACCAACGGCCGCGCGTCTGGCTCGAAGGTTTTTACGGAAGCGGCTGGGGAACGAGTTCTTCGGATGTGACCGATGCCATTTTTGCCAATTTTGTAGCGGGGTACAACCTCCTGTCTTTTCATGGTTTGTATTATTCCACGCAGGGTGGCTGGTGGGAATGGGCGCCGCCCGACAACCATTTCCGAATGCCGTACTGGCAGCAAATCGATCCGCTGATGAATTGCATCCAGCGCATGTCTTACCTGATGTCGCAGGGCGTTCACCAATGCGACGTGGCCATTTTGTATCCGGTTGAACCTGTCGTTGCCGGAATGGACGGGAATCGTTCGGTGAACACGGCATTCGAAGCGGGCGAAAAATTGTACGATCAGGGCATCGACTTCGATTTCATTGATTTTGAATCGCTCAGCCGCTCCAAAGTTGCCGCCAAGGAAATTCAGGTATCCGGAGAAAAATACAAAGTGCTGATCATTCCTTCGATGAAAGCCATTCGTTTTGCTTCGCTTCAGAAAATTCAGGAATTTGTGAACGGCGGAGGAATCGTCGTCAATATTGGCGAGCGTCCGGAAGCGACTGAGAAGAATGGGTCCAACGATCCGGAACTGCTCAAACTGACCAATAATATTTATTCCAAACGACCGAATTTAATCCAGGTGACCGATGCAAAGTCGGTAGTGACAGGTCTTTCAGGAAAATACGAACCCAATTTCAGGATTTTGTCCGAAATCAAACAGCGGCCCTACGTGATGCACCGCACTATTGGGAAATGCGAGGTTTTTGCCTTGTATAATCTGGCTGTCGGAAGCCAATGTTTCTTCAGGGCAAAAGGCAGCGTGGAACTTTGGAATCCGTGGACCGGAAAAACCACTTCGCTGGAGAAATTCGTCCAAACGACTCCGGAAGGAACCGAGCTGAGCCTGCCACTCACCGAAAAAGAAATCCAGCTGGTAGTATTTAATTCGGAACCGGCAGCTAACAAAGAAGTTCTGGAACCCACTAAAATCCTCCGGCAAATACCGCTCGGAAATGAATGGGAATTTGAACTGAAACCTTCGCTCGACAACCGCTGGGGCGATTTCCAGCTTCCGGCTTCCAACGAATTGATGGGCGCACAGGTTCGGCAAATGCATTTTAAAGAAAATAAGGATTATCATGGAGAAAAATTCACCTTCGATGTCAGTTGGAAGACGTTGACCTGCGCCTACGGGAATCAATTCCTGAAGCTGGGCGCTTTGCCGGTTTTACCTTCTGAAGAAGAAATCCTGAAAATGACGCCCGAAAAACCGGGGGCTGAAGCTTGGATTTCAGGAAAACCCCATCGCTGGGAGGAATACGGATTTTCGTGGCAAAGCGGCGTGGAAGGCGATTACGGTCACCAGGGTTACCACGGACTGAAAGGTAACATGTACGACAATTTCATCCGTCTGGGAGCGATTGCCGAAGAGAAACATTCGAAATTCCGGAAACCGGAGACTGCCGGAAATTTTTACCTGCTCTATTCGAATGTGATTGCTCCGGAGGATGGAGATTTCGAGCTGTTGACCGGAACCGAAAAACCAGCTATACTTTTCGCCAATGGCGCAAAAATGGATGGTTCAGCTTCTTCTGTTCGCCTGAAAAAAGGTGAGAATCCAATTCTGGTCGTTTACAACCATGCCTGCGAAACATACCTGGTTTTCCGCCGGAAAGATGCACCACGTCCGCAAAAACAGCAGCTTTGCATGAGCTGGTATCATGATTTCGGTATGTTGCCATTCGACTATTCCGGTCAACAAAATTCATCGGGAATCTTTGGCTTTACATCGGCTCCCGGACTTCAAACAGTCAGTTTTTCAGCCTACGGGCAAGTTGCCATTTGGACCGATGGAATTCAGCAGGAAACATTTGCCGGATCAAAGCAGGCCGATGGTTTGACCAGCTACACCGTTAATCTGAAAACACAGAAAGCTGGCACATCGCAGGTAGTTTTGAAAATTGACTTTCAGCCTGGTTACCGCGGGGCAGCCGCCCTTCCGGAATTCATCCACCAAAGCTGCGGAAAAGGAACAATTTCATTGAGCGATTGGTCTGAAATTGACGGATTGAAAGCCTACTCGGGTGGTGCCTGGTACCGGAAAACTATCTCGTTGAAACCGGAAGATCTGACAAACAAATTGGAACTGGACCTGGGCGATTTGGTATCGTCGGCCGAAGTTTTTATCAATGAGAAAAGCGCCGGAATCAAACTCGCACCACCCTGGAAATTCGATATTACAAAATTAGTAAACGCAGGCGAAAATAAGCTGGAAGTATTAATCTACAATACCTTGGCCAACAATTACACTACCGTTCCGACCCGGTACCGGGGCTCCATCCGGTCGGGACTGATCGGTCCGGTGAATCTAAATGTTAACCAGTAAGAAACTTAAGAGAGATAACCTTGGAATGCAATTTTGTACAAATAATATCTTGTAAACCGAACCGAATTGGCAAATGGAGAGATTGAAAAAAAGTATGATGAACATCCGAATTTTAGTCATGATCATTCTTTTGCTTTCCCTTCCTGAATTGATTCAGGCACAAAAACCAATCATGATGTTTGGAGATACCACCCGTTTGGGGCGTCCTTTTGCAAAAGATCCTCATGTGATCAGTTTTGAGGGCCGTTACCTGATGTATTATTCTGTTCCGGGCTATACCGAAAAGAATGGAACCGCACATGGCTGGGGAGTAGGAATTGCCGAAAGCCACAACCTCCGGAACTGGAAGCGGATTGGGGAAGTGAATACCGATCCCGAAGCCGAATACGAATCCAAAGGCTTTGCGGCTCCCTGCGCACTGGTGATCGAGGGAAAGGTAAATCTGTTTTACCAAACCTATGGCAATGGGGCCAATGATGCGATTTGCCACGCCTGGTCAAGCGACGGGATTCATTTTATCCGAAACAAAACCAATCCCATTTTTCATCCTGACGGGAATTGGAATTGTGGGCGGGCGATCGATGCAGAGGTGATTCAGTTCAAAGGAAAATACTTCCTGTATTATGCCACACGCGACCCTGAATTTAAAATTCAGATGCAGGGCGTTGCCATTGCTCCTGGAAATACAAGCTTCGATCGTGGGGATTGGACAAATCTCTCATCGGATGGCCCCATGCTGAAACCGGAATTACCGTGGGAACGTGATTGCATCGAAGCGGCTTCGGTGATTAATAAGAACGGCGAACTTTACCTATTCTATGCCGGGGGCTACAACAATGCACCGCAGCAAATCGGAGTAGCAAAAAGTACCGATGGCAGCCATTGGACCCGGCTTTCGGATCAGCCTTTTTTGCCCAATGGGAAACCCGGAGAATGGAATTCAAGCGAATCTGGGCATCCGCATATTTTTCCCAACCCTGAGGGCGACGATTATCTGTTTTTTCAGGGAAACAACGACAAAGGGAAAACCTGGTTTATTTCAAATGTAAAAATCGGCTGGGAGGCCGAAAGACCTGTGATTATCGGAAATTAACGAACATATACAACTGAAAAAGTACGAAGGAAACTCAAATTCAAATAAAACCACGTAATTAAATTTAGAAACCATGAAAAACAGAATTTTTCTGAAAATCGGAATGATGATCCTTGCAGCAGGCTTCATGTTTTCCGCAGTAGCACAACCGAAAGCCAATGAAACCGGTCCTTTCAAGCCGACCGACGAGTCGTTCAAAGAGTACAAATATCCGGAATGGTTTCGCGACGCCAAGTTCGGAATCTGGGCGCATTGGGGACCTCAGGCTGTTCCACGTCAGGGCGACTGGTACGCCAAGAAAATGTATCAGAACCAGGCCTGGGATTGGAGTAAAAATGCCTTCAGCGATAAACCCGATGAAGATTATACCTACCATGTAGCACATTACGGTCATCCTTCGAAATTCGGTTACAAAGACATTATTCCGCTCTGGAAAGCAGAACGCTGGGATCCGGAGAAACTGATGACTTTGTACAAGAAGGTCGGTGCCAAATACTTTGTCAGTATGGGAACTCACCATGACGACTTCTTTCTTTGGAACTCCAAACTTCACCGTTGGAATGCGGTAAATATGGGGCCAAAAAAAGATGTGGTTGGTCTTTGGCAAAAGGCGGCCAAAAAGGAAGGTTTGCGTTTTGGTGTTTCTGAACATTTGGGCGCCAGCTATACCTGGTTTCAGGCTGCCCGCGGTGCTGACAAAACCGGACCGATGGCTGGAGTTCCCTACGATGGTAACGATGAACAATATGCCGATTTGTATCACAAAAAAGCAGCTGTCGACGATACCGGATGGCTGACCAAAGATACTGAAAACCAGAAGGAATGGCTTTCAATGATCACCGAACTGATCGATATGTACCATCCCGATTTGTTATATTCTGACAGTGGAATGCCTTTCGGCGATGTTGGACGGACGATGATCTCACATCTGTACAATTCGGATAGGACTAAAAATGGAGGCACACTCGAAGCCGTTTATACCTGCAAACAGCCGTCAAATGGAATGTGGGTACAGGATGTGGAGCGTGGTGCATTGGATTCAATCAGCCCCTTCCCATGGCAAACCGACACGTCAATTGGTGACTGGTATTACCGCACCGGGCAGAAATATATGACTGGAACCGAAGTGATCCAGATGCTGGTTGACATTGTCAGTAAAAACGGCAATTTACTTCTGAATGTGGTCCAGACTCCGGAAGGAGATTTGGAACCGGATGTGATGAAGATTCTGGATGAAATCGCACAATGGACACCGGTGAACGGCGAAGCCATTTACGGAACCCGTCCATGGAAAGTCTATGGAGAAGGTCCGTCCATGAAAAAGCAGGTAAAAGGACAATTTGGCGGAGTAAAAGATGTGCGTCCATACGAATCAACCGATGTACGTTTTACGACTAAAGGAGAAACGGTTTATGCTTTCTTCATGAGCAAACCTTCCGGAGAAATTAAAATTGCTTCGCTGGGCAAAAACACGAAATTAAACAGCAAGTCGATTGCTTCGGTGAAAATGCTCGGCAGCGATGAAAAGCTCAGCTGGAAACAGGAAGGCGATGCACTTGTAATTAATAAACCAGCCAAATTTCCGGAGTGGCAAGTGATTACTTTTAAGGTAGATTTCAAAAAATAGAAATCCTGAAAATAACTTGTGTTTGAAAATAAAAATGTCCGTATGAAAACCAATCATACGGACATTTTCTATTTCCGGAGTTTCAAAATCATTTAATGAATTTCTCGAGTCCGATAAGATTCGGTCCTGAAGTCATTTTGCATAAGTAGATTCCTTTGTGGAGTGAATTGACATTCAGACCGATCTGTTGTCCGGATTCTACTTCAGGTATTTTTTGGATCGAAACGCTCTTCCCGGAAACGTCACAGATTTCAATCTGCATTTCATTCAGGAGGGTTCCGGAGTATTTAATATTCAGAACATCGTTTACCGGGTTTGGGAAGAGTTTAACCGAAGAGTTTAATTGCCGGACAGGTTTTATCCCGGTTGTCAGTGTTTTAAGCGTAATATTTTCGGTATAAACTACGTTTCCGGCAGCATCTTTCATGATCATATTTGGTTCCCCGTTTCCGCAATTGATTGCACCCAGCGGAATACTGTCGCTTTGAACGATTGTTCCGTCGCAAAGTCTCCATTCGATGGTGAAGTTTTTGTTTTTATTCAGATCATATTGAATTTGCCAGTTATTACGCTCTCCGGTAATATACCAGTAGGTCGGAATTTCGGAAACAGTTCCATCGGAGTTAAAGACAAAGGTGCTCGAGACATAAGTTCCGTCAGTAGTAATTGCTTTTATACTATAGGTTTGTGTCGGACAAAGTCCTTTCACATCCTGACCTTGTTCACTGGTTGACCAGGTGTAATTATCGGCAGTAACCATAGAATCATTCAGAAAGACCTGTGCATGTGCTGTTCCGGCACATGATGACATCTGAACCGGAAAACTACCGGTAACCTTCATAGTATAGTAATTAACCGGTGTTGAAACATAGCCTGAGTCAACCTGATTCGAAATATAGATGACATCAGTCCATGTACTTGAGCAACTGTCGGCAGTATGAATGGTCAGACTCACTTTCTGAGTTGTTTTCATGAAATCGAAGTTAATCAACGGTGCAGCTTCAGTGCTTGTTGTCCCGTCTTCAAACTGCCAGAGCCAGCTGATTACATTTCCTTCTGAACCATCAATAAACTGATATGGAATGACTTCAGGAATACTGACCATGTCGGTTGGCCGATAGGCTTTGAACCAGGCATGGCACTGCGTTGAAGGATCAGGAGGAGTTGTGTTCATGTAAATATCGATGGTTTCGCACCAGGTTGACATGCAGCCTTTTACTGTTGTTACAGTCAAACAGACTTTCCGGTAAGGATTTGGATCCGTCAGTATGCTGTCCTTGACCAAGGGAAGGTTGAACATATGCCATGGATTTTGATCCGTACTGGTTGATCCGTCGCCAAAATCCCAGTTCCAAGCGATGGCATCCGGGGATGATTTTGCATAGAAATCGAGAACCAGTGCAGGAACAAAAGGTTTTATGTCGTAATTAACCTTATAACCAAAAGCGGTAAAGCATTTTGCACTATCTATCTCAATCGGCGGATAGATGATTGGAATATCCAAAGTAACAAGATCCGTGAAAATGTCAGAGCAGTTGTTCTTCCCCTGAACAGTCAGGCTGACCTTCAATGGCAGTTGCTTGATATCAAATGTTTCAACTGGTTCCTTTTCGGTGCTTGTTTTACCATTATCGAAAAACCAGGAATAGATCAAAGAATCTCCTTCGGAATAGTTGTTGAACTGGAAGGAAACCTTACCTGCTATTGAATCCAAAGAAGTCTTGTAATACTTGTAACGGGCAGAACACGCGAGCGGAGGATCAACCGGAGTGGTATTCATGTATAGGTTAATGTACTCTAAATAACTTGCCTCGCAAGCTCTTGCCGTTTTTACAGTCAGGCTTATTTTCCTAAAAGGATTAGCATTACCGGGATTCGTTTCATTTCCAATGGGGAAATTAAAAATATGTGTCGGGTTCTGCTCGGTACTGGTTTCTCCATCGCCAAAATCCCATTTCCATTCGGTTGCTTCAGGACTTGCTTTTGAATAGAAATCTAAAACAAGTGCCGGTGCAAATGTTTGGATCGTGTAATTTACAGAATAACCGAATGCTGTATTACAAGCTAACGGATCAAGTATAGGAGTATTTGGATCGGTGAATTTGATTATTTCGTAGAAAGTATCGGTACAATTATTCTTTCCGGTGACCGTCAGGCTTGCCTGATGTTCTGCAGGCTTGATGTCGAATTTAACGATTGGGTCCTTTTCTGTGCTTGTTTCCCCATTTTCGAATTTCCAGAAATAACTCAGCGAGTCGCCTACTGATAGGTTCGTCATTTGAAAGGAAGCTTTGCCAACCAATGAATCATAGTCAGCCTGGTAATATTTGAATTCCGCCTTGCACGAAAGAACCGGGTAGGTCGTTCCATCCATGATGTTGATCATTTCGGAATACGAACTTTTACAATCGTCAGAAGTTAATACAGTAAGGACGACTGTCCGGTAAGGGCTGAATTTGGTGGTTGGACTTGGAACCGGATGGATAAAAATATTCATGGGGTTTTGTTCCTGACTTTTATTTCCATCGCCAAAATCCCAGAACCAGGCAGTTACGTTGCCTTCCGAACGATCGTCAAAATTGATGGCCGTGGCAGCAACAGGCGACATGATCATATCATTCACCCGATATTTAAACTGAGCTTTGCAATTGCCAACAGAACCTGTTGTTTGAGCGCCTGAAATCAATCCCGATAACATCAGCACAAAAAGTAAATATTTTCTCATAGTTGTAGTTTTTTGAACATTAGTACTTTCAAGACGTGTTAAGCATATGAAAGGTTGCGCCATTTAAAAAGAAATGAGACTCTATACTGAGGAAATGCAGTCGAAGGTAAGACAAATTGCAGAAATCCGATGTTCAGCATAACAATTTATGGTCACCTCATTATGCACACAACTGAAGCAGATTAAAGAACTGAGGCTGTGGACTGTTCTGCAATTTCGTTCTTTTGCGTCAGGAAAAGAGCAATCTGAACCATATAGACAATAGAATTGACCAGGCAGAAATAAGCTCCGACCTGCCAATCTCCGGAAAGCCAATCACCACTATTAGGCAGGAACATGACAAGACACATTAAGCAGTTTGCAAGATATGGAACCTGCATGGCAATCAGGGGATTGGTTTTTTTTGAAAACTGCATCTTCGAGTTTATGAGCATAATATAGCTACCCGCAATCATCACCACTATTGGAATTGCAAAGGCGGACCATCCTTGAAAATCGTATGACCACCAACCGTCCTCTAAATAGATCGTGAGTGTCACTACAGCAGCCGCCAAACCAACAAGGTACGCGATAGCCTTCTCGGCTTTTGAAAATGCCCCTGAGATGATCCAACGTATGGTGGCAGCAGTTATGAAAAGGGAAAGGAAGGCAGGGGCGGCTAATTGAAATACATTCTCATCGAGCACCGCCTTTATTGGTGAAGTGTTCCAGCTAAACGGAAGAAACAGCCCAGCTATTCCGGATGTACCTGCAACTGCGAGGAACAGATGAACATTCCGTCGATTTAATTGACGCCAGTTTGTTTTCATTGCCTTTGGTTTTGACGACAATGAAAGTTACGAAATAAAATGCAATAATCAGCTGGAAGTCAATGAAATATTACAGCCATTCAGCCTTCAGTATTTGAGATCTGGACTTATCAATTTCCCCTAAATCTTCAGGCTCACCTTCAACACTATTTGCTTTGCTCTTCAATGGCGCTGAATAATGCTTTAAAGGTTTTTACCTGAGAGCTGCCTCCTTCTTTGGCATCGGTTTTTCGTCCGTAAAATTCATCCATAAACTGGCCGGCCCCGGTCCAGATGGTTTGTACCATTCCCTGAAAACGGTCCTTCATTTCAGGAGTTACTGAAGCCCGATACCGAAACATATCCTGAGTCTGCCGGATTGCAGTTTCCGGATTTCTCCAGGGACAGGTTACCACGCTCAGACCTTTGGTCGCAAAATAAACGGCAGTTTGGTCTGGACGTTCATAATGCCAGTCACAAATCATCACATCTTTGGCTATCAGGTCGATGGCACGATAGGTATTGTTCATGCTGGCTTCCCATTCGCCCATTCCGGTTGTTTTACCGTCGATCAGCCGGTCACCCCAAATCCAAAGCTGGCGGTTTTTCAATGCCAGATGATTGCGGATCTGGTTTACTTCACCGGCAAAGAGCTCAGCTTTATCGCGGCCCGAGCAACGCGGACATTTGTCATCACCGATATAAAACACCTCGTCCATTCCGGCATGGAAAGCATCGGTTTCGAATGCGTCACAAATCTCATCTACCACATCGAAAACAATCTGATGTACTTCCGGATGAAGCGGACAATAACTTTTGCAATATAAGCCGTCATCATTGGGCCACACGTACTTTTTCGGCATTTTCACCCCCGGCGTTTCATCGAATTGCGGATATACTTTTAACAGGTTGGTAACTTTTGTTGACCACGACTGATGCCCGAGAAGGTTAATCTGCGGGATGATCCGGATTCGGTTTTTACGGCAAACATCCACCAGTTTTTTTACATCGGCTTTCGAAAGTGCTGACGAATCGCGCAGTTCAGGATGGCTTTCGAACTTATAATTGTAATCTACCCGCAGAATCAATGTATTGACTTTTCTCGGTGCAAGTTCTTCGGCTATGAATTTGACAAAAGCATCGGTTCCTGAAGCGTTTGGAGCACCAATACAGAATCCTCTGACAGGTAAAAAGATCTCGGTTTTTGGCTGCGAAATGGCCGGTAAATAAGGAAGAAGAAATAAGGAAAAGGTAAAAATAATGCTGATCATCCTTTTCCTTTTTCCTGTTTTTTGGTTTGTCATGATTTGGTCGTTTTGGGTTAGGTTTAAGTTTTACAATTTAGTGAAAATTCAAGTCCAAGACAAGGCAGCTATTAATCTGTTAGTTAGCGATGATAATTTTTTCGGATTGTATTTGGCTTTTGGTATTGACCTCAACCAGATAGATTCCTTTGGCAAGAAATCGCATTTCCACCTGTGAATCCTGATCAGGCAATTGAATGTTCCTAAGTATTTTCCCGTCCACATCAAAAATCCGGAGGGTTTCCTTTCCGCTAAACTCAGGCAGAATCACGCGAATCTTTTGGGTGGAATAGTCAGGAATAATTTGAATTTCTTTCCTTTCTGAACGGGTTGAAACCTGGCTTATCAGATCGGCCTTGGCAATCAGCCATTTATCCGGATCGAATTCAATTTTATCAAATGGCTGGTCTGAAATTGTAAATTCCTGATTCTGCCGGGTATTGTACAAACGCAAATCAGTGGATTTTCCGTTCTTCCATATCCTGACCGGAACATGCATTTCGAAAAAGTTAACCGAAGAATTTGATGAGGTTTGACTTATCCGGAGTTTTTGTTTTCCCATGTCAGTATAGTCAGTAAAATAGACTAAACGATAAGTCGGATAGCCTTCGCCATAATACCAGTCCTTGAAAAACTCAGTAAAGCTGGTGTCTGCAGCAGCTTCCATGTGACCCACAAAGTCTGCCTGACTTGCAAATTTGCTTGCAATTGCCGGATCAGCCAAATAATCGTTCAGTCCCTGAAAAAATTGCTTATCGCCCATTTCCCAACGCAACATGTGCAGCAAATAGGCTCCTTTCGAATAGGTCAACCGGCTACTGAAAATCCTGCCCACATCGGTTGTATCGGCCACATAAACCGAACCTCCGGGTGAGGAGGTGATTTTTGTGACCTGATTATTTTTCCAGATGGGCCAGTAATATCCATTCTGAAGATTCTCGAAAACCAATCCGGTCAGATAGGTTGCGAAACCTTCGTTGAGCCAGATGTCGTGCCAGCTGGCCAGAGTGACGTAATCGCCGAACCACTGATGGGCCATTTCGTGCGCCACCAGTTCATAATCGAGGGTGGTCATAAAACTCATGGTTTGATGTTCCATTCCGCCTCCCCATCCAAATTGCGCATGGCCATATTTTTCATTGGCAAACGGATAGATGATAAACTTTTCGTTGTAAAACTGCATGATGCTCTTGACTTCGGCTGATTTGGTTTTGGCCGTTTCAAGGTATTCCGGATAGATATAATTCAGGATTTCTATTTTCTTCCCATCAGGTATATCCAGAAAGTCGGAATACGTTTCATAGTTGGTAACCGCAATACCAACCAGATAAGTTGCAATCGGGTGCCGGTGCTTCCAGTGCGCTGTCCGTGTTTCTCCGGAAACCTGGTCGCTAATAAGTTTCCCGTTGCTGGCCGCTTTGTACTGAACCGGACAGGTAATGAAAACATCCAGGGAATCGATCTTGTCAGCCAGACTTTCCTTACACGGCCACCATTCTTTCGCTCCGTAGGGTTCAGATAAAGTCCAGAGAATTGGAGCTGGCGAGTTGTTATGTCTGGTTACAACAAATGATCCAAATCCTGTTTCAGGAGGCCTTCCGTGGTAAAAAACCTCCACCGGGCTGATGCTGTTTTTTGGCATCGGCATCAGTAGGTTAATATTGATTTTGTCGGCCGAATGCTGAAAAGTTGTGTTTACACCGTTGCATTTGACCGAATCGACTGAGAGTGAATCGCTCAGATCGAATTGAATCTGAGTATCGGTATTTTCAAGATATTTAACTAATGAATATACCGAACCGGCAATGTAATTCACCGCCGGATCGACTTTGAAGTTTAGTCGCTGATACACCAGATCATAGCTTGCAAAGCCTATCGATTCGGTAAAAGATGCCGATTTCTGATGGCTCTGACCTTCGCCAAATGCTATTTTGTCGTTGAAATCAGGATCAGGTGCCTGAGCATGGGAATATTGGTATGCAATAATTAAGAACAAGAATATCAACTTCTTCATTACGGTTCAGACTTTAGCTGCGGAATGGACTTTAAGGAAATTATACACGAAGATAGAGAATAAATAATCCTGATTTTAATAAGTACAATTCTTGAAGTGAAATCAGAAATGAAATGAATCTATTCCGGAAATGTTTTCTACCTTCAACTAAAATTTAATAACTCCTAAATGGCCAAAAAGAAAAAGCATAAAATTGCCAAACTGGTTGAATCATTCAATAAGCCAAAGCTTAAAAATGCTATCCTGCCTCTGTTTTACGATCATCCGGAACGAACCTACAACTACAAACAAATAGCCGAACTTCTTCATATTCACGATCAGGAAATTACCAAATTAGTTTTTGTTGTTCTGGAAGAACTTGCCGAAAACGGGAATCTTGAAAGTGTTCAGCGGGGTAAATACAAGCTGAAATCACGCGGCGGAACGATCACCGGGAAAGTGGATATCAAACGCGAGGGTTTTGGTTATGTGGTATCTGAAGAAGTTGAAAAGCCGGTTCTGGTGTCGAGCCAAAACCTGAATCATGCCATGGACGGCGATAAGGTGAAGGTGAGTTTGTATGCCATGCGCAAAAACCAGCCACCCGAAGGCGAGGTTGTTGAAATTCTGGAACGGGCCAAATCTACATTTGTAGGCACCATTTCGAAGTCTCAAAACTTCTCGTTTTTTATTCCTTCCGGAAAAGTCGGGTTCGACTTATTCATTCCGAATGAAAAACTAAAAGGTGCAAAAGACGGGCAGAAAGCCATTGCCCGCATCATCGAATGGCCGGCAAAAGCGAAGAATCCGTTTGGCGAAATCATTGAAGTTCTGGGCGATGTGGGTGATAACAATGCTGAAATGCATGCTATCCTCGCCGAATATGATTTGCCTTTGCGGTTTCCGGAGAATGTATTGAAAGCCGCCGAGAAAATTCCGGAAGTGATTCCGGAAGAAGAAATTGCACGTCGCCGCGATATGCGCGGAGTAACCACGATTACAATCGACCCGCATGATGCCAAAGATTTCGACGATGCGCTTTCGATCCGGAAACTGGATAATGGATTTTGGGAAGTTGGCGTGCACATTGCCGATGTTTCTCATTATGTGAAACCGGGCAGTGTGCTTGATGAAGAAGCCTACGATCGGGCCACTTCGGTTTACCTGGTTGACCGTGTGGTTCCAATGCTTCCTGAAAAACTGTCGAATGGCGTTTGTTCCTTGCGCCCCAATGAAGATAAACTTTGTTTTTCGGCAATCTTTCAGCTGAATGACCATTCCGAAATTCAGAAACAATGGTTTGGGCGAACGGTGATTCATTCGGACAAGCGTTTTGCTTACGAAGATGCTCAGGCGATCATCGAGACTGGCGAAGGCGAATTCAAAGATGAAGTGCTGAATTTGTACCGACTTTCTGTGAAGTTGCGCGAAACACGATTTAAAAAAGGTTCACTGGCATTCGAACGGATCGAAGTAAAATTCAATCTCGACGAGCATGGTAAACCGCTTTCAGTCTATTTCAAGGAAGCCAAGGAAAGTAATCAGCTGGTTGAAGAATTCATGTTGCTGGCCAACAAACGGGTCGCCGAATTTATTGGTAATCCGGAAGATCAAAAAACTCCGCGAACATTTGTTTACCGCATACACGACAAGCCCGATCCGGATAAGCTGGTTAATTTCAACCATTTCATCCATAAATTTGGCTACGGATTGTTGCTTGGGTCACCCGGACAGATTACCAGTTCGATGAATCAGCTGATGACCAATGTCCGTGGAAAGAAGGAACAAAACGTAATCGAAACTCTGGCCATCCGAACCATGGCCAAAGCGGTGTATTCCACCCGGAACATCGGGCATTACGGACTTTCGTTCGAATATTACACACATTTTACTTCTCCGATCAGGCGCTATCCCGATGTAATGGTTCACCGCCTGCTCGAACGATACCTGGATGGAGGCAAAACAGCAAATGCCCTGAAATATGAAGACATGTGCAAACACTCTTCCGACAAGGAAAACAAAGCTGCCAGTGCCGAACGGTCTTCCGTCAAGTACAAACAGGTTGAGTATATGCAGGACAAAATAGGGCAGGAGTTTGCCGGAGTTATTTCCGGAGTAACCGATTGGGGAATTTATGTGGAGCTTGAAAACAAGTGCGAAGGAATGGTTTCGGTGAATACGCTCGATGATGATTTTTACATTTTTGACGAAAAAAACTATTGCCTTGTTGGCCGCCATTCGCACCGGACTTACCAGCTTGGAGATGATGTCAGAGTTGAGATTTCGAGAACTAATCTGGAGAAAAAACAACTCGATTTCCGACTGATTCAAGCGAAATCAAGAAATTCAGAAATGGAGATTTCTCCTGTCCGGTATAAAAAAAAGGGAAGGAGATGATCTGACATAGAAAATGAACAGTTCCTTTTTACCCGGAAGGGAGTCTGTTCATACTTGAAAATTATTTTTATCTTTGTTCCAGATTGCAAAAAACCACGGAATATGACAATGAACTTTGATAACGCGGCGAACAAAAAAGATGCAAACCGCGAAAGTATCCTGAAAATTGCGCAGGAAATATTCAGCAAATACGGATACAAAAAAACAACGCTCGATGACATCGCAAATGCCGTTCGTAAAGGAAAAAGTTCACTTTATTATTATTTCACAAGCAAGGAAGACCTTTTTCAGGCAGTGATTCAGAAGGAAGTTGACTTGCTCCGGAAAGAACTCGAAATTGTGGTGAACCGCAATACCGATCCGGTTGATAAACTGAGAGATTACATTTTAACCAAGCTGACCACTTTCAGGGGGATGGCCAATTTCTACAACGCACTGGAAAATGACGTGACCGCCATCGAGTTTATCGAAAATATCAAAACCCGCCACCAACAGGAAGAAATCAGGATGATCAAACGAATCCTGATTGAAGGTGTCCGCAAAAGCATTTTCGAAGTGTACGACCTGACTTTGGCAGCCATCGGAATTACCACTGCAATCAAAGGACTTGAAATGCCGCTTGCAGCGGGCGAATACAGCAAAGTTAATCTCGAACAAAGTGTTGATAATATCGTGAAGATTCTGTGTTACGGAGTGATGAAACGGTAGAGGCAGAAAAGAGGAAAAAAAATAAGGAAATAAAAAAACCGGCATCGCAACCGGTTTTTTTATTTGTGTTGGTTGACCAAGTATGAATTTTCTTTTTGCAGAGAATAATCCTACCGGTTATCCACTTTCTCCGGATACAAATCATGGTTCATCATGCGGTATTCGGCCATTTGGACATATTTGGTGCCAGGCTTTCCATGGTTGCAATACGGATCAATACTGAGGCCTCCGCGTGGCAGAAATTTTCCCCAGACTTCGATGTATTTCGGATGCATCAGTGCAATAAGGTCTTTCATGATGATATTCATGCAATCCTCATGGAATGCGCCATGGTTGCGGAAACTAAACAGGTACAGCTTCAAGCTTTTGCTTTCTACTAATTTCTGATCGGGAATGTAACTCAGGTAAATGGTTGCAAAGTCTGGTTGACCTGTAATCGGGCACAGGCTGGTGAATTCCGGGCAGTTGAATTTGACCATCGTATCGTTCTCCGGATGTTTGTTGTCGAAGCTTTCCAGCATTTCCGAAGAATATTCAAACAGGTATTTGCTTTTGTTTCCGAGATTTTTCAATGTATCCATAATGTAGTTCCAAGTTTAAAGTTTCAAATTCCAAGCGAAAAAAGGAGCGCAAGGTTCTTTATAATGCGCTTACGTGATGATAATCCGTGTGGTTTAAAAGTCCCCCTTCGGGGGATTTAGGGGGCTTTTGTTTCTAAATAACTTTCCAATCCATTCCTTCTCAACTGGCAGGCCGGACAATGACCACAACCATCGCCTATAATTCCATTGTAGCAAGTCACGGTTTGAGTGCGGACCAAATCAAAAACACCTAATTCGTCCGACATGGCCCAGATATCTTCTTTGGTTTTCCACATCAGTGGCGTGTGAATTGAAAAAGGATAATCCATTGACAGGTTAAGCGTTTGATTCAAAGAACGGATAAACTCGTCGCGACAATCGGGATAGCCGCTGTAATCGGCTTGCCCGACACCGGTGACCAGATTTGGAATGTCCTTCCCTTTGGCAAAAATAGCAGCAAAAGTCAGGAACAGCATGTTTCGTCCCTCTACCAATGTGTTTGGCGGACGATTATCCGGCTTGTTTTCTTCCACGTCCATCGCCTGATCGGTAAGCGAATTGTGGGTAATTTGTTTCAGTAAATCCAGATTCAGTAAAGTGAACGGAACGCCAGCTTTTTCAGCAATGGCTCGTGCAGCTTCCTCTTCGATGCGGTGCCGCTGTCCATAGTCGAAACAAAGGGTTTCCACCTCATCAAATTCTTTCAATGCCCAGAACAGGCAGGTGGTTGAGTCCTGTCCTCCGGAAAATACGACCAATGCCTTTTTATTCATTCAAATTCATTTTTGAAGGCGAATTCCATTTCGTCCGAAGTTTGATTTTCGTCTTGAAGATCATACCTCCCGGACGATTTCCCGATTTATACATTAACCCGGGGTTTCGCCCCGGGCTATGATATGTAGCCCTTTCAGGGCAAGGGATCCCGCATATCCTAGCACAAAGCTTTCCCCCTACGGGGGAACCTGCCCGCGGCAGGCGGGCGGGAAGGGGGCTTCCTTAAATTTCTTTAACCCTGAACAAATTGTATGACAGGTTGGTGTCAAAAGTGTCAACTCCTTCGGCACGTTTTACAAAACTGACGACCCAAATGGTGACGGGTAAAATCAGGATTTCGTAAATGGTTTTCAGGGCAGCTTGGGTAAAGACCATAGTGACCAGCACGCCGATTGGGAAAACTCCGGCAAATGCGATGCAAATAAAAATCAACGAATCGGCGCTTTCGCCAACCAAAGTTGAGGCGATTGCCCTTCCGGAGAAACCTTTGCCTTTGGTTAGGACTTTCATGCGACTCATCACAAAGGCATTCAGGAATGATCCGATTAAATAAGCACTCAGGCTGGCTACCACAATTCGTGGAGTGTTTCCCAAAACCGTAGCAAATGCTTCCTGATTTTGCCAGAAAGGTGCTCCCGGAATCACAATTGCTGCAGTAAAAAACAATGCAGCCAGAATATTCACAGCAAAACCGGTCCAGATAATCAGGCGTGATTTCCCAAATCCCCACACTTCAGTAATCACATCATTCAGGATATAGGCAATCGGGAAAATCAGAACACCGGCCGGTGCGGCCCAGGGTCCAATCATTAAAATTTTAGTGGCAAGAATGTTGGAAATCAACAAACAGGTGGCAAACAAAATGCCCGCAAGCATAAACAATACAGATACTTCTCTTTTCATTTCTTGTTTTTTACGTGGTTACCAAGTACACGGCTTTCACAGAAAGCACGGCGCAAAAATAGGGAAATATTTCAGAAAAGAAGTATTTCCCTATTTTTAGTCAGGGTAAAGCAAACAGTCAGGGCGCGACTACGAGTCGCACTCTGACTCTACAGAGCTTTGTAAACCGGATAATCGGTATATCCCTTTTCGTCAGCAGAATAAAACTGATCCATGCTCTGTCCTTCGGACAATGGCCAGTTGTTTTGCATTCGTTCAGTCAAATCAGGATTGAAGATAAACGGACGACCAATGGCTATCAAATCGCCCAGTCCGTTCTGAATATCGGCTTCAGCCCGGTCAAGTTCATATCCTCCGGCAAGAATTATGGTGTTCTTGAAATTATTCCGTATTAATTTTTTTATAGTAATTGGCACCTCAGGCGCGCCCATCGCCGAATGATCAACCAAATGAATATAGGCAATATCGAGCTGATTAAGTTGCTCAGAAAGATAATCGTATGTTGCTTCGATTTCGGGATAATGCGGCATATCGCTGGCCACTCCAAAAGGAGACAGGCGGATGCCGGTAATGTCTTTTCCTATTGCTGCAGCCACTTCAGTTACAACTTCAATCACAAACCGGCAGCGATTTTCGATGCTTCCGCCGTAATTATCAGTTCGGACATTGCTTACAGGCGATAAAAATTGTTCGAGCAAATAACCGTTTGCCGAATGCAGTTCCACTCCATCAAATCCTGCTTCTAACGCATTCTTAGCAGCGGTTACATATTCTGCTTTGGCGCTGACCAAATCTTCTGGTGTCATCGCTTTCGGGATAGGAAAGTCCTGCATCATGGCCGAATCTGTCCACATTTGACCTGAAGCTTTTACTGCTGAAGGAGCCAGGATCTCTGAACCTTCAGGCATATTTAACGAATGACTAATTCTTCCG
This sequence comes from uncultured Prolixibacteraceae bacterium, assembly GCA_903834475.1. Lineage (GTDB taxonomy): Bacteria > Bacteroidota > Bacteroidia > Bacteroidales > Prolixibacteraceae > Aquipluma. Next base: position 5,247 of record CAILJH010000056.1, on the reverse strand, counting down.
GCATGCATCAGCTGGACGAATATCTTTCCTCCATCCTGATGAACAGCAGTGGTAACCTTCTTCCAGCCTTCGGTTTGTTCATTGCTGAAAAGTCCTGGAATGCGGGCGTAACCCAATCCATTTGGAGATGGTGAAGTTCCTTCCGAGATGATTAATCCGGCTCCGGAACGTTGGTTGTAATAGCTTGCCATTAAATCATTTGGCACATTCCCTATAGAACGGCATCTGGTCATTGGTGCCATAACAACGCGGTTTTTGACATCAATTGAACCTACCTTTTCAGGCGTAAATAATTTGTATTCTTTCATGTATTTTGTTTAATGTTTACTTTCATTTATATAAACAGGAAGATGAGTAGAAAGTTTCTCAATAATTGTTAACGACGGTTTTATATTTCTTATCTTTATGATCCCTGAATATTAAAGACTTAAACCAAACAATATGGATCTCGACAAAATCGTTGTATACCAAGCATTTATCGATCCGATTTATGCCAATATTGTAAAAGGAATACTCGATTCATGCGGAATTGAATGCTTTCTTTCGGACGAAAATATGGTTACGCTTAATGCGTTGTATAGTCCGGCGGTTGGGGGGGTAAAACTGCATGTTTTTGAGAAAGATATCGGCCAGATTACTGCTCTTTTACAGTCACAAAACATCGTTGATGAGCCAGAAATTCCTGCCGAAAAAGAAGACAACAAGATTTTTTGTCCGGTATGTCATTCAGAAAATGTTGGTTACGGAGGTTCAATCAACAGGAAATTCAATTACTGGCATGTTTTCATTTCATTTCTGTTAATGATCTATCCAATCGCCATGAGAAAAGCTTATCATTGCTTCGATTGTGATCACGAATTCAAAAAGAGTTAAACCATTCAGCAGGTACAAACGTTTTATCAAAAAACTTGAAAAATGAAATCCTTCGAAAACATTTGCAAATCTACTTTACAACTTATTGAAGTTTGGGAACCGTGTCTGCTGGCTCTTCCTGAAGAAATCGTCAGCGATCGGAAAAACAGCCAGAACCGGAGTATCCGGCAAATTCTCGGACATTTGTTCGATTCGGCCTCAAATAATAACCATCGGATTGTTCATTTGCAATACCGAGAAAATCCAATGTCGTTCCCGAATTACGCCACTGAAGGTAATAACGACCGGTGGATCGCTATTCAGGATTACCAGCATGAAGACTGGTACAATCTCGTTCAACTCTGGAAATATGCCAACCTGCACCTGATTCATGTTATCCGGAATGTTGACCAGACTAAACTCAATAACCAATGGATCAGCAGCGATGCCAAATTGATTTCACTTCAGGAAATGATTGAATATTATCCGCAGCATTTTGACCTGCATTTGAAAGAGATGGAAGAACTCATTAATCAATAGAAGCAAAAGGCCAGCGTGTTACAGCAATTGGTTGTCATAAAGTCATTCAATAGTCATTCAATGGTCATTTGTTCTAAGTTTTTCCAATTCATGACGCGAAGCAAATGACCAGCAATGACTTTAGCTACTGACATTTCTTCTGACCAATGACTTGAATTTTGTTTTGCGTATCTTTGCCCCCGAACAAAATCATTGCTATGACAACTACTGCTTTTCGCGGAATGAAACCTTTCGCCCAACTGATGTTTACCCTGTTTATAATGGTAGCTACGGTTTTGGTATTTCTTGTTGTTGGAATCATTGTTGCAATCCCATTTTTTGGCTTGTCAACACTTACAAGCAGCCTTTCACCTGAAGGCATGAACTCTCCGGAAAGTATCGGGTTTCTGAAATATTTTCAGGTTCTGCAATCCATCGGTTTGTTTGTTGTACCACCATTTATTTTGGGTTTGCTCTTTCAGGGAAACATCAGTGAATATCTGATGATTAATCGCACCACCCGTTGGCAAACCTACCTGATGGCTTCTGTCAGCTTGCTGGCAATCATCCCGTTCATAAACTTTCTGGGAGATATTAACAGCCAGATGAAGCTTCCTGAGGCACTTTCAGGAATTGAAAACTGGATGAAAACCATGGAAGATGCAGCAAAAATCATGGTTGAAAAATTTATGAAGGTAGATAGTATCTCAGGCCTGATGTTTAATCTTTTTATGATTGCAGTTCTTCCTGCTTTGGGAGAAGAATTACTGTTCCGGGGTGTCATTCAACGAATTTTTGCCAACTGGACCAAAAACTATCATTGGGGCATTTGGATTACTGCTTTTCTGTTCAGCGCCATGCACATGCAATTTTATGGCTTTCTGCCACGAATGTTTCTGGGAGCCATGTTTGGGTATTTGCTGATTTGGACCGGAACCATGTGGGTTCCTATTCTGGCACATTTTGTAAATAATACGATGGGCGTTTTGGGCTATTATTTCATTAACGAAGGTGTGATCTCCAAAGATATTGATGAGTTTGGAACAGGATCCGGTCAGATTCCGCTGGTAATTTTGAGTTTATCTGTTGTTGGGGTTTTGCTTTTTTTGATATACCGCTCCGATCAGTTAAAAACAAAAATGCCCATGAGTCAGGTTGACTCACAGGCATCACGAATTGATTGATTTTTATTAAGAAAAGACAATACTCTGTTGTAAATTTTCCACTTCAGTTTTCTTTTGTTCCGAAGCGCGGTAAACATAAACGATTCCGTATTCCGATGCTTTTTCACGTTTCTCATCGTCCGAAAGGTGAATCATCGAATTCTCCACTTCATTCCACATCTGCTGAACCAGCACATCGGCCTGTTCGCGCAAATCGGCCACTTTTACCGAAGCACGGTTGGTAATATTCTGAAGCATTTTCTGATGATGATATGCTTCTTTAAATTCTTCGTAATGTACTTTTACCAGGGCAATCGATGGACTATAAATCGGACTTCCACCCCGCATCACCCGTTTCTGTTCGCCTTCAATAATCTTTTCGCCCCAGGTTAAAACGTTCGCTTCCAGATTGAGCGGAGGGGTTGCTTTTGAATTCATTTTCAAGCCATAGAATTCAATTACCTCAGCTTTCATTTCACCACGTAAAATGGCAAAGTTTACCACCTGAAGAAAATGAGAGATATACAATTTGGATTTTCTGAAAATTTCTCCGTATTCTTTTGAACGATCAAACTGATTTTGTTTGGAGATATTTAGCTGACGGATGGCTCCCAAAAAAAGCGGGTAAAAAACCTGCAGTTTTTCGAGTGTTTGTTGGCTGAATGCCAGCTTGTTCATAGCTATCCTTTTACCAAGGTCCAGTCCGGCTTCAATGGCCCGAAGCCTGGCCACATCTGTATTCGGTAATCTCCTGTAAGGCATAAACTGGTTTTAAGTACACTATTGCGAATATACAAATTCGGCATACATCATTCTGATATTCGCAAAAGAACTAATCAACAACCAATTGTTTAAAAAGCCGATTAATCGGCTGAATGTCAGTAGGTAAAAATCAAAAATCGAGAAGATATTAACAGGTGGTTGCTCATAAACTAAGCTATTTTTCCTGAGAATCGGATGATTTTGATTAACGGGCAGATAGAAAATCGATTTTCAGAGCCCGAAAGACACTGAAATCGCCCAACAATTGGGGGAGTTTCGCAGTTTTACTTGCATGAAAATGCATAAAAAAAGCCCCAAAGAACAAATCTCCGGAGCTTTGTATGAATTTTGTATGAAAAACTAATCCTGTAGTTTAGCGCTAAGGAATTCGCGGTTCAATCGTGCAATGTTCGAAAGTGAAATATTCTTCGGGCATTCTACTTCGCAGGCACCGGTGTTGGTGCAGTTTCCGAACCCAAGTTCGTCCATTTTTGCAACCATCGCTTTTGCACGACGGGCTCCTTCAACGCGCCCTTGCGGCAGCATTGCCAAATGGCTCACTTTAGCAGATACGAAGAGCATGGCTGAACCATTTTTACAGGCTGCGACACAAGCGCCACAGCCAATGCAAGAAGCTGAATCCATGGCTTCATCGGCATCCACTTTCGGGATCGCAATGGTATTGGCATCCGGAACTCCACCTGTATTGACTGAAACATAACCACCGGCAGCAATGATTTTATCAAAAGCACGACGATCGACAATCAAATCTTTGATGACCGGAAAAGCAGCAGAACGCCAGGGTTCGATGGTGATGGTCTGTCCATCCCTGAATTTGCGCATGTGCAGCTGACAGGTGGTCACATCGTCATCTGGTCCGTGAGGACGGCCATTGATGTACAACGAGCACATTCCGCAGATTCCTTCCCGGCAATCGTGATCGAATGCCACCGGAACTTTGTTTTCTCCGATGAGCTGCTCGTTCACCATATCGATCATTTCGAGGAATGAACTGCCTGTGGAAACGTTATCCAATTTGTAGGTTTCGAAACGGCCCTTTTCTTTCGGACCATTCTGACGCCAAACCTTAAGCGTAATATTGATTGATTTTTCCATGATTGATGTCTTTTTAAACCATTACTTGTAATTACGCTGAACCATTTTCACACTTTCGTAAACCAATTCTTCTTTCTGAAGTACCGGTTCCGCATCTTTCCCTTTATATTCCCAACAGGAAACATAGGCAAACAGGTCGTCTTTACGAAGTGCTTCACCTTCCGGAGTCTGGTATTCCTCACGGAAATGTCCACCGCAGGATTCTTCCCGGTTCAGTGCATCGCGGGCCATCAGGTCACCAATTTCGATGAAATCGGCCAAACGGCTGGCTTTTTCAAGCTCGACATTCATTCCATTCATATCTCCGGGAATTCGAACATTACTCCAGAATTCTTTTTTAAGGGCAGCAATTTTTTCGATGGCATTTTGCAGACCTTCCTTGTTCCGGCCCATTCCTACAAAATCCCACATCACCAACCCAAGTTCCTTGTGCAGGTTGTCAACCGAACGTTTTCCCTTGATGCTCATCAGTTTTTCGAAACGCTCTTTCACTGCTTTTTCAGCATCAGTAAACTCAGGTTCGTTGGTTGTCATTCGTTTTACCGCGATATCATCAGCCAGGTAATTCTGAATGGTGTATGGCAATACGAAATAACCATCGGCTAAACCCTGCATCAAAGCCGAAGCTCCCAGGCGGTTTGCACCGTGATCGGAGAAATTGGCTTCGCCGCAGCAGAACAGGCCGGTAATGTTCGTTTGCAATTCGTAATCGACCCAAAGTCCGCCCATGGTGTAATGGATGGCGGGGTAAATCATCATAGGTGTTTCGTATGGATTTTCGTCAACGATTTTGTTATACATCTGGAAAAGATTGCCGTAACGCTCTTCAATGGTA
>CAILJH010000055.1 GCA_903834475.1 uncultured Prolixibacteraceae bacterium | reverse complement strand
GAGCAAATACAAAAAATGGTATCGTTTAGCGGTCGGCACTAAGATTGAGGGGTTTTGTAATCTGCACTGATGGTTTCTTTTATTCCAATATGGTATGGAGTTGGCTTAATCCCGAAACGTTTTTCGAATTTACTGCTATCGAAAATGTAATCCTTTTTGTTTTGGTACATCATTTCCAGAATTTCTTTCATGATGGGAGTAAAATAGCCCAGAATCCAAACCATGTAGGTGGTTACTTTCCGATAGCCAGGTTTAACTCCCAATTCGCTGGCAATTAGCCAGGCCCATTGTGCCCCGGTAAAAGGATCGGCTGCGGTGGGCAAGTGCCAAACCTGATTGTAAGCATCTGGTGTATTCCCAAGTACGGCGGTTGCTTTTCCGGCATCAGGAGTGTAGGTATAGGAATGTTTTGAATCAACTGAGCCCAACAAGTTTGCTTTACCACCGATTTTCAACGGCTTTACAATTGTTTCGTTCATCATGCTTGAATTCTTGATTCCCGGGCCATAAAAATCAGCCGAACGGGCGATCAGCGCAGTCAGGGCGCCGGACTTTACTTCATCCAAAATCATCTGGGCGACTTCGGCCCTGATTTTCCCTTTTTTACTCGGCGGATTGATGGGTGTTTCTTCAGTCATCCGGTTTAGATATTTCGGATCGTACATGTACATATTGTCGAAGAATACCAGTTTCGAATTAAACTCCTTGCAGGCGGCAATCACATCGGACATAAATTTTGGCCAGACTTCCTGCCAGACTTTTGTGCTGTATGGGAAACCCACGGTTACATATACGATTTCCGAACCTTTTACGGCCCGGCGAACATCATCCGAATTCAGCAAATCGGCAGCCATCAGTTCGTCTGTCTCATTCACCTTTTTTGGATTTCTGCTCACCAGCCTGATTTCGTTGGTGTAGGATTTAAGCGCTTTGGCCAGTTCAATTCCGATTGCACCGCCAGCTCCGAGTATTGTTTGCATATGCTGTAGTTTTAAGTGTTGTTTTGCCGATGTTTGATCGAAATAGTTAACTTTCTTACCATTTCAGAATGAGAATTTTGACCTTGCTAATTTATTTACAAACTTAGTTAATACGGCTAAACGAATTAATGATTCGAAGAAGAATTTATTCTATCTTGGTACTTCTTAAAATAAATTGACAATGAAACAATCATTTGCAGGACTCATGATTCTGCTTTGTTTTACTCTTTCATCGAGCTGCGGGCCAAACCGGACATTTTCAGAAAGTGAAATTGCGCTGATACCAAAGGCTCAGAAAATGATTATGGGAGAATCGTCTTTTAAATTCAATGGAAGTACGAAGTTCGTTGTTGAAAGTGTGGATCAGAAGGTTATTGCAAGCCAGTTTGCCGATTTCTTTGAAAATGCAACAGGGTTGAAGCTTCAGGTTGTTGTTGGGGAAGATAAAGGGTCGAATCAGGTCTACTTTAAAACAGAGCCCATTATGGCTCCCGAAGGCTATATGCTTGAAGTTCAGAAAGACCGGATTGAAATCAAGGCGGCGAAACCTGCCGGATTCTTTTATGCGACCCAAACCTTGCGTCAATTGCTCCCTTTTGAAATAGAGAGTGTTCAGAAACAGAAACCTATTGACTTGTTGATACCGGTTGTCGACATTACAGATTATCCCGCATTCAAATGGCGTGGGTTTATGCTCGATGTTGCCCGTCATTTCTTCCCAAAGGAAGATGTATTTCGGGTAATTGATTATCTGGCCTTGCATAAAATAAATACGCTTCATCTTCATCTCGTTGATGATCAGGGCTGGCGAATTGAAATCAAAAAGTATCCCAAACTTACCGAAGTAGGTGCCTGGCGTGTCGATCGTGAAGACAAACCATGGAGAGAACGTGCCAAACAGGAAACAGGAGAAAAAGCCACTTATGGCGGATTTTATACTCAGGAAGATATTAAGGAATTGGTTGCTTATGCGCAGGAGCGGTTTATAACCATTATGCCTGAAATTGAAATGCCTGCTCATGTTACTTCTGCATTGGCGGCCTACCCGCAATTTTCATGTACCGGTGGTCCGTTTACTGT
>CAILJH010000054.1 GCA_903834475.1 uncultured Prolixibacteraceae bacterium | reverse complement strand
TAATGTTTCTGCCCCTCGTTTGCAACGAGGGGTTGTTGGATTTGCGTCTTTGACGCATATTAATAATAAGACGAGTTATAAACTCAGAACCATTTACCCCTCGTTACAAACGAGGGGTAGCAGAAAATTCTGAAAATATTTCCTTTTAAAGATGAGGACGGCCTGTCATGGCGGGAGGTCGCCGCTTTGCGCAATACTGATAGGTTAAGGTTCTTTGTTTAACCACTGTCGGGGTCTTCAACCACCGACAGGGTTTCTCGTGTGCCCCGACAGTGGTTAACAACCCTGTCGGCGGCTTAACTTAACAGCATTGCACTGTAGCTGCCCCTCGTTTGCAACAGCTTGTCCCGGTGAATATCGGGAAGGGATTTGCGTCTTTGACGTATATTAATAATAAGACGAGTTATAAACTCAGAACCATTTACCCCACGTTACAAACGAGGGGCAGAAGAGGACCTTTCAGCGTCGGCAGACCTGGAAGCGTCAAATGGAGAAATACGATTTAAACGACAATGAAATCGGGAACGAAATTGTTCCTGTTTTATCTATGCGGGGAAGTGAAAAATCCGGATTAAATAAATGCGTTTTCGATGCAGTACCTGGTCAGTTCGACATTTTTATTCAGGTCCATTTTATCCAAAATCCGGCTTCGGTATGTGCTTACCGTTTTATCGGAAATGCAAAGATCCTTGCCGATATCCTGAAGTGATTTTCCATTGGCAAGGCTGATCATGATATCAAATTCACGACCTGATAGCATTTCGTGTTTCTGCTGGGATAAGCTTTTGTCGAGATGGCCGGCCATGTCTTCTGCCAGAGAATTTGAAATGTATTTTCCACCTTCGGAAACTTTTTTTGCTGCCAACAGCAATTCTTCCGAAGCAGTGTCTTTGGTGAGGTATCCCGATGCTCCAAGTTTCAGGGAACGAAATGCATATTGTGCCTGAGGATGCATACTTAACATCAAAACATTGGTTAAAGGCCATTTCGCTTTAATCGTCTGAAGAACGTCAAGTCCGCTCTTGTCAGGTAGTGAAATATCCAACAAGACCATATCGTAAGAATCAATTCCCATAAGCGACATCGCTTCATCGCCACTACCGGCTTCCCGGATCAAAGGCAGGCCTTCCAATTGCAGAAGTATTTGTTTAATACCATCGCGAACAATCTGGTGATCATCACATATCAGAATCTTCATAGCAGTATTTTAATTTAATGGAAATGTGCATTTTATAACTGTTCCGCCATCGTTTCCGGGATGAATATCCAATTTGCCTCCTAAAGAAGCCGATCGCTCTTTCATGCCAATGATGCCAAACGATTTTCTTGAATTGATTTCGGCCTCGCTTATTCCGATTCCGTTATCAGAAATGCTAAAGCACAGGTTTTCATCCAACTGAATTAGACTAATTGAAACTTCGGTGGCTTTCGAATGCCGTGCAATATTGGTCAGCGATTCCTGCATAATCCTGAAAATAATCAGCGAAGTTTCAGGAGAAATAAAACTGCGTGACTGAGTCTCCAAAAAAATTTCGACTCCGTTTCGTTGCGCATATTCTTTGGTGTACCATTCAATAGCTGCCTCGATACCCAAATCGTCGATAATGGCCGGACGTAACTGCAAGGTAAGCCGCTGAACGGTTTTAATCGTTTCGCTCACCAGGGCCGATACGTTTTTAACCTTTAATTCAGTTTCGCTGCCGGAAACCGATTGCCGGATTAATTCGAGATCTATTTTAACCACTGTCAGAGCCTGGCCCAGGTCATCGTGAAGTTCGCGCGAAATAGCTATCCGTTCATCTTCCCTGACTTTCTCGATATGTTTTGTTAGTTGGTGCAATTGCTCCAGCGAACTTTTTAATTCGTCCTCGGTATGTTTCCGGTCGGTAATGTCTTTTGCAAAACAGATAATTCGTGTTTCATCATAACGAATCGCCTCCAAAGTCCACCATCGTCTTAAACCCTGCTTTGTTTTAAACATCAAATCGGCTTTGATGCTACCCGTTTCAAGCAAGTTTCGGAACTGATCCATACCTGTTTCTACCGTTTCTTCCGGAAGCAGATCGATCACCGACATTTTTAACAGTTCATCTTTCGAATATCCGGTTATCCGGCAAGCGGCCATATTCACTTCGATGTATCTCCCGGCCTCATCAGCGACAAAAACACCATCGGGAGCATGATCAATATAATTCCGGTATTTTTCTTCACTTTCTTTCAGGGCAGCATTGGCCCAGGCTAACTGAACAGCAGAACTTTTCAGTAAGGCTGCATCTTTTTTAACAATTTTCTTTTGATTATACAGGTCGAGAAACACGTTGACCTTACTCATCAAAATTGTTTTGCTGAACGGCTTAAAAATATAATCAACAGCACCGGAAGTGTACCCTTTGAATACCTCCTGCTCATTATAAAACGCAGCAGTCAGAAAAATAACAGGCACTTTCTCCCCGGTTCGCTCTTCATTCAATCTTACGGTCAGCTCGTAGCCATCCAACCCGGGCATCATGACATCAACGATTGCCAGGGCCAATTCAATTCCCCGTGTTTTCTCCAATGCCTCAGCACCCGACAGGGCTTTAATCACGTGAACCTTAATATTGGAAAGCACAGCCTCAAGCAGGATGAGATTATCTTCAATATCGTCAACAATCAGAATATTGGGAAGTTGATTCATACCTTATTTAAAATTCTGTATTCGATGTTATAAAAATAAACTATTGTCGTTTCTGTTATCTTCTTTTTCAGCCTTCCGGCTGTCAGGCCGGAACCCCATTCACCGAACTTTTATCCTGAAAAAGTGCCTGCCGAACTTGTTTTAACAGCTTCATCAGGGCGAAGAGTCAATAAAAATCCTAAATTACACTTAACTATTCAATTAATTTAGGTTGTACCGTGGACAATGTGTGGACAAAAAGCAATTAAATTCTTGAATTTCAAAGAATTCTTTAAATCGTTTCACTTACAAACCAAAGGCCGTGCCATTATAAGTTGAACGTTCGCAACCGGATACCGACAGACTTGTATTAGTTTGAATATTAACACTAAAAGATTTTTTTTTGAAGCCACTCTTTTTTCCATATTTGGTTTTTTTCGTGATTTAAAATTTTTAAAATGAAATAATC
>CAILJH010000053.1 GCA_903834475.1 uncultured Prolixibacteraceae bacterium | reverse complement strand
AGTTGTAGTTATTCAAACAGGCCTTTCAATTACCGAATTCATGATGTGAATGAGCAAAGAAGCAAGGTTTATTGAATTTTCGCCTTTATCTTGTCAACAATATATTGCCCGTAAACCGCCATGCTACAAAGTAATCAAAGATTGAATCTGGTGTTTTATTTAGAGTAGATTTTAATAGCCTAATCGCATGAAAAATATGATGAACTTTTATTTGATTTGGAAATACTTCACTGCAAGTATTTTCTTCATGATGTTATCGAACAATGTATTTTCACGATCGATTGCCTTTGAACCTGGCGGACGAGATAAATCAATATCTATTGCCGGCAATTCTCCTGACAAGATGGTTTCTGAGTCTGGTTTTAACGAGATTCTCTTTATTGATGGTAATGTTACAGATATTAATTCGCTGATCAGTGATACCCATAACGGAATTGAGATTATCTGTCTGGAGAAAAGCACTGATGGAGTTCAGCAAATCACAAATATTCTTAAAAACAGAAATAATCTTACTGCAATCCATATCGTTTCGCATGGTTCTACCGGCTTAATAAGACTTGGAAACGCATCACTTTCAAGCCATACCATTGACAGCTATAGCTCGCAATTAACCTCTTGGGGCCAAAGTCTTTCTGACATAGGCGATTTGCTTCTTTATGGATGTAATGTGGCTCAAGGTAAGTCAGGTCACGATTTCATCAACGAACTTAGCCAACTAACAGGTGCTGATGTTGCGGCTTCAGAAGATTTTACTGGTGCTTCAGTTTTGGGTGGTAACTGGGAATTGGAAGCAATAAATTCAGGTGGTGAATTGAAGGCCAGTTCATTAAATCTATCAGATTATCCGAATTTGCTTGCGGTGACTACTGCCTCTATTACTTCGATCACTACAGATACCGGAATTAGTGGTACAGATTTTATTACCAGCGATCAGACTTTGATTTTTGGTGGTTTATATACTTCCGGCGGTGGAACGAACAATTTATATTTGTGGGTTGACAACCTTTACAAAGGAGCAATTACAGTTTCTGCAAATCAGACCAACGTTGCCTGGACGTATAACTACACTGCGACAACATTAACGAGTGGAAACCATACCATTGTTATAAATACAAGTAATACCGTTATTGCAACTGGTCAGTTTGCCACAAAAACAATAACAATTGATACCACAGTTCCTTCCAGTTTGGCATCTATTCCATTGATTCTTACCCCTGGAAGCAATTCCGGAAGCCTTCTTGACAATATTACCAATGTGAACAAGCCTGTTGTAAGTCTGAATTTAACTGGAGTTTCCGGTCTTTCTGCCGGCGAAACAGTTCAGATTTTCGACGCCAGCAATGGCAATTTAGTTGTTGGTTCTTATGCCATTCTTGCAGGTGATCTTACTGCCGGCACATGGAACCGTACCACACAAAACATTACCCTGAGTACACTCGCACTTGGTGTTCATAATCTAACGGCAAATATCATTGATGTCGCCGGAAATACGGGTGTATCAACAGCACAATTGGCTTTAACGATCATTGACCAGACTGCTCCAATTCCAAATAAAGCCTCAGCGGGTGGAAATATTCTTACTTTGGCCTTCACAGAAACTGGTTCAGGATTAAAATCAACATCTGTTCCTTTGACAAGCAACTTTGTTTTGACTCAAAGCGGATTGCCAATTTCGGTTACTGCTGTGGCAGTTAATTCTACAACGAATGAGATTACTCTAACCCTGGGCACATCTGTAAGTACAAGTGTCAATGCATTGCTTTCATATACTCCTTCAGGAACTGCAAATGACATCCAGGATGTTTCATTGAACAAAGTGGTTGCTTTCGTCGGATTTTATGTAAGCACTTCACTTCCTGTTTATAATGTAAATAATAATCCTTTACTATTTAATAGTTCTACAGCGAAAGTTGGAACTGGTAAAGTCGTTGGCGATATCGTTCTGTTTGATCATATTATTACTGTCAATGGACAAGCTATTGATGCAATTATTACTACGGTTGCCTTGACCAATATTACTATAAACGGTTATGAAACCGGTGTTTCTTCTCCTGTTAACACGAATTTTTTTGAGACGGACATGGTAACAACTGCAGCCGGTGGAAATGCCGAGTTCAGGATTGACTTTATCAAGAATGGTACTTACAATGCAACCACCCATGCCGGATCAGGAGTTATCCTTCAAAATGTTTCACTAAACTCCTGGGATATTGATGCTGCGGGTGCGAACCAATTTCAATTTCAGGAATTTGGCGGTTTTGCTCAGTATACTATTGCTACGAATACGACGCTTTCACAAACAAATATGGGCTCCAATTTTGTTCATTTTCAGAACACCGATGGAGTAAATGATGGATTTAATGCTACCATTGCTGCCAATGGAAGCGCAACTTCAGACAAGTACCGGGTGAAGGCACTGTATGCTGCAATTAGCTCATTCGGGATAAAGATGGGTGATGTGGCCAATAGCAGCACAGTTTATTTTTACCTGGATTTTAGTCCGGGACCTGCTTTTGCCTCCGGCAAGACCTATGTTGAACCAACAGTTAACCCTGCAACAACAGCTGATACCACACCTACATTGACTGGAACTTATGGCAACAGTGTGGCCGGCTCTCCTGCCGTTACAGTGACGTCCATGAGTGTGAAAGTGAATGGAGTTACCTATACCACTTTATCTGGATTGGTATACAGTAATGGCAACTGGAGCCTGACAACTAATGTATTGCCTAATGGCATATACGATGTGGTGGCCTGGGTTACGTATAGCGATGGTGCGGTACTTTATGATCCAACTTTTTCTGAATTAGTGATTGATACTTCATTGGGGATGGATAACATACCGCCCACGCTGACTTCAATCGAACGTTTTAATCCTACAGCTCAATCTGTTTCATCAAGCGACCTGCTTCTTCAGGGTTGGGTGGAATTCAAACTTACTTTCAGCGAACCTGTAACTCAAAATATTACTGCTGATGATTTCCAGACCAGTGGATTAGGTGGAGTGGGGACATTGATCTCGCAGGTGACCCAAATTGGAGCTTCGGTTTATACAATTCGGGTTTCCAATATTCCTTCAACTAATTGGGATTATCTCGGAATTGATTTGGCAGCTACAAACAATTTGGTAGATAACTCCGGAAATCTCCTGACTAATTTATTGCCAACCAGTGGTATTGATGAATTCTATCTATGGGCGAACCAGGCTCCAATCGCCGTGAACGATGTTGCAACCACAAACGAAGATAGTCCTGTAAGTTTTAATGTTACAACGAATGATTACGATACCGACGGAACTGTTAATGTGGCGACTGTCGATCTGGATCCTGCAACAGCCGGAATTCAAACTACTTTTACCGTTGTAAATCAAGGTACTTATTCGGTTAATTCTTCAGGATTAGTCACTTTTACTCCGGTGTTGAATTTTAACGGAACAGCAACTGCAGTAAATTATACCGTTCAGGATAATAAGGGCGTAGCCTCCAATATTGCTACTATCATTGTTACTGTTACTCCGGTGAACGATGTTCCGTCGTTTACTGTTGGTGCTGATCAAACCGTATGTGTGGCAATTGGTGCTCAGACAGTTAATTCATGGGCTACTGCAATTAGCTCCGGGCCAGCCAACGAATCTTCCCAATCACTGTTATTTAATATTACCAGCAATAGTAATTCTTCAATTTTTAGTGTTCAACCATCAGTAAGTTCTTCAGGAGTATTAACTTTTACTCCAAATTCAACTTCAGGATCGGCAACCATTGCATTAAATATTCAGGATAATGCAGGTACTGCCAACGGAGGAGTTGACAAATCTGCCGATCAGACTTTTACAATTACTGTAAATGCTGCTGCTACCGTGACTCCAGGTGTAACCCTTAACACTTGTCAGTCATCCAGCCCATCAGCAATAATCTTAAGCGGTGCAAGCTTCGGTGGTTCAGCCAGTACTTCAGCTTGGTCCATATCTACCGGTGGTGGCGCATTAAGCAGTATTGCACAGACTGCTACTCCGGCTGCAGTAACTTATACTCCGGCAGCAAATTTTTCAGGAACAGTTACTTTGACATTAACAACAAATGTTCCCGGAATTTGTCCAGCTGTAAATGGAACCCGGACTATCAATGTTAATGCACTGCCCACGCTATATAGTGTAACCGGAGGAGGAGCTTATTGCAGTGGAGGTGTCGGCTTACCTGTTGGATTGAGTGCTTCGCAAGTTGGGGTAAACTACCAATTACAAATTAGTGCCGTAAATACCGGTAGTCCGATAGCCGGAACCGGAAGTGTACTAAGTTTTGGAAACAAGACTGCTGCCGGAACATATACTGTTGTGGCAACCAATACATCCACAGGATGTACCGCAAATATGACAGGATTTGTCAATCTAAGCATTAATCCTTTACCCGTGGTTACTATTTCAGGAGTGCCAATCGCATGTGCAGGTTCAACAGGAAATGTATATACCACCCAGGTTGGAATGAGTAATTATGTATGGACTGTTTCAGCCGGAGGTACGATTACAGCCGGAGGTGGATCAGGAAATAATACAGTGACGGTTACCTGGAATACCTCAGGAGCTCAAAGCGTTTCGGTGAATTATTCGAATGGAACCGGATGTGCCGCAGCGGGTGCTACTGTTTACCCGGTAACAGTGAATGCATTACCCAATTTATATTTTGTTGGCGGTGGTGGATCATACTGCACTGGAGGAACTGGCGTTTCGATAATTCTGAATAGTTCACAAATTGGAATAAATTATCAGTTAAAATTAGGAGCATCAAATATTGGTGCTGAAGTTGCCGGAACCGGCAGTGCTTTAAGTTTTGGCTTACAGTTATCTGCCGGAACCTATACCGTTGTTGGAACAAATGCAACTACCGGTTGTACATCGACTATGACAGGAAGTGCGATTATCACAATTAACCCACTTCCTTCTGTCTATAATGTTACTGGAGGCGGAAATTATTGCAACGGAGGATCAGGTGTAGCTGTAGGATTGAGTAACTCTCAAACCGGAGTCAATTATCAATTAAAAATTGGTGCAACGAATGCCGGACTGCCATTGGCAGGCACAGGAAGCGCGCTAAGTTTTGGGTTAGAGTTATCTGCCGGAACTTATACTGTTGTTGCTACCAATCCAATATCTGGGTGTAGTTCCAATATGTCAGGAAGTACTGTTGTAATTATTGATCCAATACCCGTAATTACTTTTGTCGCTGGTGTAAGTACCGCATGCGAAGGTTCAACCGGAAATACTTATACCACACAATCCGGTATGAGCAGTTATCTGTGGATGGTTTCCGGAGGTGGAACAATTACATCCGGAGGTGGAAGTGGAAATAATAGTGTGACCGTAACCTGGAATACTGCTGGTCCTCAGAGCGTTTCGGTAATTTATATGAATGTTAGCGGATGTGTATCTGCAAGTGCAACAGTTTATCCTGTAACAGTTAATGCTTCACCGATAGTTTATACTGTAACGGGTGGCGGTTCTTATTGCAGTGGTGGTTCCGGAGTTGCCATCGGATTGAGTGATTCTCAGGTAGGAGTAAATTATCAGTTGCAATTAGCTGGTGTTGATAACGGTGGCTTAATAGCCGGAACCGGCAATGCCATTAGTTTTGGAAATAAGATTGGTGCCGGAATTTATACTGTTACAGCAATTAATGCTTCAACGGGTTGTACTTCAAATATGAGCGGAAGCGCAACTGTTTCTGTAAATCCGTTGCCAGCTTTGTATACGGTAACCGGTGGTGGAACTGATTGTACCGGAGGTTCAGGAGTTGTTGTCGGTTTAAGTGGTTCACAAACAGGAGTCACTTATCAGTTAAGGCTGGGCGTTTCAGATAACGGAACTCCGGTTACAGGTAACGGTAGTGCGATCAGTTTTGGAAATAAAACTGGTGCAGGAACCTATACCGTAGTTGCAACGAATACCACAACAACATGTACTTCAACAATGTCAGGCAGTGTGACCATTACTTTGAATCCGCTGCCCACTGTCTATAATATGACAGGAGGCGGATCCTATTGTTCAGGTGGAACTGGCGTTTCAATAGGTTTAAGTAATTCGCAGGTCGGAGTTAATTATCAACTAAAGATCGGCGGAGTTAATACCGGTCTGCCAGTAGCAGGAACTGCAGGTGCAATTAGCTTTGGCTTGCAGACAGCCGCCGGTACATATACTGTTGTTGGAATAAATGCCACAACAAGCTGCAGTTCAAGTATGAATAACAGTGCAACAGTGAGCATCAATCCCTTACCCACGGCTTACAATGTTACCGGTGGCGGATCATTTTGCAGTGGTGGATCCGGATTAGCAGTTGGTTTAAGCAATTCGCAAAGCGGAGTAAATTATCAATTGCAACTAAATAGTATAAACACAGGAAGTCCGATAGCTGGCACTGGCGCTACATTAAGCTTTGGTACGCAGACTGCTGCAGGCAACTATACTGTAATAGCTACCAATGCTACAACAGCTTGTATCGCAAATATGACTGGAAGTGTTACCATTACGGTTAACGTATTGCCAACAGTTTATACAGTAACCGGAGGTGGTTCCTATTGCAGTGGTGGATCCGGAGTGGTTATCGGCTTGACTGGTTCTCAAAACGGAGTCAACTATCAGTTGCAGATTGGAGCCGTAAATACCGGCAGTCCGGTATCCGGAACCGGCAGTTCAATAAGTTTTGGTGCTCAAACTTCTGCCGGAACTTATTCAGTGATTGCATCGAATTCTTCTACCGGCTGTACATCAAATATGACAGGTACTGCGATTGTCACCATAAATCCATTGCCCACAGCTTACATTGTAACCGGAGGCGGTACCTATTGCAGCGGAGGTTCAGGTGCAGCAGTAGGTTTGAGTAATTCGCAAACCGGGGTCAACTATCAGTTACAACTTGGCGGAGTAAATGATGGTTCTGCAATAGCTGGTAACGGTAGTGCACTGAGCTTTGGTGTCAAGACTGCTACCGGTACATATACCGTTGTTGCTACAACTGAATCAACCGGATGTACCTCGACTATGACAGGAAGTGTTAGTATTAGCACAAATTCATTACCCACAATCTTTAATGCAACAGGTGGTGGAACGGATTGCAGCGGAGGTTCAGGTGTAATTATCGGTTTAAGTGGATCTCAAACGGGAGTAAATTATCAATTACATATCGGAGGTGTAAATACCGGATTACCAATTTCAGGTACAGGTAGTGCCTTAAATTTTGGTGCACAGGTTACTGCCGGAACATACACGATCGAAGCAACCAATGCCTCTACCGGTTGTATTTTGAATATGAATGGAAACATTACTGTAACTGTAACTGCTCTTCCTTTAACGTATAATGTAACCGGAGGTGGATCGTATTGCAGTGGTGGTTCAGGAGTTATTGTAGGTTTGAGTAATTCTCAGGTTGGAGTAAATTATCAGTTAAGGATTGATGGATCAGATACCGGAAGTCCGGTTGCAGGTACAGCTTCTGCAATCAGCTTTGGTTCCCAGTCAAGTGCCGGAACCTATACCGTTGTTGCGACCAATGCTTCAACATCTTGTAATTCTATCATGACAGGCAGCGTGAGTGTTTCAATAAATCCATTACCAACTATATACACAGTAACCGGAGGCGGTTCATTTTGTGCCGGAGGTTCAGGAGTCGCTGTAGGCTTAAGTAATTCACAAACCGGAATCAATTATCAATTGCATATTGGTGGAGTCAATACCGGATTACCAATCGCAGGTAACGGGAGTGCAATAAATTTTGGTTCCCAGCTTACTGCCGGAACTTACACCATCGAAGCAACCAATGCTTCAACCGGATGTATCTCAAATATGACCGGAACTGCATCGGTTACAGTTAATCCATTACCCACGGTAACATTTACTGCCGGAGTTGCATCCGTATGCGCCGGTTCATCAGGGAATGTCTATACCACACAGGCTGGCATGAGCAACTATGATTGGATTGTTTCAGCAGGGGGAACGATTACTTCCGGAGGAGGAATCGGTAATAATTCGGTAACTGTGACATGGAACACCGCCGGATCGCAAAGCGTTTCGGTTAATTATGACAATGGAAACGCTTGTACTGCAATCACTCCGACTATTTACAACGTAACAGTAAGTGCATTGCCACTAAGCTATAATGTGACCGGTGGCGGATCATTCTGTACTGGCGCATCGGGTATAGCAGTTGGTTTAAGCAATTCCCAAACCGGGGTAAATTATCAGTTGCAACTGAGTGGTGTTAATTCTGGAAGTCCGGTAACCGGAACAGGAAGTGCAATTAGTTTTGGCAACAAAATTACTGCCGGATTATATACTGTGGTTGCGACCAATACTTCAAGTTCATGTACATCCAATATGACCGGAAGTGCAACAATTACAGTTAACCCTTTGCCAGTCGTAACTTTCACAGGCGGACCAGCAACTGTTTGCGAGGCTTCAACCGGAAATGTTTATACTACTCAGGCTGGTATGAGCAATTATCAATGGAATGTTTCAGCCGGTGGAACAATTACTTCCGGAGGCGGAACCGGCAATAATTCAGTAACTGTAACATGGGATAATACTGGTGCCCAAAGTGTATCAGTTAATTATACGAATGGAAACGGATGTACTGCAGCAATCGCTACCAACTATCCGGTTACTGTAAATCCATTGCCTACCATGGTGATCGCTTCTCCGGCAACCTGTGCATTAAATCTGCTAACTTATTCGGTTAGTGTAACTGTGAGTTCAGGAACAGTAACAAGTACTTCGGGAACTGTCAATCATGTAGGCAATTTGTGGACAGTAAGTGCTGTTCCAACGGGTACGAATATTGTACTTACTCTTACAGACGCTGTAAGTTGTGCCACAACATTATCGATTACAGCTCCAGATTGCAGTTGTCCGGTTATTTCTGCTCCGCTTAGTGGCGGGGATAAGGAATATTGCGTGGGGAGTTCAGTTCCGGCAATTACAGCAAGTGTTTCTTCCGGAATAACTGTAGATTGGTATAATGTGCCTTCCGGCGGAACCGCATTGGCAACGGGTACATTAAGTTATACTCCGGCTTCTGCAGGAGTTTATTATGCTGAAGCAAGAAATTCAACAACAAATTGCAAGAGCAGTACACGTACTTCAATAACAATCAACTCAAATCCAGTCACTGGTACCACCAGTTTTACAGCCGGAGCAACCACTGTTTGTCAGGATGCAGCTGATGAAACTTATACTGCAACAGCAGCTAACAACACTTCAATAACTTACAGTGTTTCACCAGCCGGAGCAGGAACAATTAATTCATCTACCGGAATTCTGAACTGGTCAGCATTGTTCAGCGGAACAGCCACAGTGAGAGCCACAGCTAACGGTTTGTGCGGTACAACCTTTGCCGACCGTGTTGTCATTGTAAATCCAACTACCGGACCAACCACCTTTACCGCAGGAGCAATTTCTGAATGTCAGGATGCTGCCGATGAAACTTATACCGCAACAGCAGCTAACAATACTTCAATAACTTACAGCGTTTCACCTGCCGGAGCAGGAACAATTAATTCAACTACCGGCGTAATGAATTGGTCGGCATTGTTCAGCGGAACAGCTACGATTACTGCAACAGCCACCGGATTATGCGGAACAACCCATGCAGACCGCATAGTGACTGTAAATCCTACCATTGGTACAACCAACTTTACTGCCGGATCAATTTCTGAATGTCAGGATGCACCTGATGAAACCTACACTGCCACGGCAGCAAACAGCACTTCAATAAGTTATTCTGTTTCACCGGCAGGAGCAGGTACTATTAATTCCTCAACCGGAGTAATGAACTGGTCGGCCTCATTCAGCGGAACAGCCACAGTGAGAGCTACAGCTACCGGATTATGCGGTAGTACCTTTGCCGACCGTGTTGTAACAGTAAATCCAAGTACGGGGATTACTGGCTTTACAGCCGGATCAATTTCTGAATGTCAGGATGCAGCCGATGAAACCTATACCGCCACTGCAGCAAACAGCACTTCGATAAGCTATAGCGTTTCACCGGCGGGAGCAGGAACAATCAATTCCTCCACCGGTGTGATGAACTGGTCACCCTCTTTCAGTGGAACTGCCACGGTGAGAGCCACAGCTAACGGTTTGTGCGGTACAAGCTTTGCTGACCGTGTTGTCATTGTAAATCCAACAACTGGTGCAACCAGTTTTACTGCCGGTGCTATCACCGAATGTCAGGATGCTGTTGATGAAACTTATTCTGCCACAGCGGCGAACAGTACATCCATAAGCTACAGCGTTTTACCGGCCGGAGCTGGAACAATCAATTCTTCTACAGGGGTAATGAACTGGTCGGCCTCTTTCAGCGGAACTGCCACAATCACGGCTACCGCCACTGGTTTGTGCGGAACAACTCAGGCAGATCGTGTAGTTACTGTAAATCCAACCACCGGTGCGACAAGCTTTACAGCTGGTTCAACAACAGAATGTCAGGATGCGGCTGACGGAACTTATGCTGCAACTTCAAGCAACAGCACCTCTATAACTTATAGTGTTTTACCGGCAGGAGCCGGAACAATTAATTCCTCCACCGGGGTTATGAACTGGTCCGCATCGTTTAGCGGAACAGCTACAGTGAGAGCCACTGCTATCGGCTTGTGCGGTACCACCTTTGCCGATCGTGCAGTCACAGTGACTCCAACCACTGGAATAACCAGCTTTATTGCAGGTGCCATTGTTTTATGTCAGGATGCTGCTGATGAAACTTATACCGCAACATCAGCAAACAGTTCGTCAATAACTTATAGCGTTTTACCAGCCGGTGCAGGGACAATTAATTCATCAACAGGTGTCATGAATTGGTCAGCCTTATTCAGCGGAACTGCTACCATCACAGCTACTGCAAGCGGATCTTGCGGAACAACCCATGCAGACCGTTTAGTTACAGTAAATCCTACCATTGGTTCAACCAGCTTTACTGCCGGTGCAATCACCGAATGTCAGGACGCAGCTGATGAAACATATACTGCCACAGCAGCCAATAGTACATCAATAACTTATAGTGTTTCACCAGCCGGAGCAGGAACAATCAATTCGTCCACCGGGCTTATGAATTGGTCTGCCTCGTTCAGCGGAACAGCAACGATCACTGCCAATGCCACCGGATTATGTGGAACAAGCAGTGCAACACGAACAGTAACAGTAAATCCATCTACCGGGACTACCAGTTTTACAGCTGGTGCAACAACGCTTTGTCAGAATGCTGCAGATGAGACTTATACTGCCATCTCGGCCAATAGTACAGCTATAACTTACAGTGTTTCACCAGCCGGAGCAGGGACAATCAATTCCTCTACCGGAGTCATGAACTGGTCGGCATCTTATGACGGAATTGCAATTATTACTGCTACTTCGACCGGATTATGTGGAACCACAAGCGCAACACAATCGGTAACCATCAATAAATTGCCTGGTGTAATCGCCGGATCAGACCGGACGATCTGTATTGGATCAAGCACAACTCTTGGAGCATTGCCTGTTTCAGGAAGTACATATAGCTGGACTTCTTCACCGCTTGGGTTTACCTCCAATTTGGCCAATCCAACAGTGAATCCTTCGGTTTCAACAAACTACACGATAGTTGAAACGATAACCGCCACGGGTTGTTCTGATTCGCAAAGTGTCCTGGTAAATGTAAACCCATTACCGGTTGTTTCGGCTCCAGCTTCCGTATGTGTTGGAAGCACTATCACATTATCACCTGGAACAGGTGGAACATGGAGCAGCAGCAATAATGCAGTCGCAACAGTAACTAATTCAGGAATTGTAAGCGGATTATCTTCAGGAACGGTAAACTTTACTTTTACAAATACAATTACCGGCTGTAGTTCAACCACGACTTCAGTTTCAGTAAATCAGGAACCAGTATTTACCACCTGTCCTTCAGATATTTTGCAACATACTGAATTAAATCTGTGTAGTGCAATGGTTTCTTATTCAGCTGTTACATCCGGAGTGCCAGATCCTGGAGTTACCTATTTATTCACGGGATCGACCACAGGCAGTGGTGCCGGTTCGGGGAGCGGTTCAGTGTTTAATACAGGAGTTACTACCGTTGTCATCACCGCAACAAATACCTGCGGCACTAAAACCTGCAGTTTTAATATTACCATTAGAGATAATGAAATACCAGTAATAATCTGTCCTGCAAATATTACTCAAACATCCGATGCGGGAGTTTGCGGTGCAGCAATTTCAATATCCAATCCAACAGCGACTGACAATTGTTCGGTAAGCTTTATTTTTAAAGGAGTTCGTTCAGATGCCTTGGCACTGAATGATGTTTATCCGGTTGGAACAACTACGATTTCATGGACTGCCACTGACGCAGCTTTAAATACTTCTTTAACTTGTGATCAGATTATTACTGTAACAGATGATGAAAAACCTGTTATTATTTGTCCTGACAATATTTTGCAAACAGCAGATGCCGGAATTTGCGGAGCTGCTGTTACAGTTGT
The DNA here is from genome assembly GCA_903834475.1 of uncultured Prolixibacteraceae bacterium. Classification (GTDB taxonomy): domain Bacteria; phylum Bacteroidota; class Bacteroidia; order Bacteroidales; family Prolixibacteraceae; genus Aquipluma. The sequence continues at coordinate 30,338 of CAILJH010000053.1, read as the reverse complement.
TAATCCAACAGCAACCGACAATTGTTCAACGAGTTTTTCTTTCAACGGAGTTCGTTCGGACGCTTTGGCTTTATCAGCGGTATATCCGGTTGGAATCACAACAATTACCTGGACTGCAACCGATGCGGCTTTAAACACTTCAGCAAGTTGTTCGCAGACTGTTACAATAACTGATGACGAAAAGCCGGTCATTACTTGTCCTGATTATATCACTCAAAACACCGATGCCGGCGCCTGCCAGGCCTCGGTAACTATCACTCCTCCAAAAGCTACCGACAATTGTTCTTCAATCTTTACTTTTACCGGAGTTCGTTCAGATTTATTAGCACTGAACGCATTATATCCAACTGGAAATACGACCATCACCTGGACTGCAACTGATGCCGCAGGAAACACCTCGTTGAGTTGTGATCAAACGATAACAGTTACTGATCATGAAAAACCTGTAATCAGTTGTCCGGCAAATATTGCCCAAACAAACGATACCGGAGTTTGCGGTGCTGCCCTGACTATTACCGATCCTACCGCAACAGATAATTGTTCAACAAGCTTTATTTTTGCGGGAGTTCGTTCGGATGCATTGCCTTTGTCCGCAGTTTATCCGGTGGGAATTACCACGATTAGCTGGACTGCAACTGATGTTTCAGGAAATACCTCATTGAGTTGCAACCAGACTGTTACTGTAACTGACAATGAGAAACCAGTTATTGTCTGTCCTGCAAATATTATACAGACAGCCGACACCGGAGTTTGCGGGGCTTCAGTTTCCATAGATAATCCAACAGCAACTGACAATTGTTCAACCAGCTTTACTTTTTCGGGAGTTCGTTCGGATGCTCTGGCCTTATCTGCAGTTTATCCGGTTGGAATCACTGCCATTAAATGGACTGCAACCGATCTGGCAGGAAATACCTCATTAAGTTGCGATCAAACTGTGCGAATAACAGATGATGAAAAACCAGTAATAAATTGCCCTGAAAATATCACGCTTGAAGCCGATGCCGGAGCTTGCGGCGCTTCATTATCTGTTGTTGATCCAACGGCAACTGACAATTGTTCGTCATCGTTTACCTTTATTGGAGTCCGTTCGGATTTATTGGCACTGAATGCTTTATATCCGGTAGGAAATACTACCATCACCTGGACTGTTAAGGATGCATCAGGAAACAGCTCATTGAGTTGCGATCAAACGATTACTGTTACTGATCATGAAAAACCAGTAATCATTTGTCCGGCAAATATCACCCAAACAGCCGATGCGGGAGTTTGTGGTGCAGCATTGACAATTGCAAATCCTATGGCTACAGATAATTGTTCGACAAGCTTCACTTTTGCAGGAGTTCGTTCGGATGCATTGGCTTTATCCGCAGTTTATCCGGTAGGAATCACTACAATTACCTGGACTGCATCCGATGCATCCGGAAATACCTCATTGAGCTGCAACCAGACTGTCACCATAACAGATAAAGAGAAACCAACCATTGTTTGTAAGTCAGATATTATTCAGACTTCTGATTCAGGAGTTTGCGGAGCTTCGGTCTTCATCTCAAATCCAACTGCAACGGATAATTGTTCATCAAGCTTTATTTTTGCCGGAGTTCGTTCAGACGCCTTGACTCTATTATCGGTTTATCCGGTTGGAATTACAACAATTACCTGGACTGCTACTGATCTGGCAGGAAATACATCATTAAGCTGCAATCAGACTGTGACCATAACTGATGACGAAAAACCAGTGATAATCTGCCCTGCTCAGATTACCTTGCCAGCTGTGGCTGGAGTTTGCGGCGCATCAGTCACGATAGTTAATCCGACTGTAACTGACAATTGTTCGGCATCAATATCTGTTATGGGTGTTCGTTCGGATGTACTGGCTTTATCAGCGGTTTATCCGGTCGGAACTACAACCATCACCTGGACTGCAACTGATGCAGCCGGAAATGTTTCTGAAAATTGTGTTCAGAATGTAAAAGTTACTGACAATGAAAAACCGGTTGCTATTTGCAAAAATGTGACTCTTAATTTGGATCTATCTGGCAATGCCACATTAAATGCTGCTGATATCAATAACGGCAGCACCGACAATTGCGGAATTAAGTCGGTTGTTGCCTCCAAAACTTCATTCACTTGTTCTGATATTGGCGCAAACCATGTAACCTTAACTGTAACTGATAACAGTGATAATTTTTCAAGCTGCGATGCAACAGTAACTGTGACTGACACCAATGCTCCGGTACTTTCAATCGGTAACATATCGGTACACGAAAATGACGGCAATGCTGTTTTCACGGTCAGCCTAAGCAATCCGAGAACATGCGATGTTTCGTTCACTGTAAACACTACCGACAATACTGCACTTTCTACTTCTGATTATACTTCCATAAATAATGTGGTGTACACCATACCGGGAGGTTCAAGCTCAGTAACTGTTTCGGTTCCAATCACGAACAATACTATTTATGAACCGACCGAGAATTTCTATGTGAACCTTTCAAATCCTGATCATGGTACTATCTCTGTTTCACAAGGTATTTGTACAATTCTGGATGATGATGCTGCTCCATCAGTTACAATTGCAGATGCCAGTGCCACTGAAGGTAGTGATGTAATCTTCCCGGTAACTTTGAGTAATCCAAGTTCCAGCGACATTTCCCTGACATTTGGGTTGACCAACGGTACTGCAAGTAACACCGATTATAATACTGCAAATGTTACTGTAACCATACCAGCTGGTTCTGTCGGCATCAATGTTGTTGTTCCAACGATTCAGGATTTAATTGATGAAAAGGACGAAACCTTTACCATCGCCGTTAAATCAGTTGATTCAGGAACTGCTGGCAATACAAGCGATACGGCCACCGGTACGATTATAGATGATGAAAATTATCCCGTTGCTGCCGATGATTCTGCAACGACACTGGAAGATACGCCGATTACCATCGAAGTACTTGTCAATGATATTTTTGGAGATGACGGGCCTTCGACAGGACGAATAACTGCGAATAACGGCTTACACGGAACTGTTTATGTCAATGATGGTGGTACTCCAAATAATCCTGCAGATGACAAGGTTGTTTATTCACCAAATGCTGATTATAATGGATACGACAGTTTTACCTATTCAATCTGTGATCCAACTCCTGATTGTTCTGTGGCAACTGTAACGATATATGTTATTCCGGTTAATGATCTGCCATTTGCCAACGATGATCTGAATACAACTCTTGAAGATACTCCGCTTATCGGCGCAGATGTTGCGGCCAATGATGTACCGAGTGGTGATGGCGGCAATGTATGGAGCCTGGTTGGTACAAATGGCGGAGCAATTCATGGCAGTGTAACGATGAACTCCAATGGCATATATAATTATATTCCGAATGCTAATTATCATGGAAATGACAGTTTTACTTATCAGCTTTGCGATATTGACGGAGATTGCCATCAGGCGATCGTGAGCATTACCATTACAGCGGTCAATGACTTGCCGGTAGCGGTCAATGATGTCATTACAACTTTGGAAGATGTTCCGATTATTGGAGCATCTGTTACGGGCAATGATATCCCCAGCGGTGATGGCGGCAATGCCTGGAGTTTAGTTGGAGTGAATGGCGGTGCTGCAAATGGTACGGTTACGATGAACCCAGATGGTACTTATAATTATATTCCGAAAGCCAATTTCAACGGTACTGATTATTTTATCTATCAGCTTTGCGATTCTGATGGTGACTGTGATCAGGCCAGGGTAACGATCTTTTTAAGTTCAGTAAATAATATTCCGTTAGCTGAGGATGATGTCAATTCGACTTTAGAAGACACTCCAATCATTGGTGCAACGGTTGCTGCCAATGATATACCAAGCGGAGATGGCGGAAATAAATGGAGCCTCTTTGGCACTTTTGGTGGAGCCTCACACGGCAAAGTTACCATGAGCGCAGATGGAAAATACAATTATACCCCTGATGCAAATTTTACAGGAACTGATACATTCATTTACCTTTTGTGTGATATCGACAATGATTGTGCAGGCGCGACAGTTCAAATAACCGTAACACCTGTTAATGATCCACCGGTCGCAATGGACGACATTAACACCACATTTAAGGATTTGAAGGTAAGCGGCAATGTCCTTACCAACGACAGTGATCCGGACGGTAACCTTATCACCATTAAAACAAGTCCGGTCAGTTCACCTGCACACGGATCTGTGATAATTAGTTTGGACGGAATCTATACCTATATTCCAAATTCAGGTTTCTCCGGAACCGACAGCTTCGTATACGAAATATGCGATAACGGTATTCCTTCCTTATGTGCTCAGGCCAAAGTGACCATCAAGGTAATTGATTATACCAGTGCAAACAATAATCCGGTAGCCGTTAATGATGCCTATCAGGGTTCTGTCGGATTACCGGTAAAAGGAAACGTTATCAGTAATGATTTTGATCCGGACGGTAACCTGAACATGAATAGTGTAACTGTCATCGGATTGGATCCGAACAATGGATCATTCACTATGAATGCAAACGGGATTTTTACATATATTCCGAATGCCGGATTCATCGGTCGGGTAAGTTTTGAATATCGCATATGTGATTTGGGATCACCTCCGCTTTGCGATATCGCCACCGTAACAATTGACATACTGGCTAATCCTGAAAAAAATTCAACTTTTGCTACGGATGACAGCTACTTTGGAAAGGAAGACAAACCGATAACAGGGAATGTTTTAGCTAATGACAATGATCCTCAGGGAAACATCCAAACGGTGAATACTAACCCGGTCGTTTCTCCAAAGCATGGGACAGTTATTCTGAATTCAGACGGTACGTTTATTTATACTCCTGCGCCAAATTACTTTGGAACCGATCAGTTTGTCTACCAGGTTTGCGATAATGGAACTCCGCAAGCATGTGATCTGGCGAATGTTTACCTGATTATTGCTCCGCAAAATGATCCTCCGGTGGCCGAAGATGACATCAATACTACCTTTAAAAATATAAAAGTAAGTGGCAATGTGCTGACCAACGACAGTGATCCTGAAGGCGATGTACTGACGATCAGCACCAAACCGGCTATTCCTCCGACTTATGGAACTGTAGTGATTAATCCGGATGGAACTTATACCTATACTCCAAATTCAGGTTTTTCAGGAATTGATGTTTTTGTTTACGAAGTTTGTGATAACGGCAGCCCTGTACTCTGTGACCAGGCCAAAGTAACCATTAAGGTAATTGATATATCAGGAGCAAATAATGCACCGGTAGCCATTAACGATTCCTATCAGGGTTCAATTGGATTGGTAGTGAAGGGCAATGTGATCAGCAACGACTTTGACCCGGATGGTAACCTGAACCCCAATAGTGTAAAACTTATCGGCTCAGCTCCGGCAAGTGGCAGCCTCACCTTAAATTCAAACGGAACATTTGTGTATGTCCCGGCTGCCGGTTTCCTGGGTCAGGTTCGTTTTGTTTACCAGATATGCGATTTGGGAACGCCAGCCCTTTGTGATATGGCAACTGTGACCATCGAAATACTGGCCAATCCGAATGGCAATTCAACCTTTGCTACCGACGACCTTTTCTTCGGGAAAGAAGACAATCCGATTACAGGTAATGTGCTGACAAACGATAATGATCCTCAGGGAGATATTCAAACTGTTAATACATCTGCTGTAGCTTTGCCTGCACATGGTACCTTAGTGCTGAATGCAAACGGAACCTTCACTTATACACCGGCGCCAAATTATTGGGGACAGGATCATTTTGTCTACGAGGTTTGCGACAGTGGTACACCAAAAGCCTGCGATCAGGCTTCGGTTTATCTGATCATTGCTCCGCAAAATAATCCACCGGTTGCAATGGACGACATTAATACTACCTTCAAGGGCGAATCGGTCATTGGTAACGTACTTACCAATGATAGTGACCCGGATGGCAATCTGTTGATCCTCAAAATTGCTCCGGCAGTAAATCCGTTGAACGGAACGGTAGTGATCAATCCTGATGGAACATACACCTATACACCAAAATCCGGTTTCTCCGGAACCGACAGTTTTGTCTATGAAGTATGCGATAATGGCACTCCATCATTATGTGATCAGGCTAAAGTTACTATCAAAGTTATCGATTTGAGTGGAGTCAATAATCCGCCGGTAGCGATGAACGATGCCTATCAGGGTTCAATCGGGTTGCCGGTAAAAGGAAATGTGATCAGTAATGACTTTGATCCGGACGGTAACCTGAATCCAAACAGTGTGACTCTGATCGGTTCAGCACCAGCCACCGGCACACTGACTTTGAATGTCAATGGTACTTTCACGTATATTCCGCTTGCAGGATTCCTCGGGCAGGTAAGTTTCCAATATCAGGTTTGTGACCTTGGGACTCCGGCTCTTTGCGATATAGCAACAGTGACAATAGAAATGCAAGCCAATCCGAATGGTAATTCAACCTTTGCGACCGATGACAGTTTCGTAGGAAATGAAGACAACCCGATATCCGGTAATGTGCTTTCCAATGACTACGATCCACAGGGAGATGTTCAAAAGGTAAATACTTCACCAATTGTTTCTCCAAGCCATGGAACCTTAATCTTGAATTCCAACGGCACGTTTAAATATGTTCCTGTTCCGAATTATAACGGTACTGATCACTTTGCCTACGAAGTCTGTGATAATGGTACTCCAACAGCATGTGACCAGGCCACGGTATATTTGATTATTAAACCGTTTAATGATGCACCGATAGCCAAGGACGATATTGCTATCACATTTAAGGATAAACCGGTTAGCGGAAATTTACTGACCAATGACAGTGATCCGGAAGGAGACCCGTTATCAATCAAAACAAATCTGGTTAATCTGCCAGCACATGGTGTTGTGATTATTAATCCGGATGGCATATATACTTATACTCCGAATTCAGGATTCATTGGAAATGACAGTTTTGTATATGAGGTGTGTGATAATGGAATACCATCGCTTTGTGATCAGGCGACAGTAAGCATTAAGGTAATTGATATTACCATTGCACCGAACAGCGCACCGATAGCCAATAACGATGTTTATCAGGGTTCTGTCGGATATCCGGTGAAAGGAAACGTAATCAGCAATGACTTTGATCCGGATGGCAATCTGAATCCGAACAGTGTGATTTTGCTGGGTTCAGCTCCCGTCAACGGCAGTCTGACACTCAATCCGAACGGTACTTTCACGTTTATTCCTTTGGCAGATTTTATCGGTCAGGTAAGTTTTCAATATACTGTCTGCGACTTAGGGACTCCCGCTTTATGCGATGTGGCTAAGGTGACGATCGATATATTACCTAACCCAACTGGCAATTCAACTTTTGCAACCGATGATATTTTCTTTGGACGTGAAGATGTTGTTCTTACCGGGAATGTTATGACCAACGACAACGATCCTGAAGGAAATACCCAGTCAGTAAATACTTCTCCGGTGATACAACCGATACATGGAGGATTGAAACTGAACAGCAATGGTACTTTCATTTATACACCAGATGCAAATTATAACGGACTCGATCGGTTTGTCTATGAAGTTTGCGATAATGGAATGCCAACAGCCTGCGATCAGGCTACTGTTTACCTGATTCTCGCTCCGGGAAATGACGTTCCTTTTGCAATTGATGATGTTAATTCAACCGATGAGGAAGTTGCTGTAAGCGGCAATGTATCAACCAACGATACACCAAGCAGTGATGGTGGCAACGTCTGGACAATTGTTAGTCAGCCCGGGCATGGCGAATTGTTATTCAATCCTGACGGTACTTATACCTATTCTCCGGAATTGAACTATAATGGTATTGAAAAATTTATTTATAAACTCTGCGACATCGATGGCGATTGCTCTGATGCAACAGTCTCCATTACGGTGAGATCAATAAACGATCTTCCTGTGGCTAATGATGACACGGTTAGTTTCCATATTGATGCTGTACTGGAATCAACGGTGGCTGAAAATGATATTTTAAGTGGTGATGGAGGTAACATCTGGAGTATTGTAACTCCGCCGGCTAACGGAACACTGGTTTTCAATACCAACGGAACATATACCTATACTCCAAATCTAAGCTTTACCGGTACCGACGGCTTCACCTACGAGTTATGTGATGCCAATGGTGATTGCGATCAGGCTAAGGTGACAATTACAATCAATGATGTGATTGTGGTAAATCAAATTTTCACACCGAACGGCGATGGACAGAATGATACATTCCATATTGAAGGGATTGAATTTTATCCGACAAGCAAGCTGACTATATTTAACCGCTGGGGAAATGTGGTTTATCAAAAATCCGGATATCTAAACGACTGGGAAGGCAATTCCAATAAGAATACTGTAGGAAGCTCAGCCTTGTCGGTTGGAACATATTTTTATGTTCTTGATTACGGTATTCAACTTCAAAAGCATAAAGCAGGATATATATATCTGGAAAGGTAGTATTGACTTTAAAAACAGTTCGAATCATGATGATTTATAGAAAAATTGATCTGAAGAAGGGCATTATCATATTGCTGATGCTTTTATTCAATATCTGGAATGCTACCGCACAGCAGGATCCCATGTTTACCCAATACATGCATAATCCGGTATCAATCAACCCGGCCTATGCTGGTAGCAGGGGAACTCTGAATTTTGTAGCTATGAACAGGCAGCAATGGGTTGGTCTCGATGGTGCTCCCAAAACACTGACAATCTCGGTGAACAGTCCGTTTACGGGCTACAATGTGGGTATTGGATTAAGTTTGATCTATGATCAAATCGGACCAACAAAACAGACCGGTATTTATGCCGATTATTCCTACCATTTAAAGGTATCTGATCGTTCAAAACTTTCATTCGGACTAAAAGGCGGTGTAAATATTTTTGATGTAAATCTTTTTAATCTTCGCGGAGGCCAAAACGATGAACTGATATTGCTGAATGGTAAACGAACCATGTATCTTCCGAATATTGGAGTAGGTACCTATCTGTATTCCAACCGGTATTATCTTGGTTTTTCAATTCCGAAGTTGCTGCAGAACAGTTTATCCGATAATGGAAATACCCTGAAAGCTGCCAATAAAGAAAATCGTCACATCTTTTTGACCGGAGGATTTGTCGTCGACCTTGGCGAAGGCGTTAAATTTAAGCCGTCAACAACCATTCGAATGGTAACCGGATCGCCTGTTTCTGCTGAGTTCTCAGCCGCTTTGTTACTTCAGGAAAGACTTTGGGTAGGTGCAATGTACCGCCTTGGCGACTCTTTTGGTGGTATGGTCAAGTTTGATATTACAGACCAGTTGAGTCTGGGGTATTCCTACGATTTGACGAATTCGCTGTTGAGTCCATACAATCAGGGCACACATGAAGTTTTTATAAGCTATGATGTTGCCTTCAGAAATAGAAAGACTTTATCACCACGATACTTTTAGTAATACAAATTCTTATGAAATCTATACGAATAAAGATATTTCTGCCAGTAATGTTTCTGCTCGCTGCTTTTTTGTTGCCGGCACATTCTTATGCACAGTCATCCTCAGAAAAGAAGGCTGATGCTCTTTATGAAAACTTTGCATATAGCAAAGCAGCTGAAATCTATGAGATATTGCACAAGGATGACCCTGCAAATGCAAAATACATTCAGCAATTAGCCTACAGCTATTATAAAATGGTGAATTATAAGAAGGCCTTGACTTATTATGCCCTTTTAGTCCAGGTAGATGACCAGAAACCTCAGGATTATTATGACTATGCCCAATTGCTCCGGATCGACGGTCGTATTGAAGATTCCAAAACATGGCTCGAAAAGTACATTGTAGTTTTGCCTGGAGATCAGCGGGCCACAAAACAACTCGACAATATCAATCAGCTGATAAACTTAAAAAAGAATATTCAGAACATAACGGTTACCAACCTTGAAGGTAACTCGAAGTATGTCGACATGTGCCCGACTTTTTATAAAGATCGCGTGGTGTACTCATCAGCTAAAGACAGCTTCTCGATGGTCCGTAATAGCTTTGAATGGAACAATCAGCCCTTTCTTGATTTGTATGTAACAAAGCCCGGATCGAATCAGGTATTTAAAAGCGATGATAAATTTTCATCAGCACTGAATTCAAGGTTTCATGAAGGCCCTGTTTGTTTCACCACTGATTTTGAAACAATTTACTTTACCCGGAACAACTTTTTGAAAGGAAAGGTGGGCAGGACACCGGAGGGAGTAAATAACCTGAAAATATTTATTGCTGATTTTGTTGGCAAAGAGTGGAAAAATATTCGCGAACTTCCATTTAACAGTGATCTTTATTCGGTTGGCCATCCGGCTCTTTCTCCTGACAATAAAACACTTTATTTTGTTTCCGACATGCCAGGCGGATTTGGTGAAACTGATATCTATAAATCGGAATGGAACAACGGAACATGGGGCAAACCAATTAATCTGGGCGAAAGTGTCAATACGCGGGGAAAAGAAATGTTCCCGTACGTCGATAAAAACGGGTTTCTGTATTTTGCTTCAAATGGTCAGCCAGGTATTGGAGGATTGGATGTTTTCGCTGCCAAAAAGGAAGAGAGCGGCAACTATCTCGTTGTCAATTTAGGTGCACCTCTAAATTCGCAACACGATGATTTTGGTTTTGTAATTAATACCGATTCCCTTTCAGGATTCTTTACTTCAAACCGGCCGGGAGGAAAAGGCGACGATGATAACTACCGTTTCAAGGTGAACGAAATTGAATTAAATGTGCTCAGTTTTGATGGGCACAGCAAGGAAATCATGCCCGGAACAAAAGTTTCGTTAATGGCTGATGATGGGAAAGTAATTGATTCGAAGGTGGCTGACGCTGTTGGATCGGTTGATTTTTCAGTCAAACCGGGGTTGAAATATCAGCTTCTTGCTGAGAATAAAACCTTTCTTCCCGAGAAAAAAGATATCAAAATACAGAAAACCTTATTTGATTTCCGTCAGAAGGAGGATGTCTTCCTGCGAAGAAACAATCCATATCTGACCATCGAAGTGTTGGATAAAGAAACAGGCTTGATTGTTCCGAGTGTAATTGTTGATATCTCGGAAGGCAAATACGATCCGAATGAATTGGAGGATAACAATGGCGTTATCCGGATGAAAATGGAAAAATCGACGAATTATAAATTTTTCGCTTCTTCACCCGAATACTTTGATAACACAGTAGAGTATTCAAGTGAAGGCAAAGAGCCTGGAGAATATTCAATGACTATCGAGCTGGAAAAAATTACTGCTGGAAAACAGTTCATTCTTGATGACTTGTATTACGATTTGAACAAATTTAATATCCGGGCGGATGCTGCCATCGTGCTTGATAAATTGGTACGTATTCTGATTGACAATCCGGATGTCAGGATACAAATTGATTCTCACACCGATAGCCGTGGTACTGCTGAATCGAATATGACTTTATCGCAGCACCGGTCTGAATCGGTAGTCGCATATCTTGAAAGCAAAGGAATTGCTGCTGCCCGTTTGGTGGCTAAAGGTTTAGGTGAGTCTCAGTTAATCAACAAGTGTGCCGATGGCGTTGATTGTCCGGAAGTGGATCATCAGGCAAACCGCCGCACAGTGATAGAGATTCTGAATCCGAATATCCGCAAAGTTAAACGTGGAACCAAGAACGTTTACTACTTCTAATGATCAGTTGATCAGAACATAAGACGAAAGGCTTTCCAATTCAGGAAAGCCTTTCGTTTTTATATGAATAACCGGAAGTATTCAGATCTACCAGTTAGGATCACATAGAATCATTAAAAAGTCAAAGACGAATGTATTATGGAATGAAGCTGAAAATTATAACATAGAAGCTATGTCAGTGAGGTATTCTACCTTATCCATTATGCCAAGTTCCTGATAAGAAGTAATGAGTTTTTCTACCAGTCGTTTAATAATTATCCGGTCGGTGCAAGGTTCTGTCAGTTTTAACCGGACGTGCGATTCAGTAGAATTGTGAATGTATTCAATTTCTTTAGGTCCGATAATGGCCCCTTTATTCGATGGATTGATGTAAAACAAAACCGGGTTTTCGAATTCTTCACCATGAACGAGTTGGGCAATATCTTTGTCAAAATACCCAATCAAGGGGGTGTTTTCAATATCGATATAATGAACAGGCAGGCCGAGAGACCTGGCAATTAAGGTGTATAAAATGGAGATCGATATCGGATTCCCTTTTCGGAAGTCTAAAATGCGATTGATGAAACAATTTTGAGGAGAATCAGGGTTGACGCGGTCGATAGCAAACTTGTAATGATGGAAGAAAATGTGATTAATGATGGTGATTTTTTCGAGTGCTGTTTGTGAGTTTCTGAATTCGAGCCAAATGTCTTTCTTAATTTTTTCCAGCTGAACCTTGATCGGCTTTAATTTTAATTCAGGATAATAGTACCTGGAAATCAGAAAAAGTCCTTCAAATAAATCAATGGATAATTGGTTGGCCCAATTCTTTATCTTGACTCGGGTGTCGTTAAATTGAATTTGCTGAATGATGAATTCCAGCCGCTGCTGAACCAATCCATCCAGACTGGTTTCCCAGATATGCTCCAGATGTTCGACAACAGAGATATCCTTTTTCAGGATTTCATGCAAAACAAGATTGAAAACCGAGTCATCCGGGTCGTCAAGTAAGGCAATCAGTGAATCCAATTCATGTTCATTCATAGTTAAATTGCTTTAACTGGTTAAGCGGTTGAGAACAAGGCTGACCAATGACTCCATAGACTCATGGTAGTCTGAATTGGCATCTTTCTTTACCCTGTTGGCAATGATCAGACAAATGGTAAGCGCTTCATGGCCAAGTAATCTGGATAATCCATAAATGGCCGAACACTCCATCTCAAAGTTGGTAATTTTTTGTCCTTCAAATACGAAAGACTCAATTTTTTCATTCAATTGCGAATCGGCCAAAGGTAAACGGAGTACTCTTCCTTGTGGACCGTAAAACCCTGGAGCAGAAATTGTCACTCCTGAAAAGGTATCATTCCGGTGTATTTTCGAAAATAATTCGTGGGAACATTCAACCACATAAGGCGAAGTTAACTGCTCTCTCCAACTGGTGTGCAGTTTAAAAGCTTCTTCGAAAGGCAGATGGGCTATCGCGTTACGGTTGGCATAAAAATTAAGCAACCCATCGAACCCAATGGCCTTTTGTGAAATAACATACGAATTTAAAGGAAGATAATCCTGAAGTCCTCCTGAAGTGCCTATACGAATGAGGTTGAGTTTTCGCAGAACCGGATTTATTTCCCGGATTGTGAAGTCGATATTTGCCAAAGCATCGAGCTCATTCACTACAATATCGATGTTGTCAGTTCCAATTCCGGTAGATACAATGGTTATGCGCTTATGATTGAATTTTCCGGTTGTCGAAACAAATTCCCGGTTTTGAATCAGAAATTCGATGTCGGTCATTTGTTTGCAGATAAGTTCCACTCTTCCCGGATCGCCGACCAGAATTACATCGTCCGCTAATTGTTCAGGTTTGAGGTGCAAATGGAAAATACTGCCATCGGCATTTATTATCAGTTCAGAAGATTTAATCATCCGGAATATTATTTTGAATGTTCTAAACTACCAAAAATGAAGATAAACGGCAATATTTTCAGACGAAATTGATTCGATCCAATCCAAATGGATACAATATTATAATGAAATAGGGGATTGTGTCTTGATTTGAATGAATACAGCCAATAAAATTTTCAAAGATGTGAAGATTTTGCCTGATCTTTATGAGGGTTTTCTAATTTTGCAATCCATGAGAAAAATCAAAAATATTCACCTGAACGACGATCCTGAAGTTTATCAATGCTTCGGATGTTCGCCATACAACGAATTTGGATTGCATCTTGAATTTTGGGAAGACGGCGACGAGGTGGTTTCGTTCTGGAATCCGCGACCAATTCTGCAAAGCTATCCAAAGATACTTCATGGCGGAATACAATCGACTTTACTCGATGAAATTGCCGGATGGCTGGTTTACGTCAAATGCGGCACCGTTGGCATGACAGGCGAAATGAAAGTGCGGTTCAGGAAACCATTAATGATCGACGAAGGTGAGATAACTATTCGTGCAAGCCTGGTTGAGCAACACAAGCGAACAGCAATAATTCAGTCGCGGTTAATCAATTCTTCCGGAATTGTATGTTCCGAAGCCGAGTTTAAGTTTTTTCTGCTGTCCGAAACTGATGCCCGCGAAAAATATAACTATCCGGGGATTGATGCATTTTTTGAGGAAGAATAGTTTGAAGACCGAAGTCCGATACTGTGCTCCCTGAGCGCGAAGCAGTCGAAGGGAGCATATCAACTGGGGTATTCACACTGAAAAAACATGTTAAATGCCTATAATAAAGATTACTATGAAAACATTACTTCTTGCTTTTGCAATTCTACTAATTGGCGCATCTGTACCTGCCCAAACCAAATTTGTTCCGGCCAGCAATCAAGCTTTTCGTTATGTCGGCCGTTTCGATTTTTCAAATCCGAATGAAATTCGCTATGATTGGTCGGGAGTGTACATCCAATTCAACATCCGAAGTACGGATTGTGCAGTTCGGATGAGCGACACCGGTCACAATTATTACAATGTTCTGGTCGATGATCAGCCTTCAAAAACGATTGAAGTTAAGAGCGATACAACCATTCTGATCGCCGGCGGACTTGGATCTCAGATTCATAAAATACAAATTTACAAACGTACCGAAGGAAACCAGGGGATTGGTACGTTCAAAGGAATCGTGATTTCTGAAAATGGTGAAATGCTTCCATGGATGGAAATTCCTGTCCGCAAAATCGAGTTTATTGGCAATTCGATTACCTGTGGTTACGGCACGGAAGGCAAAACAAAAAGTGAGCGATGGAAACCATCGACCGAAAACAATTTCATGAGTTATGCTCCAATTATGGCCCGCGCATTCCATGCCGATTACCACATTGTGGCACATTCAGGTGAAGGTGTTGTGCGTAATTACGGATACAAGGAAAAAGTTTCGCCAACAGGAACAATGCCCGTCCGCTTCAATCGTGTTTTCGATGAAAAAGAACAACCGCTTTGGAACTTCAGTCAATGGAAGCCTGATTTGGTGGTAATCAACCTGGGAACAAATGATTTCAGCACAAAACCATATCCTGACAAATCGGTCTTTATCGCTGCTTACGAAAAATTGATTAACGAGGTGCAAAAACAATATGGTGACTTACCTGTTTTTTGCGTTGTTGGTCCTATGACTGACGAACCATGTTATTCGTACGTGAAGGAAATGGTTGAGAATTTTAGGTCAGCAGAAGGAAAGAAGAATGTCTATTTTGTTGGAATTCCGACTTATCTGATGAATCCGGAAAAAGACCTGGGATCTGATACACATCCGAATTATTCCGGAGCAAAGAAAATGGCAGCTCACGTATGGCCTGTTATCTCCAGTGTTCTGGGTTGGGAATATTTAGGTAGTGAGTTTTAAAGGATTGAACTTATTTTCTACTTGTTTCAGAAACAAAATTCAACAATCTGTTTCAGTATTGGTTTTTTGAAGTTACTTTTGCTAAAGGTTGAAAGACCGGGTTATATACAACTATTCTAAATCTAATAAATTATTTATCATGAGTTTAAGTTTTAATTTTAAAAAGTCATTGACAGTCATTTTGTTGACTGCCTGTGTTATTGGTGGAATTGATTCCTTTGCTGCTTCTAAAAATGGCAAAGAAGTTGGTCTTCAATTGTATTCTGTGCGCGAGGCCATAAAATCCTCAGACATCAAAACCGTTGTCGAAAAAGTGGGCAAACAGGGTTACCAGATTGTTGAAGCCGCAGGGTATAACGATGGAAAATTCTATGGAATGGAACCTGCTGCTTTTAAAGCTTTGTGCGATGCAAACGGATTAAATTTCTTTTCATCACATTGCGGACAAGCAGTTCCTGACAAGGCCGGATGGGATAAATGTATGGCATGGTGGGATACTGCAATTGCTGCTCATAAAGCCGCCGGTGTAAAATACATTGTTCAGCCTTTTATGGACAAAGTAGGCTACGAAAGCATCGCAGGAACTAAACGTTATTGCGAATATTTCAATGCGGTTGGCGAAAAATGCAATGCTGCAGGTATTCGTTTTGGCTACCACAACCATAGTCATGAATTTGGACAGGTTGATGGACAGACTATTTATGATTGCATGCTGAAAAATACCGATCCTAAAAAAGTAATGTTTGAAATGGATTTATTCTGGATTACCGAAGGTGGTAAAAATCCGGTGGATTATTTCAAAGCTTATCCTGGCCGTTTCGAATTGTGGCACGTGAAGGATTTAAAAGAATTAGGCGGAAGTGATGCCAAGATGAATTTTAAACCGATTTTCGACAATGCAAAAACAGCTGGTATGCAACATTACATTGTTGAAGTGGAAGAATTTAATTCAAATCCAATCGACGGTGTGAAACAATCACTCGACTTCCTTTTAAAGGCCGATTACGTGAAACAATAGGTCTTCAAATAATCATAAAAAAACCGTCTTGGACTTGCTCTGAGACGGTTTTTTTATGATTCAAATGTCTGAATTAAGACAAGTCTGCAAAATTACACTAGCAGATTCGGAGCGTCATTGCGAAGGAGTTGAAGTGTAACGGAAACGAACTGAAGCAATCTGAAAAGTAGAATGAGTTGAGATTGCTTCACTTCGTTCGCAATGACGCTCTGAATTAGATTTGTAGTTATCTCGGATCGTTAAATTGCCTTTGTCAGCTCTTTTAAAAAGCCCTTCAATTCATCATCAACCATAGGCTCCAATTCATCAAAAACTCTTTGATGATAGCTGTTGAGCCAATCAATTTCCTCAGGATTAAGCAAGCTTTTGTCGATGGCTTTGGTGTCAATCGGGCAAAGGGTCAGGGTATCGAAACGAAGAAAATTGCCATATTCGGTTGATTCGTCTTTCAGGCAAACCATCATATTTTCAGTTCTCAATCCATATTCACCCAAACGGTAAAGAGCCGGTTCGTTCGACAGTACCATCCCGGCTTCAATGACCCGTTCATTAAATTCCTGGCGGATAGCCATTGGTCCTTCGTGTACATTCAGAAAATATCCCACTCCGTGGCCTGTTCCGTGGCCGTAATTCAGTCCATGTTTCCACATGTCTTTTCGTGCCAGGATATCGAGATGGTAACCACGGGTATTGACCGGAAATTTTGCCAAGGTCAGCGAAATCATTCCTTTTAAAACCATCGTAAAATCAGTTTTTTGACGGGAAGTCAATTCTGACAAGGCAATGGTCCGGGTGATATCAGTAGTTCCATCGCTGTACTGTCCTCCGGAATCAAAAAGCAGAAATCCGTCTTTCTGAACAGGAAGCGCATTTTCTTCGGTAACATGAAAATGAACAATGGCTCCATGTTCTTTGTATCCAACGATAGGATAGAAGCTAATGCCTTTAAATTCGGGTTGTTTGGTTCGCAATTCAATCAGTTTTTCAGCAACGGTATACTCAGTTACCGGAACCTTTCCCAGATTGTTTTCCAGCCAGTGCAGGAACTCGAGCATTGCCACTCCATCTTTTCGCATCGCTTGCCTGATATTTCTGACTTCGGCTTCCGATTTGATCGCTTTTAAACGGCACGGAACCGACAGACCTTCAAATAGTTGACAATGTTCAGGAATACTACTTAAAATGGCTTGATTCGTTCGTTCCGGGTCAAATAAGATCCGTGTTGTATTTGGTAAACTACCCAAATGGCTCAGTAATCCTGTATATTCCCTGATTTGTAAATTTTCTGATTCCAGTTTATTTTTTAATTCCGAAGGTAGTTTCCGGCTGTCGATGAATATAATTGTTTCCTCTCTGGAAACAATTGCATAAGCCATAAAAACCGGATTGCATTCCACATCGTTTCCGCGAAGATTGAAGCTCCAGGCGAGATCGTCCAAAGCGGTGATAATTTGCAGGTTTGTTCCGGATTTTTCCAGTTCAGTACAAATGCTGCTGATTTTTGTTTTTCGGTCGGTACAGGCGTATCGTATGTCGTGTTCGTAAACCGGCGAATCGGGCAGGGTAGGGCGATCCGACCAGGTTTTGGTAAATAAATCACCAGACTCCATCAGGATAATTCCGGATTGATTCAGGCTGTTTTGCATGCTCCGGAACTGGCAGACGGAGATACATCCTTCATCAGTACCGACACAGGCTCCTGATTTGAGATTCAGCTTAAGCCATTCTGCGGGCTCCGGATGGCCAGATGTTCGCATTTTAACCAGTTCAATTCCGGTACCCGAAAGTTCTTCTTCAGCTTGGAGGAAATACCGCGAATCGGTCCAAAGCGCAGCTTTCTCGCAACTAATAATGACCATTCCGGCAGAACCTGTAAAACCGGAAATATAGGATCTGGTTTGCCAGTATTCAGGTAAATATTCGCTCAAATGAGGATCGGTTCCATAAATAATGTAGGCGTCCAGTCCCTGAACCTGCATAATTGCGCGCAGGTCTGAAATTCGTTTTTTAATATGTTCCTTCACGTTTTATAAGTTCTTTGATGATGTTAAACATTGAAATAGAGGGCATTTCTTTCGGATCGATATCCTGAAGCTTATGAAATTCAAACGACGCCACATCGTCCATTGCAGTCATTTCGTTTAAGTTTTCAGTTTGGGCAAAAAACGCCAGATCGATGGTGAAAACAGAAAATCCGGAAAAAACATATTCGTTTGGGAAAGAGCCGAAATATTTCAACGAATGAACAGGAATGCCTAATTCTTCCTGAATTTCGCGCACGGCAGACTGTTCAGCTGATTCCATCGGATCAATAAATCCTCCGGGTAAATCAAGCTTTCCGAGATGAGGTTCAATAGCACGGCGGGTCAGTAACAATTCGCCTTTTTCGTTGAAAAGCAGGACAGCTACGGCAGCCGACGAATTGACATAATAATTAAATGAACAGTCGTCGCACTGGAACGAACGGTTGCCGGTTGCCGGAAAATGTACAGAACCACATCGCGGACAAAACTTCAGTACATTAACCGGGTGAGTGTTTGAATACATGAAAAAAGATTAAAAGTGCCTAAAGTGTACTAAAGTTCGGAGTGCCTGGAGTAAAAATCAATTGAACAATCCAATTATTAAACTATTGATAATTATAAGTGTCTGAAATTCGCAGAGTTTGGTGTGCCTAACTGAAATTAACTTAAGGCACTCTGAACTTTAGGCACTTCGAACTGTCTTCTATTTGGTAATTCCCTGTGCTTTCATCCACTGGGCGAACAAATTAGGCCACTGATCAACCGGAAGATTCTTTTTGGTCATTCCGAAGCCATGTCCGCCATCCCTGAAAATATGCATTTCTGCCGGAATTTTGAACTTCTTCAGGGCCATGTAAAATTCGATCGAATTGCGTGTTGGTACAGCGGAATCGTCATCCGAAAGAACTAAAAAAGTGGGTGGGGTTTGGGCTGTCACATTCAGTTCGTTGGAGTATTTTGCAACCAGATCCCATTTGTTTCCTGTGCCAATCAGATTGGTGCGTGAACCCATGTGCCCGAATTCTTCGTTGAATGTAATCACCGGATAAAGGAGTAGCATAAAATCGGGACGACAACTGTACTTATCAATCGGATCAACCGATTCAGGATTTCCCAAATCAAATCTGGTTCCGGCTGTCGAAGCTAAATGACCTCCGGCCGATGAACCTGCAATGCCAATTTTTATCGGATTGATTCCCCATTCAGCGGCCTTCTGCCGAACGAGACGAATGGCACGTTGCGTATCTTCCAACGGAATCTGATCATGTCCATACGGAAGGCGGTATTTTAGTACAATGCCGGCAACTCCTTGCTGAGCAAGCCATTCAGCCAACTGATAGCCTTCGTGGTCCATCGCTTCAATTCCATATCCTCCACCCGGACAAATTAACACGGCTGCTCCGGTGTTTATTCCCATTTTTGGCAAATACACATAGATTTGCGCTTCTGAAACATTCCGTACCATTTTTCCTTCAAACAGTTCTTCGGGTAGTGTCATCCCGTTGCTGTCGGGCGCTCCGTTCGGCCATACTTTAAGTTTTATATCCTGCGCCATAGTTGAAAAGCTGATGATAACCAAAGTGAAAAAAGCTAATATTGTTTTCATGAGAATCAAGATTTTGCGCCAACAAAATAGTGTTCCTTGTCGGCAAAAAGTATATTGAAAGTGGTTAATGATCCGTAAATACGGGTAATGTATTGCTGCATGTTTACCTTTTCTTCGTCCGATAATCCAGCATGGCTGTTTATGTTTTGTTCAAGCACCCGAAGCCGGTCACGCAGCATAACAATTTTGTGAAAAAAGGCTTCAATCGGTATTTCTTTCGGTTTTAGTGAAAGGTTTGCCGGTTGCAGAAGCATATTGCCTCCGGTCCATTTTTCTCCAAGAGGAACAATTTCCTGAAGTGCACTCTGATCTTCGAGCACATATCGCAATACTTTTTCAACTTCTGCCAGTGTTAAAGAGTTCTTCGGTTTTTCTGCCGCAGTCTCAATAACTTCCAGATCTTCATTGTGTTTTGTGATTTCAATTTTTCCACCCCGTTCAAAAAAGATTTCATACGAAGTGATTTTATTTTTGCTGACGATACCTTCACCGTAACGCGGATGATCAACGCGGGTCCCGACTGCCAGTTCTTCCATGAGTGTAATTTTAATGTTTTTTACAGCGTTCTAAAAATACGAATTTATGCGGAATTGCTTTTGGGAATCTTAATTATTTATAATCAAATCAATAGATGTTCAATACTCATTCATCGATTTTAATTGTTGAAAAGCCTGATTAATTCGTCAGTGAAGAATTTAGGTGCAGCAGTGGGTTTATTCGTTAGTGCACTGAAGAATGCCAATACAACCTCTCCTGAATTGATCAACTCTCCAACTTCGTTGTAAATCTCTGTTTTTATCGGAAACTTGACCTTGGGAATCGAGTCGATGATTGTCCGAATGGTTAACAAATCATCGTAATAGGCCGATTTCAGGTAATTTATTTTCAGGCTTCGGGCAGGAAGCAGGATATTCAATTCCTCCATCTGTTTGTAGGTGAAACCCAGTTCACGAATCATCTCGGTACGGCCAATTTCGTAATAACGTGCATAGTTACCATAGTAGACTACGCCCATTTTATCGGTATCCTGGTAGTAAACCCTAATCTTTGTTTCAGAAATTATCATAGTTGTTCAGGAAATAGTAGAATTATTTTAGAGGTGAGTTGCGTTCTCTGGACATGACTTTATAAGTTATTCGATCGAGCAATGCCGGGAAAAATTTACCAACAAAAACGGTGAGTTTCCCTTCAGCAAATGTTAAAATCAGTTGGCGTTTTCGTTTTTTTACCGCATTCAATATATGGTGCGCACATTCTTCGGCCGACATCATACTGTTCTCATTGCGCGGTGTTTCGCCCTGGTGTAATCCATTACTGGTCAGGGCTGCTTTTCGCACCTCGGAAGTTGTAAATCCCGGAGCAGCAACCAAAACATGCAATCCGCTTTTTAAGTTTTCAATTCGGACGGTATCAAGAAATCCACGAATCGCAAATTTTGAAGCCGAATAGCCCGATCTGCCCGGCAATCCCACATAACCGGCAATGGAAATGACTCCGACCAGACTGCCTTTGGTTTTCAGGAGGTATGGCAAAGCAAATTTGGTACAATAAACCGTTCCGTAAAAATTCACGTCCATGAGTTGTTTGATCACTTTCAGATCAACATCTTCAAAGACTGCACGCATAGAAATTCCGGCATTGTTGATCAATACGTCGATCTGTCCGTAACGCTTAATGGTTTCATCAATCAGTTGACGGCAGTCACTTTCGATACTTACATCGGTTTTCTGAATGAGGATTTCGGTTTCAGAAAGTTCCTTCAGGAGTTCTTCAAGTAGCTCTGTACGGCGCGCTCCCAATGATAACCGGGCGCCTTGTGAAGCAAATTCTTTGGCCAAAGCACGCCCGATTCCTGAAGAAGCTCCTGTTATAACGATTACTTTGTTTTTCACAATCCGTTTTTGCAGTTTTATTGTTAGCTAAATTAACGTAATTTTATTAGCGTTGTTGGATCTCGGGTGAATTATTCTTTGTTTATGAATTCTGCATGTTTTTTGAGTTTATTTGCCGCTTCGGGTTGCATAAAAGAAAATAGCGCTTACCTTTGCAGCGCTTTATCAATAAGATAAGGCATTTAAGGATGACTCAGTAGCTCAGCTGGTAGAGCACATCCCTTTTAAGGATGGGGTCCTGGGTCCGAATCCCAGCTGGGTCACTTTTAGGAACAAAACCTTTGTAAATCAATATTTTACAGAGGTTTTTTCGTTTTATTTGTATCGCTTTTCGTGCCAAATAAATGGGTTACTCCTATTGCATTCTCAATTTTATTGAAAACTCGCCATAAAAAAAGCCCTGACCGGCTGTGATCAGGGTAATTATTCTGTCTGGAGGTTTACAAAATATAGCTTATTTCCCGAAAGTTTAAAGTCGCTACCACCATTCCTGAAGTTCGGGGTAATGGCATTAAATCAGGCTAAATTCTCTCAATTTGCGGAAAATGATTTCCTTATTGATCGGTTTGGTGATAAAATCGTCGCAGCCAGCCTGCATGGCCATTAACCGGACTTCGTTTTCAGTATAAGCTGATACGGCAATAATTGGAAGATTTCTCCTGAAACTTTTAATTTGTCTGGTGGCTTCAAAACCATCCATTTCAGGCATTTTTAGATCCATTAGTATGAGATTTATTTCCGGATGCTGATGACATAATTCGATGGTTTCCAGTCCGTTGCTGGCATGAAAAATTTCAATTAAATCATCTTTTAAAAGCAGTTTTATCAGAATAAAGTTGATATCATTATCTTCAGCAACAAGCAAAGTAAGTTTGGAAGTTAAAGTATGGGACGAACTAATGGCATTCTGAACGTCATTCCGGGTAGCTTGTTGAATACCGGGAAGTGAGAAATAGAACGTAGAACCCTTTCCCTTTTCTGAATCGAGCCAGATATTCCCTCCCAATAATTCCACAAATCCCTTGGCAACCGCCAAGCCAAGTCCGCTACCTTCATAACCACGGGTATCGGTGCTGTCTTCCTGAATAAAATGGCCAAAGATGGATTTTCTGACTTCCTCAGTTATACCTATACCTGAGTCTTTTACGAAATAATGAAATTCGTTTTCGTGCCTTTCATAACCTACAGTAATTGTTCCCTCCTTCGTGAATTTAACTGCATTGTCGATTAACTGATAAAGTATTTTATATAGCAAATCGCTGTCAGTAAGCATTTTGATGCTGTGATCTTTGGATGGCAGTTGAGTTGTAAAACTTATGTTTTTAGCATAACACGCTGCTTCAAATTTCCTCATTACTGTAATGATCGGATCTTCAGGATTTATTTCTTTTTTGAATACGTCCTGACTTCCTGAATTCAGTAACGAAATATCCAAAAAGTTAGTGACGGTATCAATCAACCGGTCACTGCTATTATTCAACATCGTCAAATACAAATTTTTTTCTTCAGGTAAAAAATTGCCTTCTGACAGTATTTGCCCGAATCCTAAAATTCCATTTAAAGGGGTGCGTATTTCGTGTGAAATATTATTCAGAAATGAGGTTTTTAGCCGGTTGCTCGATTCAGCTTTTTCCTTAGCTATCATCAATTCAATATTCATTTTTTCAAGCTCAAACGTTCTTTGTTTTACCTTGATATCCAGAATCTGGTTCTGGTTAAGTAATTGCTGGTGAAGAAAGCTGGTATATAGAATATTTTTAATTCGCAATCCAACTTCAACCAAATCAAATGGTTTGGTTAGGAAATCGGTTGCACCTGCTGAAAGTGCGCGTTGTTTTGCTTCTGATGTTACATCGGCAGTAAGAATCAGGATGGGTAAATAGGTGTTGTCCGGAACATTTGAATTCAAGAGTTCCATCACTTCGAATCCTGAAAGATAGGGCATGGACAGATCAAGTAGAATTAAGTCAGGATTAAATTCAGCGTGCAGGCTTATTACTTCCCGTGGATCAACTGTCGATTTGATGTTTGAGTATCCCTGCATTTCGAGTAAACCTTCCAATACGTCAATATTTGCTTCCTGATCATCGACTATCAGAATATTTGCATTTTTCAAGGTTGAATCAATCATGGTATTTGTATTGTTACTTTGTTATTTTAACTGATATCCTGTGCTTTGTTTTCTGGAATATACAGATCAACTTCGTGTAAAAAATCTTTGATATCCAGCGGTTTGGTTAAATAATTCTGCACTCCTGCCTCCAGGAACCGTTTCTGTTGGTGAGGCATTGCGTCGGCACTGATCACAACTACAGGAATATTCATAGTTTGTTTTTCGGCTTTTAACAGTTTAAGCACCTTGCTGCCGTGAATGTCAGGAAGGTTCAGATCAAGCAGGATCAAATCCGGAGTATATTCTTTCGCCAGTTTGACTGCCTCATTACCATTGGTGCAGGCAATTAACCGAATACCGGAATGCTGATAAGAAAGGATTTGTTCAATCAATTCGATATTTGAAGCATTATCTTCAATGCATAAGATTGTTCCGGTTTTATGATCTGATTTTGATTCAATACCGGCAAGCTCACCAATTTTTTCAACCCCGTTTAAAGGACTTTCACTTTGAGGCAATTCGATCCAGAAGGTACTTCCTTCACCCGGAGTGCTTTCAACACCAAGATTTCCTCCCATGGCCTGCATTAATCTCTTGACTACAGATAGTCCAAGTCCGGTGCCTTCGGTTCTGGTTTTTTCCGCACCGATACGTTCAAATGGCATAAATAGCTTAGGAATGTCGTGCTGCGAAATTCCCAAACCTGTATCAGTGATAGAAATCCGGATTTGTGGCCTATCCGTACCAATCTCTTGCCTGAGTTCAGTCTGAATCAAAACTGAACCACCGTCTTTATTGTACTTGATGGCATTATTCAGCAAATTCAGCAGTACCTGTTTTAATCGCTGCCGGTCGGATTTAACAAATAACTGACCAGTGACTGTACTCTTCGACTGAATCAATAAATGTCGCTGTTCGGCCTGTGGGCGAACAATGTCAAGCATTTCAGGAATGATAATGCCTAATTGAACCGGTTCGATCGAGAGCGATATACGGCCTGCTTCAATGCTCGAAATGTCGAGTACTTCGTTGATCAGATCCAGCAGATGTTTTCCGCTTTTCAGAATGTGGGTAACTCCTTTCTTTTGCCTCAGGTTCAGTTCTCCCATTTCGAGCAGTTGGGCAAATCCAAGGATCGAATTCATTGGTGTCCTGAGTTCATGGCTCATTCGCGAAAGAAATTCGCTTTTAGCCATATTGGCCTGTTCTGCTTCGAGGCGCGCCTTTTTAATATCTTCTTCCGCTCTTTTGCGGTCGGTAATGTCGACCAATAAAGCCAAAATGCAGTTTTCATTGCCGATTACAATGTAATCAGCTGAAAATATGCCTGTTAATATATTTCCGGATTTTGTTTTAATTTTTATTTCCAATTCCCTGACCGGAATATTTTGCTTTAATTTTTCCAAAATGTCAGTCCTTGTTTCCAAATCCAGATAAATATTCATATCCGCCGAAGTTTGTCCAATCATTTCTTCGCGCGAATAGCCAAGTGTTTTGACATAGGAATCGTTAATCTCAATGAATTTGCCGGTATTAACGCTTGAAATGGCCATCATGGCTGAATTGGACTGAAATGCCTTGGAGAATTTTTCTTCTGACAGCTTGATTTGCGAAACATCCTTGCTGACTCCGAAGATCACAGGTTTTCCATCCCAGAAACCCGGTTTTACCCTGGTTTCAACTGATATCAAGCGGCCTGCCTTTGTGACTAATGGTACAGGACAATATTCGGTGATGCCTTGAAGCATTTCACCTACAATTCGTCCGGCTTCCTCGCGGCGTTCAGCGGGGTGAACCATCAAAACTGAGTTTGAAAGCAATTCTTCCGGAGCATATTCCAGCCTGTTAATAACGGTATGGTTGGTGTGAATCATGTTTCCTTGTTCGTCTAATACAAACAGAAAATCGTCGATGGTATTAAAGAATGTTTCATAATTCTGGCGGGTCTGTTCCAGTAAGTATTCAGATTTCCGATCCTTGATTAAACTGGCAAGCATACTACTCCATACCTTCAGGATATTGATCTCGCCGGTATTGTATTCTTTCTTATTTACAACAGAGTCCAATCCGGCAAATCCGATTAAATTGCCATCTGTCAGCAGCGGAATGACTATTAATGATTGAATTCCCTGTGGCTCCAGAATTTCACGTTCAGGTTTCCAGTTTTCCGGTAAATCTTTCACCGAAGGGATGATCACATTTTCATTCCGGTTAAGAACTTCCATCCAATTTGGAAGCAAATTATATGGGATTCCCTGAAGGTTTTCAATTTCAGGATGAATTCCTTCATTACACCATTCATGCGTATTACTCATGGTTGTTTCTTCCGCATTGAATTCAAAAATATAAGCCCGGTCAGCAGAAAGGAATTTTCCGATCCGGCCGATAGCCATATCAATGGCAGAATTGATTTCAGAAAATGATATTCCGGTTAATTTGGGGGATAATTGAAGTAACTCATTTTCAAAGTTCGCAGCCTGCTTTTGAAGGGTGATATCCCAATTGGTTCCGATCATCCGGAGAGCTTTTCCGGAATTGTCGCGCTCAACGACAGCCAAAGCTTTTACAAAATGTACATTGCCACCAGGCCAAACGACCCGGAACTCGGTATCAAATTCTTTTTCGCCGCGAATGGCCATCTGTATTTCTTCGTCACCCCGTATCTTATCATCCGGATGCAGACCATTCAGCCAGGCCTCATACGCACTGCTGAAATCTTCTTCCCTGATTCCGTAAATGGCGAACATCTGGTTGTCCCAAATAAGAGCATTATTAACGATATCGAAATCCCACACGCCGATGCCACTGGCCCGCAGTGCCAGACTTAAGCGGGATGACATTTGAGTTAACGCATCCTCTGCCAGTTTTCGTTCGGTAATATCGTGCAGCGAAGTAACCCGGACGTTTCTTCCTTTATAATACATCATTTTCCCGCTTAACAAACAGGGGAATGTTGTTCCGTCTTTTCTCAGTGCGTTTACTTCGTATGGTTCTTCATTGCCGGCCATCATATTATCCATGACTATTTTCCGGTCTTCAGGAACAATCCAGTCGGTACCGTAATGGCCAAGTGCTTCTTCGGTGGTATAACCAAACACCTTTTCGGCCATCGAATTTTGCTCAATACAAATTCCTTTTTCCGAAAAGAAAATGGAGTCAAAAGCTGCCTCGCTTAATCCACGATGTCGCTCCCTGCTTTCTTCAAGCTCGTCAATTGCTTGTTTCTGTTCGCTGATATCCTGATGTGTTCCCGACATCAGCAGCGGTTTTCCGTTTTCGTCCCAGGCATTCACTTTTCCCCGGTCTAAAACCCAGGTCCAATGGCCGTTTTTATGCTTCATCCGCGATTCAAACGAATAATAATCGGACTCACCTGAAAAATGTTTTTCAAGCATTTCGCCCGAGATTTTAAAATCATCAGGATGTGCCAGTTTCATCCAGGTTTCGATACTTACCGGTGCAAGTTCATCGAGCGTGTAGCCCAAAATTCCGGCCCACCGTTCATTATAAATGGTAACTCCGGTTTGGATATTCCATTCCCAGGTACCAACATGGGTGCCTTCGATGATCGAGGCAAGCCGCTGTTTTTCGATAGCCAATGCAGCCTCGGCCTCCCGGCGTTCAGTAATATCCTGAAGTGTGCCAAATGTACCGGTAATTTCATTTTGCTCGTTGATTCCCAGACGGGCAAAGACTTCAACCCACCGGAATCCGCCATCTTTGGTTAAATACCTGATCTGGTGCCGGCAATATTCTTTTTCGCGTTTTATGAGTGGTTCGAATAATTCCCAGTTTCGTGCCCTATCGTCAGGATGAACGTAATTGACAAACAACTGGCCCAGCGATTCTGCCACACTAAAGCCGGTAACTTCGGTCCACGATTTATTCAGGAACAACCACAATCCTTCGGCATCAGTCCGGAAAATAACTTCATTCACATTTTCGACTACCGACCTGTAATTGCTTTCGCTGTCGATAAGTGCTTCTGATACACGTTTTCGTTCGTCAATTTCGGTCAGCAGATTTTCATTGGTCTGAGCGAGTTCAAAAGTTCTTTCAGCAATTTTTAATTCCAGATTTGCATTGAGGTCCTGTATTTCCTTTTCAGCAAGTTTCCGGGCCGAGATATCCTGTTCCACGGCTAAGTAATTGGTGATATTTCCGTGGTCATCGCGAAATGGTGTAACCGAAACATTCACCCAAAAGAACTCGCCGCTTTTCTTTTTATTCATCCATTCACCATACCAGTCGTTACCTGCGCTGATGGTTTCCCACATATCCTGATAAATTTCGTTGTCTGTTTCCCCTGATTTCAGGATCCGGGTACTTTTCCCGGCAATTTCATCGGGACGGTATCCTGTAATGGCGTGGAATGCAGGATTTACGTACTCGAAATTTCCATTCAGGTCGGTCATGATAATGATGACAGGACTTTGCTCCAGGGCATGCGAGAGCTTTTGTATTTCTTTATCTTTTTCTTTGCGTTCGGTAATGTCTTCTTCAACCGCCAGAAAATGGGTGATTTTTCCTTTCGAATCGGTAACCGGAGAGATCAGGGCTGAAACCCAAAACAATTCTCCGTTTTTCCGCCGGTTATGAAACTCTCCCTTCCACTCCAAACCCGAACTGATGGTTTGATAAATTTTCGCATAATCTTCTCTTGATGTTTCACCGGAACTGAAAATCCTTGGATTTTTTCCAATCAGTTCTTCCTTAGAATAGCCGGTTAATTCCAGCAATTTAGGATTTACATACTCAATCGCGCCTTTCAGGTCAGTGATATAATTTACGATAGGGCTTTGTTCAACAGCCTGCGAAATTTTTTTAAATCCTTCTTCTGCTTTTCTGCGATTGCTGATATCGCGGTATTTCCATAAATGACCGCTGTACTGATTATCGAGGTAAGTAGGAATATAATCGCGTTCGAAATACCGTCCATCGGCCAGTTCAAGTTCGTCATTATAAACGGCTTTTTTTTCCTCGAGAACTAAATTGATATCCGCAATGAATTTGACGGGATTCTTAAAGAAGAATTTACTGTCTTCAGCCGATCCGGAACAATCGGCACCTACCATTACCTCTGGTGGAGCCGGAATTCCAAACATATCGCAGAACAGTTGGTTGGTCAATACGATTTTACGGTTCGCGTCTTCAAGCAAAATGCCTTCCTGCAGATTGATAATCAGGTTAGTTAAGAGATTTTTTTTATCATTTAAGGCATTTTCTGTCAGTTTGCGTTCGGTGATATCAACCACGAATCCTTCGAAATACTGAATATCACCATTTTTATCCTTGATTGCTTTAGCATCTTCAAATAACCAAATGCTGCTCCCATCCTTACGTTTTACTTCGTACTCGTACCCTTTAACAAACCCCTGATCTTTCATCAATCTCAAAAAATTCTCACGTTCGTTGGGATCTAAATAGGAATCTTTTGAAATATCAGACCGATTGTTCATCAATTCCTCAGACGATTCAAATCCGTAAATTTTTGCCAGAGCCGGATTTACCGAACGATAGGAACCATCCACATTGGTTTGAAAAATTCCTTCCTGAGCATTAACAAATATATTGCGGTACTTTTCTTCACTTTCACGGATAGATTCCTCTGCTATTTTCCGGCTTGAGATATCGCGCTGAACATACATGATGCTTTCAGGATCGCCATTGCTGTCATATAAAATACTGGAATTCAATTCGGTATAAAATCGGCTGCCGTCTTTCCGTACAGACAAATATTCTGAAGAGGTTTGGTTAAACTCGTTATTGAGCAAATTGCGAATGTTGCCGATCAGTTTTTCATAATCTGACGGATCAATAAATTCGAATACTGTTTTTCCAATAAAAAGCTCTTTTTCCAGGACGGAATAGCCATACATGGTCGCTAATTTATCCGATGCCAGCTGCAGTTTCCCTTCTAACGATACGATTCCAATTCCATCAGGTGAGGCCCCAATAATAGCTTCCCATTTTTGATTGCTTTGCTTTAAAACCAACTCGGTTTGTTTCCGTTCAGTAATATCGCGCATGCTTCCGGAAATGGTTACCGGATTTCCATCAGCAGCGAAAAACACACGCGATGAAACAGCAACAGGAACTATTGAACCGTCTTTGTTTTGAAATGACAATTCATAATCGGTAATGCTTCCCTGTTTGAACAATTTTGAAATATAGATATTCCGGTCGTCAGGATTGGCATAGATT
>CAILJH010000052.1 GCA_903834475.1 uncultured Prolixibacteraceae bacterium | reverse complement strand
CCATGTCAAACAGATCAAGTTGGGTTGGATCCGGAGTTTCCGGTCCTTGTACCAGAAGAATATCCATATTATAAAAGATTATGCGCCCCGGCGAAGGAGCTGATCCCCAATTTTGTGAAACACCCAAGTTTGTGTGCGATGGTGCGGAGCTGGGTATCGATGGTGAGTTTTGACCGGTTGAATTTGGCGGCGATCATTTTATTGCTTTTATCGGAACCAACCTCCCTGATAATTTCAGTTTCGCGCCTGGTCAGGTTTCCGTTGGTACAATGGGGAAGTTGGCAAAGCAGGCCATCGGCGGGGCATGGCCGGTTGCCACAGTCCCAGTACTCGGAATTCAACACACCGCCCGAGGTGATATCGGCTGTTTTGTCAAAGTCTCCAAATCGGCAATAGATGAATTGTTTGAGCTGTTCAATGGGATCAACAATCCCAAGGATTTCCAAACCCCTCAATGCCTTTGGGTCGTTGGCCAGTTCATTTTTCAGCATTGTGGCAATGGTGGCATCAAGTTCACAAAATAAGTGTTGTGCACCATCTTGTACGAACTGGATTTCTCCATTTACCAGGAAGAATTCAATACCTGCGACCATGGCTTCCGGGATTGTTGTTGATTTTTTCATCTGTCTGTTGGTTGGAAAATGTTCAGGTTTTGTATATCCGTGATTCAATGTTTGCCTTTTCGGCCGCAAGCTCATCCCGATAAAGAATGGCTTCTCCGAGGATGATCGTATTTATTCTTTTATCATCCGGATCAAGGACTTTACGGATATAGTCAATTGAGAATGGGTTCATATCCGGGAACTTACTGATTAATCTTGTTCTGATGGTCGTAGAGCAACCATGTGGGAGTTCTTTTCTCAGTTTACTTAATGCTTTCTTATCTATCACTTTAAATTGGTATTTACAAAGTCTGATTTATATGTTATATTTGTCTGTAATATGTCGGCAAATATACAGCGGTTTTCCTTTTTATGGTCATTATATTTCTTTAAATTCATAATTTATTTCCATTCTAAATATATTTAATTAAATGACACCTACTTACGAAAATATTAAGGATGAAATTGAGAAAAGGAACTATAGGCTTAAATATTTCATCCCTGAGTTTGCCAAAATGGGAGAAAAGGGTTTCATGCTTTCATGTAAAAATGAAACGTTGAAGGTGGTTACCCTTCAACTAATCAGCAATGCGTTGAAAATCCCAATGGCCTACTGGTTCCGGGAAGAAGATAAATTGATCGTGGCAGAAACCGAACTAACCTATGGCGACAATTCTGCCACGATAATCAAAGAGCTGAGGGCATTGCTCCAGGAAAGCCTTGACGACAAGCGAAGGATGAAGATTGAAATTGACGAATTGCGGAAGGCAAAGGAATAACCGGTTGTGAAAAAAAAACTGAAAAAAAACGACTGAAAACACTGATAAAACACCCGAAAAAAAGGTCACAACACATTGAAAAATAGGGGAGGGGACATGTTTCAAAAATCTCGATCCCGCTACCAGAAATATTAAAGTACAGTATATCATATAAATACAAAGTATTTTTTGATAAACTGAAAAAAACTGAAAAAATTGTTGTGCCCATTTTCGTGAAGTTTTTCACCTGGCGAGGTCGGAAAATCAGCAGAAATGGAAAATTTCAAAACAGCAAAATTATTCGATGCCGGCGGGGACCTGTCCAAACGCTGGTACGTGCATTATTCCTTCCGGTCGCCCGAAACAGGCAAGTTCCGCCTGTTCCAAAACTGGATACCGCAAAAGATCAAGACCTGCTCCGGACGAAGGGACAAGGCCCATGAAATGATCAAGGACATAAACCGCAGGTTGCGCCAGGGCTTCAACCCGTTTGCATATAGCGAGAAAAAAAACACCTCTATTTCAGTGGCATTGGCATACGTGCTTTCCATCAAAGAGGGCTCGTGCCGCAAAAGGTCATATTTTACATACAGGAGCATGGTGCGCCTATTTACCGTTTGGCTAAAGGCAAAAAACCTGTTGAACATTCCGGTGGACGATTTCAACTACCACCTTGCACAGGAATACATGGACTATACCCAGGCGAAAATGAAATACTGCAACCGGACATATAACAACCGGGCCACTGCCTTGAAAACCGTTTTCAAGGCACTGGTAAAACGCGAATGGATTTTGACCAACCCCTTCGACAAGGTAGAACGCTTGCCAAAAGAAGAAGCCGAAATAGTTTCCTTTACCGTCGAAGACCTGGTGAAAATGCAAAAAAACCTGCCGACATGGGATTATGACCTGTATGTTTGTGCCTGCCTGATATTTTACTGCTTCATCCGCCCGCAGGAGATCGTGCGCCTGAAGGTATCGCACTTTCAACTTAAGAACCGCACGATCATGCTGCCCGGCACAATCTCAAAAAACAAAAAGAACGAATTGGTGCAGATACCAAACGCGATGGTCCCGGTATTGGAAAAACTTGACCTCAATTACCCAGGGTCGCATTTCGTGTTCACCCGCCACCTCAAAAGGGGCACGAAAGAAGCCGCGCCCACCCGCAT
>CAILJH010000051.1 GCA_903834475.1 uncultured Prolixibacteraceae bacterium | reverse complement strand
TACACTTTTATTCGATCATAATTATGTGTCTTAATATCGTGCCATAGGCACAAAATATGGGTAGGAATAGAAAACAGGATAAAATATTTCGTCCCAGATGGGACGAGACCTTGCATTTCAATCTTTTTTCTACCCATATAAAATCCCTAACGGGATTGAAAAACCAAATTCAAACAGTCTCTTAGTTTTTTTGTGTACATTTCAGGCAATTCTCATATACCTTCTTAACTCCCGGATATCAATAATTTGGTGAGGTAAAAATTTTTGTCAGTACTTATTTTGATGAAATACAGTCCGTTAACAGGGAATAGGATTTCTGGCAGTGAAAATGAGCTGGCCTTCGGTTTTTGCTCTGATCCGATCAGTTTCCCTTGCAAATTAAAAATCTCAATCCGGACATTTTTTTCTGTGGAGGCCAACTGAATGGTCAGATCACCATTTTCGAGCGGATTTGGGAAACACCGAATTCCGGTTGAACTTTCTGCCCAATTTTGAATTCCTACCGGAAAACCCTTACTTTCAGCATTTACTTCAATGTTGTCGTACCAAACAGGCTGATACCAGGCGTACAAACCGATTTTCCCATACGGCAAAGCAGTTGTGGCAACACCGTTAAAAAGATTTTTTCCATTCACTTCAACTGCAGTCGATTTGCCATTGTTGGTGACTTTGAGAGTCGAATAAACGCCTTGTCCACCACCGGTATAGGTTGCGGAAGCCAATGTTTTTTCACTGCCATTTTTCACCTCGATTAATGCAATATTTCGGGGATCGGCATCGAGTTCAAGCCGGTAATAGTTTTTGTTATCGACATAATTGAAAACCAAACCGTAAATATTGCCCCAGTCAGGCTTGATCTGGACAGTATAGGTAAAATTGTAAAAGGTAGTTCCATCATAAACCGTAATATCAATGCCATCAGTCGAGGTATGATGCATTTGTTTTGATTCAACCAGCCATGTTCCTGAATTACTTTTCCAGTTCTGTGCCAGTCCGTCATCAAAATTTTCGGTGTAGTTCAATTGACCATTTTCTCCGGAAACTGTTAAAGAAACCGCTGATGATGTTTTTGAAAGTCCTTCATTGTCGGTGGCAGTTGCTGTAATGCTATAAACCCCGGTGGTAACATTTTTCCACTCAAACCCAAAAGATGAAACCAGCGACTCCCCGATTTTTATTGTTCCGCTGAAATATTCTACTTTGGCAATAGTTCCATCTTTATCAACGGCATTTACGGCAAATGGCACCGTTGCTGCAGAAGCAAAAAAGGAATTATTATCCGGACTGGAAATACTTACTTCAGGAGCGATGTTTTGAACAATAGAAATTGGAATGACACTGGAAACAGCCGTATCGCCTTTTGCATCGGTAACTTTAGCATGAAGCTGCCAGGTTCCCAATTCAATATTGTGCCAGTTAAGTTGGTACGGTGCGTTTATGGATTCACCAATTTTCTCGGAGCCCTTGAAGAATTCAATTTTTGAAATTTCATTATCAAGCTTTGTGGCTGTAGCCTTTAGCATCAGGTCAGTTCCGGCTCTGTAAAAGCCATTTTTGACCGGATTGGTCAATGTCACTGAAAGACTTTTTATTCCAGCTTCCTTCCAGATTCCGTAGCAACTTCCGGCAGCCCAGAGTTCGCGTGTAAGCGGATTTACCCGAAGTGCAAATACCTCATTGGCGCCGTCATTCAAATTGAGTCCGTTAGTTGTTCGGGTATTCGGGGTGATGATCTGCCATGTTTTTCCAGAATCAATGGATCGTTTCACACTGGCATCCGATTTGTAAATATTTTTGGCTCCGGCACAATAAACCACTTTGGGATCCTGCGGATCGATTGCAACAGTTTGAATTGCAGTGTTGTTGTACTGATCTTTTGGTATCAGCGAAGTCAAATCTTTTAATCCGGCAGAATCATACTGAAAAAGGCGGTCACCTGAAATCACCACATAAAGCCGGTTCTGAGAATGATCGATGGCAATATCTGAAACCACATTTGGCAATGTTGTGACATTAGTCCAGTGGTCGCCTTTATCCACCGACTTAACCACATTGTATCCATCCGCGCCATACACTTCCTGATCGCCAAATAGATTTGCTATTAAAACACCTTGACAGCCTTTCATCACTTTCCAGGTCGAACCAAGATCCTGACTGTAGTAATTGCTGAAATAGATCACATTCGAATCTTTGGCATCACCGCAACCCACATCCAATCCGGTACAAATCATGGATGTATTGGTAAAACTTGCGCCTCCGTTTTTGCTGATGGTCAGTTGTCCGTCCTGTCCCCATCCCGGTGAATTTTGGGTAACCAGCACATTGGCATTGGCAGCATACGCACCGTAAGTAAATCCACCCCAGCCCAGATTGCTGGCATTACAGTATTTCCAGGTTTGACCATTGTCTTTGGTAAAAGCACCATTGTAATCCTGCGATCCGACAAAAATCAGATTTGGATCAGAAATGTTGAAATTGAAGAACCCGCCCACAAGGATTCCATTGTAGCCATTGGCATCCCACTCGAAATTCTTTCCTGCATTGGTGCTGCTTGTAATCCAGTCACCGCCCAACGCCCAGACTTTATTTGGATCGGTTGGATGCCATGCAAACTTTTGTGTACGGTCGTTGTAAGGCATGAAAGACTTGCTATTACTTCGTATGGCAATGATCCATTTGAGGCCGCCATCGGTCGAAACGTAGATTGGTCCGCCCCAGTCGTTGGCTTTCTGACAAACAGCCATATAATCCGGGTTTGCCTGACTGACATTGAGGGTTATTGCATTGGTCGGGAAATTGGTTGTGGTCAGTTTGGCGAAGGTTTCACCACCATCGCCTGAAACAAAGAATTTGGAGGCCGTGCATAGAAAAACCTTGTCCGGAGCGGTTTGCACCACGTCCATATCGGTCACATTTTCAGTTAGCTTTTGGACGAAAGTTTTTCCGCCATCGGTGCTTTTAAAAAATCCGATATTGTTTGCAACATATACATCGCCTTTTTCCGGCTGAACTTTCAGGATACTTTTACCATAGCTGGCGTTTACTTTGGACCAACTTGAACCACCATTTTCTGATTTGTAGATTCCACCTGCAGGATTCGACCAATATGCCACTTTCGAATAACCCAAAGCCGCATCGTAACTGCCTTTTACGAAATCAACCTTGTCGATCATCCCGACATAAACATCGTAATTTCCATCGGGTAAAACCTGTTTCCAGCTTGCACCCTGGTCGGTAGTCAGGTACAAACCATGACTTTGATTTTTGGTACTGTTGGCACCTACTGCCAATGCGCGCTTATTGTTGTTCGGGTCGATTGCAAAACCTGTATTTCCGCGAGCTGAATATCCGATGTTGCAGGGCTGCCAGATTTTACCTCCGTCAATACTTCTGTAAATGCCGCCCACATCAGTTCCCATGAGGAGAAAAGTGCCATCGGTTTGGTCGCACTCAATGGCTTGTACCACCTGACAACCTTCACCTCCCAGGTTGCCCTGATCTTTCATGGTTTTGGTGACTAAAGGAATGGCAGTCCACTGCTGGGCATTTGCTGTCACAGCTATCATTAGAAAAAGGAATGCTTTTAGGTAAATGAAGAGTTGGGTTTTCATGGTTGGTTGGTTGGTTGGTTGGTTTAAATAGCAGCAGGTCATCATCCAATTGTCATTGAATTAGAAAAAAGGAATAAGTAAAAATGAAAACAATCCCAATCGTCATTTTCCTCATTCCTTTTTTCTCTTTTCTTTATTCTTTTTTCTTATTCCGTCACCTCAAATTTCACTTTTTTGTTGTTCACAATCACATCAAATTCTCCGGCTTCCAGAAAACGTTTACCAGTCGCATCAGTATAACTCAGATCCCGGTTTGGATCAATTTCAAATTTATAAGTTGTTTTTGCCCCTGCCGCCAGCTCTTTCTTTTCAAAGTATTTCAGTTCTTTCATCGGACGTGAAATGGAACAGGCAGGATCGTTAATGTACCACAAAACAGTTTCAGAACCAGCCACAGTTCCCGTATTGCTCACTTCCACTTCAACAGTCAGTTTTCCGGTTTTTTTAATTTTTGATGCAGAAAGCTTCAGATCACCGAAGTCGAAGGTGGTATAACTCAAACCATGACCGAGCCAGTACATTGGTAAAGTTGGAATGTCCTGGTATTTCCCCGAAGTCGGACGTGCGCTTTGACGCATGTTGTAATAAATTGGAATTTGTCCGGAAGTCAAAGGAAAGGTAATCGCGAGTTTTCCTGAAGGGTTGATCCGTCCGGAAAGTATTCCGGCAAGTGCAGATCCACCGCACAAACCAGGCTGCCACATTTCAACAATGGCATCGGCCAATGGTTCCAGGCGAACCAGTTCCAGCGGACGGCCATTCGAAAGTATCAGTACAATTGGTTTCTTTGCTTTCAGGAGTTCCACTACCAGTTTCTCCTGAATTGCTGGCAGAGCAATGGTTGAACGGGAAGCATTCTCTCCGCTCCAGCCTCTTTTCTCGCCCAGGCAAATCAAAACGACATCCGATTTCCGGGCAACTGAAAGGGCTTCGGCAAAACCCGATTCATCGTATCCATCAAAATCACAACCTTTGGCTGAATTAATTCTGGCAACATTACCAAATTCTTTGGTTATTCCTTCGCTGATCGATTCCACATCGTTTTCGTTTCCGTGAGCCGACCATGCACCCAGCAGATCCTGCTTGTCTGCAGCCATTGGGCCAATCAGTGCAATTTGCTGGACGGAAGACGTTAACGGAAGTGTTTTTTCATTGTTTTTAAGAAGTACCATCGATTCAGCAGCCAGTTTTTGAGCAACCGCTTTGCTTTCGGGCTGAAGGAAGCGGGAAGATTCACCGACTACGGTGGTGTATGGCTCATCGAATAAACCTAAGCGAAATTTAACCCGGAGAATACGGCTGACGGCATCGTCGATTTTAGCCATTGGAATTTTCTTCTCAGCAACCAGCTCCTTCAAATTCTGGAAATAAATATTGTCAGTCATATCCATTTCAACACCCGCCATAAATGCTTTGTAACCGGCTTCTTTTCGGTCGGAAGCTACGCCCTGATCCATCAATTGGTCAATTGCATCCCAGTCGGAAAGCACAAAACCATCGTGTTTCCAGCGTTTCTTCAGAACTTCAGTCAAAGTGTACGGATTAGCTGAACCCGGAATACCACTAATATCATTGAAGGAACTCATCAGTGTGGCAGCGCCGGCCTTTACACAGGCTTCAAATGGTGGTAAATAAGTTTCCCAGAGCGATTGCATGGAGATATCGGAGTAATGATAATCGCGTCCACCTTCCGATTCACTGTAACCGACAAAGTGTTTCAGGCAGGCTGCAATTGAAAAGGGATCGGATAAATTCTTCCCCTGATAACCTTTCACGGTAGCCACTCCAAAAACAGCATTGGTGTATGGATCTTCACCATAACCTTCGGCAACACGGCCCCATCGTGGATCGCGTGCTACATCAATCATAGGCGAAAAAGTCCAGTCGAGCCCGGCCAAATTGGCTTCTTTACCAGCCACAGCTGCAGCTTCAGTTACTAAAGCCGGATTCCAGGAGCAAGCCTGAGCCAATGAGATCGGATAAATGGTACGGAATCCATGAATCACATCGTAACCAAACAAAATTGGAATTCCCAAACGCGATTCTTCCATTGCCTTTTTCTGAATAGCATTCCGAAGTTCAGGACCGGTGCTGAAATAAATTAATGAACCGATCCCGGCAGGAATCGATTTGGTTTGTTCCCCGATATTATTCACATTGGTATTCATTCCCGCGGTATACTGGTTCAGCTGAAGTATCTTTTCCTCGAGGTTCATCTTCGAAACCAAATCTTTTATCCGGGATTCAATCGGAGCATTTTTATCCTTATATACAGGATTTTTGGCCTGGGCGCTGGATGAAATCTGAACAAAAACAAGCAAGGCAAGAATTACTGAAATACGTTTCATAGCAAGTGAATTGACTTTATGTATTGAAAATCGGAATCGTTTGACCTTCAAAGATAGTAAGCTTTGACAAAGAGACGCAAGTCTATAATCAAAATAGGAAGTTTTGCTATTTGTTTGTTTCAATCAGACGTTTTTTGCGTGATTTAATTACTAATGCGCAATGGCAACCATACTTTTACTGCACCTCCGGTTTGACTGGCATCGGCAAAAGGTACCAAAATCAATAGTTGTTTCGTTTTGTCCGATTCATTCAATGAAAATACCTGCTTTCCAATCCATTGCCT
>CAILJH010000050.1 GCA_903834475.1 uncultured Prolixibacteraceae bacterium | reverse complement strand
ATTTCCTAATGCGTTCTTAGTTCTGATTTTGCAAATCCAAAAAAGCCGCTCCGGTGTGATTCCCGGAGCGGTTTTAAATTAATCCGTTTTTCTGAATGCAAAAGAAATATCCGGATATTTTTTTGTGATTAAATGAAATCCCGGACAGGATATTTCATTGACCTGTCAGGAAAGCCATTGTGAATCCCCGGATAAATCAGGGAGTAATGAGCGTTGGAAATCGTTGGGCGTCATTAAGTGTTTTCTTGTTCGTACGCGGTTATTTTAAAATATCCGAGTAAAAAATCAGCAGAACAAATCCCGAAAAAATATTTTTCTCATAAAATATCTTCTAATTGCATTCATGTGCTGGCTAATACCTTTTTGGTGGTAGTTGCTTTTGTGTTCTGCAAAGGGAATAGCAAACCCTTTGGATATTCCAGAACTCAACTAAACACAATCCTTTCTCTCAATGACTTTTCAGGCATTCTATTTTGGCTTGAATCCATATAAAGTCTATATTCGCTGCATCTTTTGGATAATGGAATGATAAATATTGTTATTTCGGACAACTGAAAGATCTGGTGCCTGATGTAGGTGCATACCGCCGGAGAACCCGGAGGTCCTAAAGATTTTTGATTCAACCGGGTTTGGGCTCGTATCAAACTTGCTCGTTTAATTGATTGAAATTGAATAAAGTAACGATATAAATTGAGTCTGAATGCTTCTATATTTATCTATAACAGGAATAATTCTCTCGCTTTTATTATTGTATTTCAATGCCGGAAAATTTAGATCGACCATTTACCTGGGGATTTTCTTTTTGGTTTTAAGTCTTTATGGCATCAATCAATATGTGCTGTTGTATTCCGGATCAGTTTTTCTTGTATCTGTAATAATGACCAACATCGCCTTCACGTCCTACCTCATTGGACCCATGATGTATTGGTATGTCCGGAGTATTTTGTCCGACAATTCAAGCCTGAAAAAAAGTGATCTCTGGCATTTATTGCCCATGTTGGTTTATTTGGCGGCAGCACTGCCTTATATGCTTTCTCCCTATATATATAAGGTTGAGATTGCAAAGGAAGTTGTTAATAATGTTGGATTTCTGACAAACTTCAAATTCACCATTTTGTCCGAGATATTTCCTAATGTGGCTGTTTATCTTAGTAGGCCGGTTCTTGTTCTGGTCTATACTGTTTTTTCAATCAATTTGTTTATCAGGTATTTAAAACGAAGGTCAAATTTGCAGGTTCTATCAGGGCAGGTTTTTATGATTAAATGGGTTTCTTCTCTACTTGGGTTTACTTTGCTTTTGGTTGGCAGTCATTTGATCTCGGTATTCCAATCATTTATAAATAATTCGGACGTATTCTTTACCACGAATTTGTTGCAGATACTTTCATCGGCCGGACTCATCGGTTTGCTGGTTTCGCCTCTTTTTTTTCCGGATATCTTATACGGTCTTCCCCGGTTTCGTGCACCAATTTCCAGAGCACTTTTAGTGGAGGTATCAGAAATGGCACCGGAAGAGGAAATAAAACCACGGGATCACAGT
>CAILJH010000049.1 GCA_903834475.1 uncultured Prolixibacteraceae bacterium | reverse complement strand
TTTCAATAATTTCGGCCGGGGTTCTTCCTGAAACTACCCTAAGCAACAAGGCCACCATTCCTTTTACAATAATGGCATCACTCTCTGCCCTGAAAACAACTTTTCCGTCAACAAAATCAGACACCAACCAAACCCTTGACTGACAACCCCGAATCAAATATTCATCCGTTTTCTCTTTCGGATCAAGATCTTTTAAGTCGTTGCCCAATTCAATCAGGTAAGCGTATTTGTCCATCCAATCTTCGTAAACCGAAAACTCTTCTACTATGTCGTGCTGTATTTCGTTTATCGTCATCAATTCAAGCTTAAAGGATGCAAATGTCGTTATTTTTTGTTTTCATTCAAAAATTAATTCAATGACCTTGTCTATCCTGATGAAAGCTTAACAAATTTCAACAATACCTGATATACGGTACCGAAACTTACTTCTATCCGGGTACTTGGTGAAATTACTTTTTAATGAATCTAAATTACACGAAATTCCTTTTCAAACCCGATAAAATCGTAATTTTATATGATCGTTCATTTTAAATAAAAACATTTAACCATGGAATCATTAGCTGGATCACAAACCGAAAAAAATTTACTCAAAGCCTTTGCCGGAGAATCACAGGCCCGAAACCGTTATGAATTTTTCGCCAAAGTTGCCATCAAAGAAGGGCTGGAACAAATTGCTGCCCTTTTCCTTGAAACCGCTGTGAACGAACGTTCGCATGCCAAACAGTTTTTCAAACACCTTGAAGGCCGCATGGTAGAAATTACCGCCACCTACCCAGCCGGAAAAATCGGTACCACACTTGAAAACCTGAAAGCAGCTGCCGACGGCGAAAACGAGGAGTGGACCGAATTATATCCTGAATTTGGCCGGATTGCCGAAGAAGAAGGCTTTGGCCGGATTGCTTTACTTTTCAGGTCAATTGCCAAAATCGAACAGGCACACGAAGCACGCTACCGCAAATTATATCAAAACCTTGAAGAAGGAAAAGTTTTCGAACGCGAAGGCAAAGTCGTCTGGAAATGCATTGTTTGCGGATTTTTACATGAAGGGTTGAAAGCACCCATGAAATGCCCGGTTTGCGAACATCCGCAGGCTTATTTCGAAATTGAGGCGGAGAATTATTAGTCAATAGTCATCAGAAAAAAAGAAAAAAAAATAAAATATTCTCTTTGGAAATTGGAGGTCGCAAATTGTGACCTCCAATTTTATGTTTCATGTTGAGTAGTTGCAAAATGCGATACTTTCATAATTCTCCTTCGGAAATGCATTGGATTTGAGATAAATAAAAAAAATCGAAATTTTGAAATTCCAATTTGGAAGATCAAGCTGGTGAGATGCACAGAGTGGTAAGACAAAGGATTCCATCCCTATTTTAAAGGATTTTAAAGAATGGAATCTCTGTATGACCAGTCAAAGCTACCAGCAAGTTCTTGTAAACTGATCAGCTTGAAATCACCATTTCTGATTTCAAGCTGATCATATTCGTTTCACCTTCTGACAGGTGTCTTTTCATACTTTAATAATTTACTTGCCCAGGGAATAAAATATTTAAAATTCGGCGCATCAGTGTGACCCCCGTCATGCTGACGCCAGGCAAGTTCGCCATCGAGTAATCCTGAATTAAAAGGAGGCATCTTTTCGGTCAGGTAATCATTGGAGACACCTAGATCCTTCACACCTAACAACTTGAATACCGAA
>CAILJH010000048.1 GCA_903834475.1 uncultured Prolixibacteraceae bacterium | reverse complement strand
TATTGCATATTCTTTTTTTCCAAAAAAGCCTTGTCTCAATATTGACATCATCGAAAGACCAGCATTATTGGCGCATGCTTAGATCGAACTCACGTTAAATTACCTGAAGAATCCCGACTGTCCCATTTGGTAATATAATGACCCGGTGGAAGAACTTCATTGACGAGGGTATTGATGACTCTGCCCTGCAAATCGTATATACAAAGCTTTGAAGTAGAATTTCTTAATATTTCAGGGACAGTAAAACTTATAGCGGTATAATCTTTTACTGGATTTGGACTGCTTACCATTGAAATCGGGCAAGTTTTAAAATTGTTTGGAATAATTTTTACGGCATTGTAATCAGTTCCCAGCATTTTTTCAATTTCCTGTTTGTTTGCAGCCAACTTAAGTATCGAAGGTTTGGATGAACCGGTTTTATCAGCCAAATAGCCATTGACCCATTCCGGTCTGAAAGACGCCTGGAAATATGATTCCTTCCATTCTTCGTCATTCAGTCTTAAAAAATTGGTGGTTATGTATTCATGGTAACTCATAACCGGGCCAACGAAAGCAATCTTTTGATCATCAGGCATTTTGACCACTGTTATCAGCATATCAATATATCCGGTTCCAGCGTGTGAGATTGCTCCAATCATTCTCCCGTCACAGTCTGTTGGAGTGGTATGGTAATCGGCTACCAAAAAATCATTTGTTTCTACATCTTTAATATTGTAGTATAGTTCAGGGTACCATCCTGTCGGAGGAAAATATCCGCTACCTCCCCCACCTCCACTCCCTTCTCTCATATAAAGATTTTTAATAAAAGTAATTTCATCATCATCCAAACAAGTGTCACTCAATTCTTTTTCGGAAATCGCTGTTAGAGTATCGGTAACATCTTGTAAGCGTTGCAAATAATTGAATAGCTTATAATCATGTTCCACTGAAAGTATTCCACTATAGACTATCCTACGCATCGCAATTTGGGCCGAATTATTTATAACCCGATAAAATTCTGGGTTAGGTTCTACATAACCACAGGGGAATGAACAGGCGCCACCAGTTGTATATGATTGTTTGGCATAAAGCATGTTATCGTGCCTTAATTCAGTCCATGAAGCAAGTTGAGAATTCAGTTTTTCTAGCCCCCAGGCTCCGGTCTGCATGAACGGAGGCAGATTTTCCCTTTGGCCGGGGCTTTTGGGGCTAAGGGTTTTTATGGCCTTTAGCCACATACAATAAAGTGAACTTTCCCAAAAGCTTTCATCGTATTGATCAACCAGATAACGTAATCCTGCAAGGTTTGAAGAATACGAAAACTTCTGTAATTCAGGAATTAACAATTGGGTACTCGC
Organism: uncultured Prolixibacteraceae bacterium; assembly: GCA_903834475.1. Taxonomy (GTDB): domain Bacteria; phylum Bacteroidota; class Bacteroidia; order Bacteroidales; family Prolixibacteraceae; genus Aquipluma. Next base: position 39,172 of record CAILJH010000048.1, on the reverse strand, counting down.
ATCATTGCCGAAGGCAAACATAATATCCAGAGTTGAAGGATACAACCTGCAAGGTTTATCCCCTTGATACAATATGTGATCATAGACAACATTTCCTGTAATATAGGAATCGATTACAAAACGCTGACCGAACAAAATAAATGCAGATGCTGGTTTTACAGCCTCTGGTGATAATGGAACGTTGTAAAGCAGTTGCGAAACTATTTGTTGATTGGAATAGGTTTTGGTACTTAAAGTTTTTTGGAACTGTGCCAAAGTTTCCGGATTTAATAATGCGGATGCATCTTTGATATTCAGTTCGGTCAGTAAAGATTTCAGTTGCGGATAGGTTACATTATCCTGTTCGCCAACAAAGAACGAAATGACCTCTTCAAATTCTTGGTAATCTCTTTTCGCCCCTGACATCTCCAGCAGTTCAACCAGTAAAAGCGCATCAACCGATTGTCTGACAATCATAGCGTTTAACTGTTCCTCGGTGCACTTAAATGATTCTAAATCAGACTTGGGTAAATTGAGATAAATCTCAGTCCTACCCAGCCACATCATGGCCTTGAAATAATTCTTAAGGGTTTCCTCTTCAGCATAGTGTCCACGTGGCGTGAACTGACTAAAATCGATATCTCGTTTACAGACCTCTGAAAATAGATTGTATTTTTCCATCTGTTCGTTTTCAATAAGGGTCATTATCGTATCGATAGTTCCTTCATTAGAAGGGTAGTATGGAGATGGATATGTTCCCAAAAGTTTTAAAGGAACCGTTAGATACACGTCCACGTCTTTCAACATCTTTTCCATTTCAGGATTATTCTCATACTTCTTTACTAAATTAAACATGGAGCCGCTCATTTTCTGTAAAAGCAACTGTAATTTGCCAATAAGGAAATCCATTTCAACATCCTTTAAAATAGCATCATAGGAGGCATGATAGGCATGCAGGATGGCATCAGTAGAAACAAATACAGGCAAATCTTTTTTATAGATTACTTTGAAGTGATCGTTAAAGGATTCCTGCCGCAACCGTTCTGTTACAACAAAACCATTTTTCCGGAGGAGTTCTTTCTCATCTCTCGAAATATTGTATTCAGCATCAATACTATCCAGATACAAGGCATCATGATAATCCATATTTACTTCATTCAGGAAATATCCGGCCGGGTACTTTTCTAGCAGATTGGTTGGAGTCATATCCTTGTTGTCCGATAAAAACTTTTTGTAGGAATCAAGGTTAAAGGGTGCGGTTTGAGAGAATAGTTGGCTAAACATACAAGAATTTAGCGCTCCAAGAAATAAAAGAAGTTTAATCCTTTTCATGATGCAGGAATTAATGTGTATCAAATGTCTTTCGAATATTTCTCTATTGAGACAATATACTTGACCAAATGAGAAATTTGTATGAATTAGACTTGCTAACTATGGAGAGTCTTTGGGCAACTGAGTCTGCTCAAATTCCCTACGCAAACTAATTCGTTCAATCTGTCGGAGAGAGAGATTAATAAAGTAGCAACCTACAGTAAGATGAAAACTTAGAACAATGATTTATCCACAAGGAGGAAAAAACTCATTATTCCGGGAGCAGAAATACAGTTTGAATTACCGTATTGCGTTTAAGCAAAGTTAATGCATACTATACTCAAAATCAAGCAATTTGGTTTCTTTTTTTTTACTTATTTCGAAGTCTTTCGCTCAATCTCTTTCAGGTTGTCGAGTTTCTTCTTTTGAAGAAAGCCTTTGATATCGTATAGATGCTCTTTGATTTGTTTGTTTCCGAATTCGAAGACTTTCTCGGCCAAACCATCGAGGAAGTCACGGTCGTGTGAAACCAGGATCAGAGTGCCATCAAAATCTTTCAGGGCACTTTTCAGAATGTCTTTGGTACGCATATCGAGGTGATTGGTAGGCTCATCGAGAATAAGCAGATTCACCGGTTCGAGCAACAGTTTGATCATAGCCAGACGGGTCCGTTCTCCTCCTGAAAGCACTTTTACCTTTTTAGTAATGTTATCGCCGCCAAACATGAATGCCCCCAAAAGATCTTTGATTTTAGTCCGGATATCACCCACGGCTACATCGTCGATGGTCTGAAAAACAGTTAGTTCCTCGTTAAGCAGCGAAGCCTGGTTCTGGGCAAAATAGCCGATCATGGTATTGTGTCCCAGAGTCAGCTTTCCATCGAAATCAATTTCATTCATCATCGCTTTCACGAGCGTTGATTTTCCCTCACCGTTTTTACCTACGAATGCCACTTTTTCGCCTCTTGAAATCGTTAGCGAAGCATTTTTAAATACCACGTGATCATCGTAACTTTTACTCACATCTTCCAGAATTACCGGATAATTACCGGAACGGGGCGATGGAGGAAATTTAAGCCGGAGAGCCGAGGTATCTTCTTCGTCAATTTCAACAATATCAAGCTTTTCGAGCATTTTTACACGCGATCCAACCTGAAGCGTTTTGGAATAGGTTCCTTTGAAACGCTCGATAAATTCGGTCGTTTCAGCAATCATTTTTTGCTGCTCCTCGAATTGCTTTTGCTGCTGTTCGCGGCGCTCACGACGCAGTTCAAGATAATGCGAGTAATTAACTTTGTAGTCGTAAATACGGCCCATCGTAACCTCAATGGTTCGTGTGGTGATGTTGTCAATGAATGCCCTGTCGTGAGAAATCACGATTACCGCTTTGGCGCTGTTTACGAGGAAATCTTCGAGCCACTGGATTGACTCAATGTCCATGTGATTGGTCGGCTCATCCAGCAAAATCAGGTCCGGCTTCTGTAACAGGATTTTGGCCAGTTCGATTCGCATCCGCCAGCCTCCGCTGAATTCACTGGTTGGCCGGCTAAAATCTTCGCGCATAAAACCCAGTCCGAAGAGAATTTTCTCCACTTCAGCATCAAAATTGATTTCTTCAATCGAGTAGTATTTTTCGCTCAGGGTCGAAACGCGCTCAATCAGATCGGAGTAGTATTCCGATTCATAATCGGTGCGGGTTGCAAGTTCTTCGTTCATGGCCGCGATTTCGCGTTCCATCTCAAAAATACGTGAAAAAGCCTGCGACGCCTCTTCAAAGACGGTGCGATTGTCTTCGGTCAAAAGATGCTGCGGAAGATAAGCAATCACCGCGTCCTTTGGAGCCGAAACCCTTCCTTTGTTAGCTGATCGTTCACCTGCAATAACTTTGAGAAGCGTTGATTTTCCTGCTCCATTTTTCCCCATCAATGCAATCCGATCCTTCTCGTTAATCACAAATGAGATATCCGAGAAAAGCGCCGATCCGCCAAATTCAACCGTAAGTCCGTCAACTGAAATCATTTTCCTGTTTTTTTTGAAGGCGCAAAGATAAGCGAATTGGTTTATCAACCACGTCCACCCTGAATTGGTCTTGCGAAAGGCAAAAAGTTTAACCAATATTTATTAATGGTGCAAATTCAAAGAATTGATAGTCCGACTTTCAAACTTTTTCATTACCTTTTGTCAATTCAATAAAAAGAAAACTACAATCATGAAGTATCTTTCAAAATTCATGTAGAAATGTTTTCTTCTTTGACTTTGAATACGTGAATGAATTGACCAGAAAATCCTGAGATATCAGAATTCTGAAAGGCCAACAAAAATTGGCATTACGAGACTCTCTGGATTTGAAGTCATTCGGATTTATTGCAGCTTTCAGTCAAAATATTTCAGAAATCAATTGAAGAAATGCTGAACATTATATTTTTATGGATTGTTACAAAACATGGGAGGAATGGTGCTGTTGGTTGGTTTTTAAAAATTAATTTTCAAATTTAAAATCGAACATATATTAATAGCATTATGAACAGTATTTCATCCCGCATAAAAGGATTGTTTTTTGCAGAGTTCTCATATAGGCTGACTCTAAAAAGCCTTTTCATTGGCGCCTTGCTTTTTAATGGTATTCAAATCACGGTTCAGGCACAAAATAGCATGTTCGAAAGATCCTCCTGGTGGTTTGGACCTGCAGGAGGTGCAAATTTCAATTTGTACCATGGTTCCACTCAGGCTGTGAATTCCGGTTTAAGCATTTCAGCAAATTTCCAAAACACAAAAGACATGGAGCCCTTTGCTTTCCCTGTTTTGGAGTTTCATCGACCCGACACCAGATTAGGCTTCATTCTAAATGTTGGATACGATAACAGAAGTGGTTCATTCAATCCGACATTTACGACTAAACTTTCATACCTTACCGTGGAACCCAGCATTCGGATTAATTTTTTCCGTTCGCCTTTCTATTTGTTTTCAGGTCCGCGGATTGCATTCAATGTGGATCAACGTTTTACCTACCAACCAGACCTGATTTCGGCAGTTACAGGAGGCACTTTCGACAACATGAATAAATATGTGATTTCGATGCAGGTTGGATTTGGCTATGATTTACCGCTAACAGCAAAAAGCAAAAAAAATCAGCTTATTCTTGCTCCCTTTGTATCATTCCATCCTTACTTTGGACAAAATCCCCGCACAATTGAATCCTGGAATCTGACCACCATAAGAGCAGGTATTGCACTTAAATTTGGAAGCAGCCACAAAAAGGTCGTACCAGAGCAGGTTGAACTTCCGGTGGTTATTGCTGTCGAACCTGAAGCCAAATTTATGGTGCGTGATTCCCGAAATATTCCGGCTGAAACAGGCAGCAATGAAGTATTTCCACTTCGGAATTATATCTATTACAATTTAAAAACAGATGAAAAGCAGAACCCTGAAAAGAATCAGCGAAAGAAATCCAAAGAAGATCAGAAGCTCATATCGTCGCTATCGAATCTTTCTGACAGCTCTTTCAGACGGTTGATTGTACACGACAATTTTTTGAGCAGGCTTGGTGACCAGATGGCTAAAAACCGCTCGAATACAATTACTTTGATTGGTGCATCAAAGGATGGAGTAAAAGACGGGCAGAAAATGGCTGAGTCAATAAAATCATTCCTGACAGCTATTTATGGAATTGATGCTTCAAATATTGTTATCAAAACCCGAAGAAAAGTGAATATCCATTCCGAACTACATCCTCGTAAAAAGGAAATTGCTTTACTTCAGGAGAGAGTGCGAAAAGTTCTGATCAAGAGTAAATCAATTAATTTACAGCAGGAATTCAGAGGAGTTGAGGGTGCATCCACCAAACCATTGAAAATCATTTCCGTTGCAGAAGCTGATGAATATAGCTATATAACTTTTAAAACCACGGGTGCAAAAGAAACTTTCTCATCCTGGTTTCTGAAAATTACTGACGATCAGGGGAAAGTAATAAACCTTGGTCCTTTCAACAACGATTTGGTCAGTATTTCCGGGAAGTCAATTTTAGGCAATCGTACATCGGGCAAATATGAAATTAGTATGGTTGGTATCATGAGCAGTGGAGTAACTGTAAAAAAGGATACCATAGCATATCTGGCACACAGGGCTCTGCCTGCTTCTGAGGATAAAGCAAAAAGGTATAAAATTCTATATGAATACAATAATTCAAAAGCCATTGGCTTATATTCCCGTTACTTAACCGAAGTTGTTACACCGAATATTCCGCATGCCGGAAAAGTTGTTATCAATGGTCATTCGGAAAATGTTGGAGGCAGAGAATATAGTCCTGAATTGTTTTTATCACAGGCCAATGATACCCGGAAAATTCTTGAAAATGCATTGGCAAAAGCGGGTAGAACCGATGTTCAGATTGAAGTTTACGGATTTGATAAGGATCAGATTATCGCACCGTTCAAAAAGACCAGTCAGTTGGATAATCTTTCAAACAGAACCGTAATCATTGATATCATTTCCAAAAAGTAGGGACTTCTTCATGTAGATTGAACCACTTCATGACAGAAATTTGGGAAAACAACCCACTGAAGATTAGAATAATTGAGTAGCCTCTCCCGGGAAATTGAAGCTATTCAAACTCCAGTCCTCCGAAAAATTCGGGAGCATGAAAGTTCGGTTTTTCAGTTTTGATTTTGGTCCAAGACACGAAATGCGGAACACTCAGTTCGTCACCGCATTTGTAAAAATTACCCCGCATTTTCTTTCCTGAAACAGGTTTGATGTCGTGTTTGAAATAAGCTTCCCATGGAATAGCAATGGTGATTTTCCATTCAGTCGTCTCTTTTCTTTCTTGAAAAGGAGAACTTCCCAGCGATGAAATTCTCCGGATGGAGGCGATCTGATCCACGGTGGCGCGAATAGCAGGCACTCCACTCCCTTTATAACCGAGCAAAGCCGTCCCGATACAGGTCATCTCGAGGTTATAATATTCGTCATTACCTTCCGGAGAGAGGAAAAACTCGACACAACTGTCGGTCCAGACGCGGCCATTGCTTTCGGTAATATCCGCTTTTACCGATTGCTCCACGACATGGTACTGCAGAAAAAGTTCATCTTCATTGAAAGCGATCTGCACTGTAACTTCCGGATGATATGGATATTCTACCCAGTTTACTATATCCAACCGAAGTGGAGGAATATCCAGATTCAGAATTTCTGATACCAGTTCCAGCGGTGGTTTTGAAAAACCTTCGAGTATTTGATGAATCTTCATGGATTTGTTATTTGTATCTGTAATCTGATCCTGATGATTTGGAGTTGCCTTTTGAAAACTGACTGATTCCGGAAGCTGATTAAGCCAGCTTATCAGCAACAGTGCGCACAATCCTGCACATTTCATGGTATTGCTCCTCCATACTGGTTAATAATTTATTTTGGGCTAATGTTCGCTGGTAATTGTGCTCCGGACTTTTAATCCGGTAATAGTTGTCGCCATCGATGTAATCCATCAGGAAACGCAAAACCTGTTCGTAGGTGATGTATTTGGCAGAGAATGCAAGAAATTCCAGTTCCTTTTCGTTCAGAAAACCAATGGTTTGCGACAAATAGCCTTTGGTAAAACCTTCAAAAATGGTCAGATCACACGAAACTGCATCCAGGTTTTCGTCGTCTTCCTGTCCGGTATTGGTATATGAACGCATGGCATCGCCAAAATCGTTCAGAACAGTACTGTTCAGCACGGTATCCAGATCAATGACGCACAAAACTTCATTATTTAAATCGAAAAGAATGTTGGTTATTTTCGTATCGTTGTGGGTGACGCGGGTTGGGATTTCGCCATTTTCAACCAGCTTCCAGAAATTGAGCATTTCTTCGCGGCGGCTTTCAACCCAGCTGATTTCTTCGGCAAGTTTTGCTTTTCTGCCTACCGGATCTTTTGCCAGCACAGCATCCCACTGATTAAACCTGAAACGAATGTTATGGAAACCGGGTAAAATATCAGTCAATGGTTCGTTCAAATCAGAAACCATGGATTGAAACATCCCGATTCCTTTTCCGCCCTGAAACGCCAATTCCGGAGTAATTTCCGAGTTCATTGCAATCGTATCGCTGATAAAAACACAAACAGCCCAGAATTCGCCTTCTTCATCCTGAAAATAAAGTTTTCCGTCGAAAGCCGGAACAATGGTCATGGCTTCGCGCATGGGATCGCCGTTCCGGGCAGTTACCTTTTGTTTGATGTGAAGGCAAACTTTCTGAATGTTCTCCATCATGGCCGGCACATTGGTGAAAATTCGCTTGTTCTTCCGTTGCAGCAGATAATCAGGAACAGACTTTTTATTCGTATAAATAACGTAGGTATCATTTATAAATCCTTCGCCCAATGCTTCTACCCGGTCAATGGTTCCTTCAAGTTTAAATTCGGATGCGATATTCTCTAAATTCATGTGTGTTTTGGGTGTGAGTTCTAACTCTCAAAGATATATTCCTTTTTATATATCTGGCTTTGAAGTCCTCGTATTTTTATTAATTTTGGGTGGCCTAAAACCAAGATATTTTAAACAAATAGCTAAACCATCTATGCTGAATAAGTTTGGAGACTTCCTGCGTAAACGTTTATTACTCGTTTTATTCTGCTCTTTTGCAATTGGAATCGTGGTAAGCATCTCATTTAACCATGCTGTTGAATATACCTCAAGCGATGAGTTTTGTGCTTCGTGCCATGTTCACCCGCATGTTTTCCCTTCCTGGAAATTATCAACCCATTTCAATAATAAAGGCGGAATTCAGGTTCATTGTGTCGAATGCCATTTACCGCCCAAAGGGGAGGGTTACCTGATTCAGAAAATCAAAATTGGGATGAAGGATGTCTATGGTAAGTTGACAAAAGATTCGGCAGAATTTAACTGGGAGATGAAATCTGAACTGGAACATGCCGTGAAGTATATCCCGAACGTATCGTGCAAGCATTGCCACCAGAACCTGTTTCCTAAAAATTTAGTGGACGCAGGCATAGCTGCCCATCTTTACTACGAAAATAACGAGAAGAAACTGGATCTGCAGTGCATCAGTTGCCACCTCGACGCCGGGCATTATAACCCGAATTACAAACACGGCAAGATGACCGGCATACCTGGGCAAACTGATGGCAGCGCCGAAAGTTTGAAACCCGTTTTTGAACAGGCAACCATCGTAACAACTTTTGCCAATTACACCGAAAAGATTCCCGGCACATCGGTAACGTTCGAGATGATAGCTATCAAAGGCGGTACCTTCGGCATGGGAAGCCCGGAAAGTGAACCTTTCCACCAGCCCGACGAATCGCCGGTGCGCCAGGTTACGGTCAGCCCGTATTTCATGGCCGAAGTGGAAACAACCTGGGAACAGTATTGGGCATTTTATGGTAAAACAATGAGCGAAGGTCGTACCCCGCCCGAACAGATTTATGCCAACAACAGCAACCCGAACGTGGATGCCATTTCCGGCCCGACCCCGCCTTATGGGCGACCTGATCAGAACTGGGGTTTTGGCAAACGCCCGGCAATCACCATGACCCATTATGCGGCAGAAACCTTCTGCCAGTGGCTTTCAAAGAAAACCGGCAAAAAATACCGCCTGCCTACAGAAGCCGAATGGGAATACGCGGCGCGCGGTGGCATGGAAACACCGTATTTCTTTGTCGGCAAACCGGATCAGTTTTCGAACAAAGGATTATGGCGTAAATTCTCGGACGCCGATACCGACCCGATTTCGCAATACATCATTTATGCAAACAATGGCAAAGGCAAAACGCATTTGCCCGAAGAGGTCAAGCCTAATCCGTTCGGCCTGAAAAATATGCTGGGCAACGTAATGGAATATTGTGCCGACCGCTATGCACCCGACGCTTATGCCAAAAACAGCGGAAAAGTGGCGAACCCGCTTGTAACCGAAGGCGAGGAATGGGTTGTGCGCGGGGGCAATTATAGTTCGGATGCAGCCGAGGTGCGCGCGGCAGCCCGCGATCACAGCCAGCACGATGCATGGCTGAAAACCGACCCCCAGCAACCCAAAAGTATCTGGTGGTATTCCGATATTAAAGGCATCGGTTTCAGGGTTGTTTGTGAGCCAGATAATTCAATAAAAATTCAATAGATAACTGACTATACACATTTAAAATTTATCCGTTATGAAAAAAGGTCTTGACAGACGTTCATTCTTGAAAAGCTCGGCTTTGGCCGGGGCATTGGGCGCAATTGGTACAGGAAGTGTTGCAGCGTTGACATCATGCAGCAGTACTCCAAAAATACTGCCTTTGAAGGAGCCAGGCTCTTATTACCTGCCCAACCTGGTTGATATGGCTACAGACGGTAAACCGCTGAGAGCCGGCATAATCGGCTGCGGCGGACGAGGCTCTGGTGCAGCGTTTAATTTCCTCAGCGCAGCCAATAATGTTACCATTGTGGCTTTGGGCGATACTTATGCAGACCGTCTGGAAAGCTTAGCAGAAAAGCTGAAAAAAGAGAAAAATATCGACATTGCAGCAGACAAAAAATTTGTGGGGCTCGACGCTTATCAAAAAGTTATTGACAGCGACGTGGATGTGATTATTACCGCTACTCCACCCAATTTCCGCGCCGAAATTTTCAAGTACGCGGTGGAAAAAAACAAACATTGCTTCCTCGAAAAACCGATTTGTGTTGATCCGGTAGGTTACCGCACCATTGTGGCTACAGCCAGGCAGGCCCAGGCAAAAGGCCTTTGTGTGGTAACCGGCACACAACGCCACCATAAACGAGATTATGTAGCTTCGTACGAACAAATCATGGACGGGGCTATTGGCGAAATAACCGGTGGAACGGTTTACTGGTGTGGAGGTATGCTCTGGTACAAGGACCGCGACCCGAAATGGTCTGACCTGGAATGGATGATCCGCGACTGGGTAAACTGGGGATGGCTTTCGGGCGATCATATTGTTGAGCAGCACGTTCACAATCTGGATGTATTCACATGGTTTTCAGGACTAAAGCCAAAATCAGCGCTTGGATTCGGCTCGCGCCAGCGTCGCGTTACCGGTAACCAGTTCGACAATTTCAGCGTCGATTTTGAAATGGAAAACGGTATTCACATTCACAGCACCTGTCGCCAGATCAACGGAACGGATGGTGGCGTTTGGGAATTTATTCAGGGCACCAAAGGTTCGTGGACTTCAGAGGGACACATTATCAAAGACCTGAAAGGCAACGAAATTTGGAAATTCGACTACGAAGCCGAAAAAACCAAATTCAAGCAAACCGACCCATATACCCTGGAACACGTGAACTGGATTAACCATATCCGCGCCGGAAAACCGATTGAACAGGCATCCGAAACAGCTGTTGCCAACATGGCTGCCATTATGGGACGCGAATCGGCTTACTCCGGAAAGAAAATCAGCTGGGATGAAATGACCGCATCGCCGCTCGATCTTATGCCGAAAGATATTGACATGACCAAGAATATGGCTGCCGTCAAAGAAGGGTACGGTGCAGGAAAAGAATTTAAACTGCCCGAATTTATTCACATTGCAGGAACACCAGAGGGAAACCAAACACGATAAGCTATGGCAATCGATAGAAGAAACTTTTTAGGAACTGCATTTTCCGGTGCTGCTTTGGCTGCATCCGGAGGACTTTTCTCATCTTTCCGGAGTGAATCTCATTCCGGAAGAAGGCACACCAAACTGAAAATTTCGTGTCAGGAAGGCGTTGCTCCAGGCAAGGAACTGAACGAAAAGCTTGATTTTATTGAATCACTTGGAATTGTCGGTATTGAATTTGGAGGAAGAGGTCTTGAAAAAAGAATTGACGAAATACAACTGGCACTAAAGAACCGTAAGCTCAAAGTGAGTGCAATATGTGCCGGCTTCGAAGGTTGGCTGATTTCTGATGATCCAGCCATTCAGAAAAAATGCATGGATTCGATGAAAGTCATTCTTGGCGCAGCCGGACAACTGGGCTCTACCGGAGTCATTTTTGTACCTGCTTTCAACAATCAAAAGTCTCTGCCTGACAAAGAAGCACGTGAACTGTTAATCGCCCAAATGCAGGAATTAGGCGAATATGCGCTTCAGAACAAAACCCGTATTTTGCTCGAACCATTGAATCGCGAAGAGTGCTATTTCTGCAGGCAGGTGGCCGATGGTGCTGCAATCGTGCGTGATGTAAACAATGCCGGCGCCGCAGTGATGGGCGATTTCTGGCACATGACCCGCGAAGAAACCAACGACCGTGCGGCATTTCTTTCTGCCGGAGATTATTTGCATCATGTGCATATTGCCAGCCGGAAACGTCGCAAAATGCCCGGAGAAGATGGCGAAGCCGATAATTACACCAACGGTTTCCGAGGCCTGAAAGAAATCAATTATCAGGACTTTGTGAGCTTTGAATGTGGTTCGGTTGGTGATTCAAAAATCACTTTGCCTGCCGCTGTGAAACTCATGAACGAACAATGGAAAAAAGCCTGATGAGTCGTTGAATAGTTTGTTAATCGCAGTACAGATCATAAAACCCCCGGATTCTATCGAGTCCGGGGGTTTTTGTTTTAATGAGGATTTCAGGATTCGTTCATTTATATATATACCTCCATATGTTATTGTACAACATGTATTTACATGGTAAATAATCATATTTGAGCACGCCAGCTTTCGACTATTTATTTGTATTTTTCGAAAAGTTAAATCTTTACCATACAATATTTATTATGACCGAACTAAAAACCGAAATGACCAGCTGCAATTGTGGTGAAATTCAGGAAGAGGAGCTTTATGAACGGTTGAAGATTATCGTTAAATCGCAAAGAACCATCCCTGGAGCACTAATTCCTGTTCTGCAAACTACTCAAAACCTGTTTGGGTATCTTCCTGAAAAAGCCTTACGAATAATCAGTAAAGAACTGAAAAAGCCCTACAGCGAAGTTGCCGGGGTGGTTGGTTTTTACTCCTATTTCTCAACTACACCAAAAGGGAAATATACCGTTCGGGTTTGTTTGGGAACTGCCTGCTATGTCCGCGGAGGACAAGATGTACTGAAAGCCTTACAAAAAGAGCTTAACATTGGTATTGGAGGCACAACTCCAGACAAAAAATTCTCGCTGGAAGTAGGGCGCTGCTTTGGTGCCTGCGGCCTTGCACCTGTGGTTATGGTAGGAGACCAAACCTTCCAAAGGGTTAAACCAACCGGTGTAGGCGAGATTTTGAACAGTTTTGAATAACCAATCCAAAAATTCCATATGCATAAATTAAATTCTCCTGAAAAGTTTGACAAATTTTTTCAGGAAATATCGGATAAACAGTCCGAACAATACAAGCATTTTGAAGAGATCATTCAGGTTTGTACCGGAGGTGGGTGCATCGCCTGTGGCTCGCTGAACGTTAGATCCCAGCTGGCTGAACAATTGGAAGAACGCGGCCTTTCATCCAAATTCATGGTGAAAGCTACAGGTTGCCTTGGACCCTGTTCCAAAGGGCCGGTTATCCTGATGAAAAAATCAGGTATCTTTTATGAAAATGTTCAATTAGCTGATATTGACCTAATCATTGACGAACACCTGATTGGTGGAAATCCGGTGGAAAAACTACTGCACCACCGCGACGAAGATGGAAAAGCCATACCGAAAGCTATGGATATTAAGTTTTTCAACCGTCAACGGAAAATCGTTCTCAAACGCTGCGGAACCATTGATCCTGTAAGCATCAGCGACTATATCGCTTCGGGTGGTTATGTTTCCCTACGAAAAACGCTTACTCAGCTCTCTCCTGATCAGGTGATCGACGAGATGAAAGCATCTGGATTACGTGGACGTGGCGGTGCTGGTTTTCCAACTTTCATGAAATGGAATCTGGCAAAAAAGGAAATTGCCGATCAAAAATACATCTTGTGCAATGCCGACGAAGGCGATCCGGGAGCTTTTATGGATCGAAGCATTCTGGAAGGCGATCCTCATAGCGTGGTTGAAGGAATGATCATCGGAGCCTACACTATTGGCGCTTCTACAGGATTTGTATATGTGCGTGCAGAATATCCATTGGCAGTGGAACGATTGGGCAAGGCCATGGATGATGCCCGTGAAATGGGTTTGCTTGGCAAAAATATTTTGGGAACTAACTTCAGCTTTGACCTGGATATCCGCATGGGATCAGGTGCTTTTGTCTGCGGCGAAGAAACCGCCTTGATGGCATCCATTGAAGGAAAGCGCGGCGAACCACGCCCTCGCCCACCCTTTCCTACCACTGCCGGTTTATGGGGGAAACCTACGGTCCTCAATAACGTGGAGACTTTCGCAAATGTGACTTCCATCATTGAAAATGGTGGCGAATGGTTTGCCCAATTCGGAACAGGAAAAAGCAAAGGCACAAAGATATTTGCACTGGCCGGTGCCATCAAAAACTCGGGACTTTTCGAAGTTCCGGTCGGCACCAACCTTGGCGATTTGATTTATGATATCGGCGGTGGAACAAGCAGCGGCAAACCGTTTAAAGCTGCGCAAATTGGCGGTCCATCCGGAGGTTGTATCCCAAAGCAGCACCTTGACGTTGCTCTTGACTACGAATCGCTCAACGAACTGGGCGCGATCATGGGTTCAGGAGGTTTGGTTGTGATGGACGAAGGCTCCTGCATGGTCGATGTGGCCAAATTTTTCATTCAGTTTGTGACTGAAGAATCCTGTGGAAAATGCACTCCATGCCGTGTGGGAACCAAACGCATGTATGAGATACTCGACAAGATCACCACCGGGCGTGGAGTTCCGGAGGACATTGAAAAACTGGAACGACTTGGCCATTGGATCAAACAGACTTCATTGTGCGGATTGGGGCAATCGGCTCCAAACCCGGTGCTTTCAACTCTGAGATACTTCCGAAATGAATACGAAATGCACATCATGGAACACAAGTGCGAAGCAGGAGTTTGTGCCAAACTGGTTCGAGCACCTTGCCAGAGCGCCTGTCCTGCAGGAGTTGATGTTCCCGGATTCATTTCGCTGACCGGTGAAAAACGATATGCTGAAGCGCTCAAATTGCACCGTGAACGCAATCCGTTTGCTGCCGTTTGTGCCCGGGTTTGTTTTCATACCTGTGAAGACAAATGCCGAAGGGCAAGCCTCGACTCATCGGTATCCATCCGTGGTGTAAAACGCTTTATGGTCGATCAGGAAATCACGATACAACTTCCTGAAATGCGTGAAAATGCAATCAATAGTAAAAAGAAAATAGCGATTATTGGAGCCGGTCCGGCCGGTCTTTCCTGTGCCTACTTCCTTGCCCGGCTGGGATATAAACCCAAAGTTTTCGAAGCAGAACAACGCCCGGGAGGAATGCTGGTACAAACCATTCCATCATATCGTCTTCCACGCGAAATTCTTGCCCGCGAAATCCGTATGATTGAGAATATGGGTGTTGACATTCAGACAGGAGTACGTCTTGGCAGCGATTTCACGATTTCATCGTTAAAAGCGGAAGGTTACCATGCCGTATTTATTGGGGTTGGTAATCCTGAAGGAATCAAACCGAAGATACCGGGTATTGACAGCGAAGGTGTCGTTGACGCATTGAAATTCTTACAGACTTATAACCTGCGTGGTTCAGTTCCGGTTGGAAAGAAAATCATCGTGGTAGGTGGCGGAAATGCAGCCATTGACGCAGCGCGCACTGCCGTTCGTCTTGGAGCCGAAAAAGTAAGTGTCGTTTACCGAAGAACACAGGATGAAATGCCTGCATGGGCCGAGGAAATTGATGCAGCAGTTCAGGAAAAAATTGAACTGTTTACACTTACGAATCCAAAAGAAATATTGACTGAGAATGGAAAAGTTTCAGGAGTACATTGTGTACGCATGAAACTCGGAACATTCGATTCAAGCGGCCGCCGGAAACCTGTTGAAAGCGATGAATCGTTCATCATGGAAGCTGACCAAATCATAGTGGCTACCGGACAAACACTCGATGTCGATAAAATAACCAATGGCGTAGAACTTGATTTAGCTGGAAAGTCTCAGATAAAATGTGACAAACAAACCGGTCAAACCTCTGAATCCTGGATTTTCACCGGAGGTGATGCGGCAACCGGACCATCATCTGTTATCGAAGCAGTGGCAGGAGGCGAAAGGGCCGCAGTAGGAATTGACCTCTATCTTTCCGGAGACAAACATGATTTCTGGCGCAAGGAAAAACACAACGACAGCTTTTTCGATCCTGAAGCCGATCCGGCAAAATACCCGCGAACTCACATGGTGATGCTGAGTGCCAACCGGCGCATGCACAACTTCGACGAAGTGGAATTAGTCTGGCCCGAAGGCGAAGCCATCCGGCAGGCCAGAAGATGTTTGAGGTGCGATTACGGAAGTAAGTAAAGGCCCCTCCCAACCCATCAAGCCTCCCCTAACCCCTCCGAGGGAGGGGAACAAGAAAGCCAAGTTCTGAATTTATTGTAATTAAAGCGAAAATTTTGTGAATATGCACCGCTTAAAGTCTCCCCCCTATGGGGGAGATATAGAGGGGGCTAAAATTTAATAATCCGCACCGCGTAAAGCCTCACCCTTCGGGGGAGGTTTGGAGGGGGCCTAATTTTTATAAAAAATGACAACAGTATATATCAACAAACAAGCGGTAGAAATCAGCGAAGGCAGCACCATTTTTGATGCGGCGGCAAAGGCCGGGATCAGGATTCCAACACTTTGTCATGTAGAAAATCAATTTCCGAAAGGGGCGTGCAGGGTTTGTATGGTCGATGTCGAAGGTGCCCGGAATATGGTAGCTTCCTGCACCACGCCTGCTCTTGAAGGAATGAAAATCACGACCAACTCAAAAAATGTTCGTGAAGCACGAAAGTTTGTCGTTGAACTGCTCATTTCCGAACATTGCGGCGAATGCAAAACCTGTGTACGGAATGAGGATTGTGAATTGCAGCAACTGGCCACCGAAATGGGAATCATGGAAATTGCCTTTCCGGGAGAGACTCTAAAAACATTTATCGACGACAGTACTCCAGCCTTGGTGCGCGATTCGGGCAAATGTATCAAATGCCGCCGCTGCATGACCGTTTGCAATGAAATACAAGGAGTAGGCTCACTTTTTGCCCAGGGACGTGGATTTGATTCGAAAATTGGTCCTGCTTTCGATCAGCATCTCGATGGTGTTATGTGTGTGCAGTGCGGGCAATGTGCCGCCATTTGTCCGGTTGGTGCAATAACCGAAAAAGAACATATCGACTTCGTTTGGGAAGCCATCGAAGATCCGAAGAAATTTGTAGTCGTGCAGACAGCTCCTGCCATTCGTGCTGCACTGGGCGAGTGTTTCGGATACGAACCTGGAACCCGGGTAACCGGCAAAATGGTTTCTGCGCTTCGGCTGCTTGGCTTCGACCGGGTATTCGACACCAATTTCACTGCCGACCTCACCATTATGGAAGAAGGAACCGAACTGCTTACAAGGCTTAAAAAAGCTCTGGTCGACAAACAACAGGTTGCCCTTCCGCAATTTACTTCCTGCTCTCCCGGTTGGATCAAGTATGCTGAATATTTCTATCCTGAAATTTTGGATAATATTTCAAGCTGCAAATCGCCACAACAAATGTTTGGCGCAGTAGCCAAAACCTACTATGCAAAAAAAGCAGGGGTTGATCCAAAAGATATTGTCGTTGTTTCAGTGATGCCTTGTACCGCCAAAAAATTTGAATGCCAGCGTCCGGAAATGAATGACAGCGGATTTCAGGATGTTGACTACGTGCTGACTACACGAGAATTGGCACGCATGATCAAACAATCGGGCATTGAATTCAGGAATCTGGAAGATGGTGTTATGGATTCACCAATGGGAAGCGGTTCAGGAGCAGCCGATATTTTTGCCAATACCGGTGGTGTGATGGAAGCCGCGCTGCGTACGGCATACCAGATTGTAACTGGCCGCGAATTACCTGTTGCAAACTTGCATCTTCAACCTGTTGCTGGTTTGGAAGGAGTAAAAAAAGCATCACTGAAAATTGAAGGATGTCTGCCTGCCTGGAGTTTCCTCGAAGGGGTGGAGTTAAAAGTTGGAGTAGCTCATGGATTGGGAAATGCGAAGAAAATTATTGAAGCCATGCGCGCCGGTGAGGAGTTTCATTTTATTGAAATCATGACCTGTCCGGGAGGATGTATCGGCGGTGGCGGACAACCCCGTTTTACCACCAATGAAATCCGAAACAAACGAATTGGAGCTATTTACGCTGAAGATGAAGGGAAGCAACTTCGAAAATCACACGAAAATCCTGAGATTATTCAAATCTATGAAGAGTTTCTGAAACAGCCACTCAGTCATTTATCACACGAATTACTTCACACCAAGTATTTCGACCGAAATTAAGAATACAAAATGTATTTTTTCGAATTATCTGTTTTGGATCGAATCAAAAAAAAGACATTCAGGGAAACGACTAATGCAACTTTAGTTTGTGTTTCCCTGAATTTCGATAAATTATGAAAAAAATCTATTGTGTTTTTAACTCAATATTCGCGTCTTTTAATCCATCTGATTTAGCGGTTACAATAATCTTTCCTGAATTTCCCTTCGGGCGAATAATAACTAATCCCTTGCCCAGGAAAGTTGATTTCTGTGGTTGCTGAAAACTGCTGACATCTTTTGGATTTCCATTTCCTACACCGGCAATTTCACCGTTCCCGTTCAGTATGAAATGAATCAACCGGTCATCGTTTGGAATCAGGTTGCCTTTTTCGTCAAGGATCTCAACGGCCACATACGACAAATCGTTCCGGTCAGCTTTGATGGTACTTCGGTCGGCAACAAGCTGAATTGCAAAAGGTTTACCAACGGTTTTTATCGATTGGGTTGCCGTTTCCTTACCGCCGTTATCAAAGCAATGTGCAGTAAGGGTTCCGGACTCATAAGGTATTTCGAAGGTGGCGGTAATTGTTTTTTCGGTATCCACTTTTTGCTCGCCCACAATTTTACCATTCAGTTCAAGTTTTACCAAAGGGCTTTTGGTGTAAACATGTACCTGCATTTTTTTCCCTTCCTGACCCGGCCATGTCCAGCTTCTTAATTCGTCGGGAAAGCCCCATGGACTTGTAATTTCTTTTTTACCTGCCGGAATTGGAGTATGTACAAACATTTCGACTTTACTTTCGCCCCACACCACGTGGCGATAGTAATAAGGTACTTTGTAATTCCCGATAAGATCCAGGTCGCCCTGATAATTGCTGATGGCAGGCCAGGAAACAGGATTAAAAAATTGCATTATAATAGCCATTGGATTATTTCCGGCTTTTCTTAGAAATTCCTCATCCATCAATCGGGGAATACCAGTTCCTGCTTCGCCCAGGTAATCCATTCCCGACCAGGTAAACTCACCAAGAACATTGGGCATCTTCTCAACTAATCTCCAGTTTTCATACGCAAGCGGAGGATTTGTTTCAGAGCCGTAAAACACTCTTTCAGGATATTTCGCATGATCGGACTCGTATCTTAAGTATCCATAATTGTAACCTACAACATCCAGTAAAGCAAAATGTGGTGTCCGGCTCTCCCATGTACTCTTGCCTCCAAAGGCTTCTCCCATATCCACATGTGCTTCGGTCACAGCTCTTGAAGTATCGTATTTCTTTACCTCGTTCACCAGGTTTGTGGCAATCCTCAAACCCGAAGTGTCTGCTGCTTCCATAATCTCGTTTCCAATACTCCACATGATCACAGAAGGATGATTCCGGTCGCGGGTCACCATCGATTCAATGTCCCTTTTCCACCATGTTTTAAAATATTTCGAATAGTCTGCAGGAGGTTCCATATTACCTCCTTTGTGCGATAACATGGCCATCATAGCCATTTTCGATTGTTCCCACATGTCGAATGCTTCGTCGATAACCACTATTCCATTTCGGTCGCAGGCATTCAGAAAAGCAGGCGACGGCGGGTTGTGACTGCACCTGATTGCATTGAATCCTGCTTTTTTGATGATTTCGATTTTACGTTCTTCAGCCCTGTCGATGGCGGCTGATCCAAGTGGCCCATTGTCGTGATGGAAGCAGCCTCCTTTTAGTTTGATTGTCTTTCCGTTTAAAGTAAACCCTGTTTGGGCATCAAAGTGGATGCTCCTGATTCCAAAGGTGTAGGTTTCCTGATCAGAATTTTTTTCCGAAGTAACAGAAACCTTAGCCTGATAAAGTTCTGGCTTATCTAAATTCCAAAGTGTTGGATTGTTGACCGTTATATTTTGAGAAAATTCATACGATGCTCCGGCTGCAATTGTCGATTTGCTTTTTTCATTGCCAACAACTTTGCCTTGTGCATCAATAATATCGATACTTATTTCAGTATCGGTTTCATTTTGGCCTTCATTCAGCACTTTAGTTTTAACCGATACAATTGCCGATTTTTCACTTACTTCCGGCGTTGTAATAAACGTACCCCATGTAGGAATATGAACCGGATCAGTAAAAGTAAGCCAGGTATGCCGGTAAATACCTGAACCGGAATACCACCGTGCATTAAATCCCTCGTCCTTTACCTGAACAGCAACCGTATTATTTTCTCCTACAGCGTTTAAAAATGGTGTAATGTTGAAATAGAAGGAAGTATATCCGTACGGATGATTTCCAACATGTTTCCCGTTAACCCAAACGTCGGAGTTCATATACACGCCGTCAAACTGAAGGTAAACGACTTTGCTTTTGTTGCTCTTATCCACCTTAAAGGTTTTCCGGTACCATGCTGTCCCGCCAACCGTGTTACCAGTCCCCATTTTACAGACAGAAGCTTTGGAAAAAGGTCCAACAATACTATCCTTTGTTTGGTTCGGCAAATCTTCGATACTCCAGTCGTGTGGCAAATCAAGTAAACGCCAACTTGAATCATCGAAAGTGGGATCTTCTGCTTTTGGCGGATTATCTTTTATAAATCTCCATCCGTCATCAAAGCAAACAGTTCGTGGTAATGTTTCTCCCTTATTAGAGCAGGAATTAAAAAGCAAAACCAGAGCAACAACAAGCAGTGATAAAATCGATTTTTTCATAATGTTTACTTTTAGGTGTTGATGAATCATTTCAAAAAATATCCATTCAACCAAAATGAATAATTTATTGAGTCATTGCGACTCAATATTAATATTTATTTTTGAAAGAATCAAAAAAAGCTATTCTTTTGTAGTAAAGTACACAATCAAATCAGTTTAAAGCACCAAAGAAAAAGATGGACGATATTTTGTTTACAGAAGAATTCAAGACAAATCCGGACAAATACGTTTTGCCTTCGGTCGCTATTAATAATGTAATCTTTGGTTTCGATGACAATAAGGTAAAGGTTCTGCTTTTACGTACGGCATACGCTGAATTATGGACACTTCCTGGCGGTTTTGTATTGAAAGAAGATGAGCTGATCACGGCAGCCGAGCGACTTCTGAAACTATTTACCGGCTTAGATTCTGTTTATTTGAAGCATTTTGGAGTTTTTGGTGCTGTAAACCGTGCCGAAAAAGAACGTGAATTATTCCTTAATGATCAACGTCAGGATAATCAACTCAATTATAATTTCTTCCTGCAACGGTTTGTTGTTCTGGGATATCTTGCATTGGTTCAGTATAAACAGGTCAGTCCGCTAAGTGACGATGTAAGACAGTGTGAGTGGTTTGATCTGGAAAGTGTGCCTGAACTAACCTTCGATCATAATCTGATTATCGAAACTGCGTTCAGGGAATTACGATTTCAGTTAAACTATTTACCTATCGGGTTTAACTTATTACCCGAAGAGTTTCCGTTGAAAAGCCTTCAAAAAATTTATGAAACCATTCTGGGCAAAAAGCTCGACAGGGGCAATTTCAACAGAAAAATACTTTCTTATGGCATTTTAGAAAAAAAAGAGAAGTATTTCAGCGGTGCGGCAAATAAGGCACCATTCATGTATTCTTTTAATAAGGAACAGTACTTTAATGCTCTGGAAAATGGACTTGGGGCGTTCTAATAATTGACGGATCAATTAAAAATTCAGGTGGACTGACCTGCCTTTTTCTAAAAGCAATATACAGTCAAAGTCTAAATTTCTATCTGATCTTCAACTGTTCCCTATTGGGATCTCCGTTCCAACTGTTTTTCTTACTTGCAGGTGAGCGAAAGTTACAGGATCTTAAAATAATAAGTTTATCTTCAGATAATTTATGAGACGGTCAACTCACAGGGAAAATTTAACCACTGAAATATAGCATAATAGCCAATTAAAAAAAAATCATATGAACATCCTAAAAAATGCGTTGGAGTTAATATCACTTGAAGGCAAAGTTGCCATTATTTCGGGCGGAGCTTCAGGAATTGGCCTTGGGACAGCAAAAAAACTGTCGGCCTTTGGCGCTTCAGTTACCATTCTCGATATCAATCAAGCCAATGGTGATGCGGCAGTATCAGAAATTAAAAGCCTCGGTGGAAATGCCATTTTCGTCAAATGCGATGTCCGCAAAGCCGATGAATGCAAAAATGCCATCGACCAAACAGTTAAGGTTTTTGGAAAGATTGATATCTTATTCAATAATGCCGGAATTGCCATCCGAAAAAATGCCGTGGACCTTGAGCCTGAAGAATGGGATCTGGCCCTCGATGTTTCATTGAAAGGTCAATACCTGATGACAAAATATGCAGTCCCTTACATGATCAAAAATGGAGGCGGAAGCATTATTAATACAGGTTCGGGCTGGTCACTCAAAGGTGGCGAAAATGCAGTGGCATACTGCGCCATGAAAGGCGGGACATTAAACATGACCCGTGCAATGGCAATTGACTTCGGGAAATATAACATCCGGGTAAATACGGTTTGTCCAGGAGATATTGATACTCCAATGCTTCGCAGCGAATGTGAACAGTTGGGAGGAACTTATAATGAAGATTATAAACAGAGTTGCGCTACCGGTCGCCCTCTTGAGCGGATCGGCACCACAGAAGATGTTGCCAATACCGTTTTGTTCTTTGCCAGCAATCTTTCAACATGGGTAACTGGTTCACACCTGGTTGTTGACGGCGGAGGAATTGCTTAAAACCTTACCCTTTTACTTTAAATAGTAGATTATGAACACCAAAAAAGACTTTATTCATCCATACATTCCCAATTCAGTCCCGGCCAATAAAGAAGCCATGATGAAAAAAATTGGGATAACCGACATTGACCAATTGTACGAAGATATTCCGGAACACTTGCGGTTTCGAGATAAAATGAAGATTCCAAAAGCAATCCTATCGGAAGTATTGCTCAAAAAGCATGTCGAAAAAATTCTGGCAAAAAATATAAGCTGCGAAGACCAACTTAGTTTTCTGGGTGGCGGTTGTGTCAACAATTACGTACCTGCCATTTGCGACGAAATTACCGGTCGTTCGGAGTTTCTGACCGCTTATGCCGGCGAACCTTACGAAGATCACGGAAGGTTTCAGACCTTGTTCGAGTACGAAAGCCTGATGGCCGAATTACTCGATTTCGATGTGGTGAACGTGCCTACCTACGACTGGGGGCAAGCTGTCAGCACTTCGGTGCGCATGGCCGGACGAATTACCGGACGCAGCGAAATGCTCCTCTCCGATACTATTTCACCCGACCGATTCCAGGTCATTTATAATTATTGCCATCCGTTAATGAAGCTCACGATGGTAAAACACCACCTGGAAACCGGGATGATGGATCTGGATGATTTGAGCTTAAAGCTAAACCTCAACATTGCCGGTATCTATTTCGAAAACCCTTCCTATCTGGGTTTTATTGAGGAACAGGGTCAGGAAATTGCTTACCGGATTCATGGCATTGGCGGCGAAGTGGTTGTTGGAACCGATCCGTCATCGCTTGGTGTTTTAACTCCTCCAAGCCAATACGGTGCTGACATTTGCTGCGGCGATATTCAGTCGCTTGGAAACCACATGTATTTTGGTGGTTCGGTAGCCGGTTTTATTTCGAGCCGCGACGAAGAAAAATATGTGATGGAATATCCTTCGCGTCTGTTTGGCGTAACCCGAAATGAAAAGGAAGGCGAATGGAATTTCAACGATGTGGCCTATAGCCGAACCTCCTTTGATGGCCGTGAAAAAGGAAAAGAATTTATCGGAACTGCGTCTGCATTGTACGGTATTTCTACCGCTGTTTATTTATCGCTGATGGGACCCCACGGGATGGTCGATCTGGGTAAAAAGCTGGTCAGCTATGCCAATTACACTGCGCGACGCCTGGCTGAACTCAAAGGTGTCCGGCTCCGGTTTAACGCTTCCATGTTTAAAGAATTTGTGATTGATTTTTCAGGAACCAAAAAAACGGTAGCAGCTATTAATCAGGCTTTGCTCGAAAAAGGAATTTTCGGAATGAAAGACCTCAGCCCTGAATTCCCCGAACTTCTCAATTGCGCTCTGTTCTGTGTGACTGACAATCATACCAAAGATGATCTGGACACCTTGATTGATGCCATCAGGGAAGTAATTAGTTAAACCATTTTCAACAGAGAAATCACACCATCATGGAAATAAAAAAAGATAGCCGCTTACGGAATTTTCATCAGGCCAAATGGGACGAAGAAATCATTTTTGAATTGAGTGTTCCGGGCGAAAGAGGAATTTTAGTTCCGGAAGTGGAACCCGAAATACAAAACGAATTGGGTGAAGTTGCCGACTTGCTGCCGAAACATTTAGTCCGGAAAAACAAACCTGCCTTGCCTGAAGTAAGTCAGATGAGGGTTTTAAAACATTTTCTGCGTTTGTCGCAGGAAACCTTAGGTGCCGACCTCAACATTGATATTGGTCAGGGAACCTGTACCCTGAAGTACAATCCGAAGGTAAACGAAACGATCGTTCGAAGCCACAAAGCCAGCAAACTGCATCCTGATCAGGCGGAAAGCACTGTACAGGGTGCTTTGCAGATTATTCATGAAATGGATGGGTATTTCCGCGAGATTTCAGGAATGGATGCTTTTAGTTTTCAGCCCAGTTCGGGTTCGCATGCCATTCTGGTGATGGCTTCCATCATGCAGAAATACCATGAAGTGCGCGGAGAAGCCGACCAGCGCGACGAGCTGATCACCACCATTTTCTCGCATCCATCCGATGCTGCTGCCGCCGCGGTGAAAGGCTACAAAATCATTACGGTCTTTCCCGATAAGGATGGATTCCCCGACATTGAAGAGTTAAAACGCGTGGTTTCGAACCGTACTGCTGGGTTATTCATTACTAATCCGGAAGACATTGGCATGTTCAATCCCCGGATTGACGAGTTTACAAAAATTGTGCATGAAGCCGGAGGAATTTGCGGTTACGATCAGGCCAATGCCAACGGTATTTTGGGAATTACGCGTGCCCGCGAAGCTGGTTTCGACATGTGTTTCTTCAACCTGCATAAAACGTTTGCAACTCCGCATGGCTGCGGAGGACCTGCCGGTGCCGCATTGGGTGTGACCAACGAGCTGAAACCATATCTGCCAGAACCAACAGTTGCTTTCGATGGAAAAAAATACCGTCTGGATTGGGGCAACGAATACAGCATCGGTAAATCGCGTGTTTTCTATGGCGCATTTCCGGTCATCCTTCGGGCCTATGCCTGGATCAGAAGTCTTGGTGCCGAAGGGCTTGAAGAAGTTGCCCGCATTGCAGTACTGAACAACAATTACATGCTGGCCAATATTATCGAAATCGACGGAGCTACGTCTCCATACCCCGGCGGAAAACGAAGAATTGAGCAGGTGCGCTATTCCTGGGACAAATTATACCAGGAAACAGGCGTGGGAACACACGATATCTCTCTCCGGATGTGCGATTTTGGATTTCACCTCTGGTCGAGCCACCATCCTTTTATTGTTCCTGAACCGTTCACCATTGAGCCTACCGAATCGTATTCGAAAGCCGAATTGGATGAATTTCTCGACGGTTTACGGCATATAGCTGAAGAAGCTCATTTAGATCCGGAAACGGTAAAGTCAGCTCCACATCGTTCAGTAGTTCATAAAATGGAAGAAAGCTGCATGGACGACCCCAAACGCTGGGCCATCACCTGGCGTGCCTACCTGAAAAAGCATAAAGGAAGATAAGATGGTATTCATCATCAGGTTATAAAGAATTGAGTTGCTATTAAACAGTCACTATGAAGAAGTTCCGTTTTTTTGGAAGGATGTGTCTTCTCCTTCCTTTAGTTATGATTTTGTGTTTCAGCCAAGTTCGGGCACAAAAGAAAAGTCTCAAGACTCAGTCAGATGAACGAAGTCCTTCAGTATTTTTTCCAAAAAAGGACCTGATGAGTATTGGAGCCTATTATTATCCGGAACAGTGGCCCCGATCGCAATGGGAGCACGACCTGAATAACATGGGAAAACTGGGTTTTGAGTTCACCCATTTTGCCGACTTTGCCTGGACCTTTCTGGAACCTGAAGAAGGTAAATTTGAATTTGGTTGGCTTGATGAAGCGATTGATCTGGCTGCTAAAGCCGGGATGAAGGTAATCATGTGCACACCTACGCTTTGCCCACCTGCCTGGATGGGTGAAAAATATCCTGAAATCTACCTGGTTGGTTCCGACGGGCAGCGCAAAGAACATGGGGTAAGAGCCAATGCCTCATTGGCCAATCTCCGGTACCTGGCTTTGGTTGATCAGATTGTTATCGCAATGGCTGAACATTACGGAAAAGATACACGAATCATGGGCTGGCAAATCGATAACGAACCATTGGCCACGCCCGATTACAGTCCATCATCGCGAAAAGCATTTCAGGAATGGCTGAAAAAAAAATATGGTATCATTGGCCAATTGAACGAATCATGGGTTGGAAATTTTTGGAGTACCCGATACGACAATTTTGAGCAGGTATTAATTCCTAACGAAGCGATGAACGGCGAAGATAAGCTCAGTCCACATGCCTTGCTTGATTTTCAACGGTACACCGCGAGTGTAACTGCCGGGTTTCTAAATCATCAATCAGACCTGCTGCGAAAATACATCCAGCCCAGCCAATGGATTACAACCAATTACACCAATGTCTGCACATCAGCTGACCCACGTTTATCAGACCATCTCGATTTTCCGACCTATACCCTTTACCCGGTGAGTGGGCGAAATGAGCTTGGAGGTGTGAATTTCAGAACCGGTAACCCTTATCGTTTGTATGAGGCAAACGACTATTATCGTCCGATCAAAGGAACAACTGGCATAATGGAACTACAGCCCGGGCAGGTGAACTGGGCATCCATTAATCCGCAACTTTTACCTGGAACAGTGCACATGTGGCTCATGCAGGCCTTTGGCGGAGGGTGTTCTTTTGTTTGTACTTATCGATACCGCCATCTTCTCGGAACCAGTGAAATGTATCATGAAGGGATTGTGGGGACGGACGGCGTTAACTTGTCGCAAGGTGGAAAGGAATTTATTCAGGGAATTCAGGATCTGAAAATACTACGTGCAAACTTCGATGCCAATGCCATTCTGCCGGAGAAATTAGCCAAACGTAAAACAGCGATACTTTGGAGCCATGATGTAATGTGGGATCTTGATCTGCAACGACAAACCACCTCCTGGAATACCTGGAGAAACCGGAATAATTACACTTCAGCAGTAAAATCAACGGGAGCACCCATGGATTTCATTTCTGAAACTGACGACTTTTCAAACTATTCAATTCTGATTGCCCCGGCGTACCAACTTATTGACGAAAAGCTGGTGAAAAAATGGACAGAATATGTTGAAAATGGCGGTCACCTTATTTTGTCGTGTCGTAGTGGAGTGAAAGACAAAAACGGGCATTTTTTTGAAGGAAGCTGGGCTGTTCCAATTATTTCGTTACTGGGAGCAAAAGTCGATTTCTTCGATATGCTGCTACCTGATGATTCAGGAAAAATAAGCACAAAAGACAACAGTTATACCTGGAATTGCTGGAGCGATATCCTTTCTCCTGAACCCGAAACAGAGGTCTTAGCTTCCTATGCCGACCAGTATTATGCCGGAAAAGCAGCAGCTACCACACGAAAGTTAGGCAAGGGAACCGTGACTTATGTGGGAGCTTACTCCACTGATGGCCGGTTTGAACGTGAAATGATTCGTCAGGTATACAGAAATGCCGGTATCGAAATTGAAGATCTGCCTAAAGGAGTTTATATCGAATGGCGTGATGGGTTTTGGGTTGCAGTGAATTACACCGGTCAGCCATTCAAATTCCGGATCCCTGAAAACAGCCAGATTTTAATAGGCGAAAACCCTTTGCAAGCTGCAGAAGCACTGGTTTGGAAAGAGAACAAGTAATCAAAAAACATAAAACAAAGTCCTGAAGTTGATGATACTTCTGAGCTTGCTGATGGAAATTGCAAGCAAAAGTTAGTCAATGTATTTTGTCCTTCTGAGTTCAGACTATTTTATTTCTTGCGTGTAGTTACATAACCGTTGACGTAATTGGAAGAATTATGACACAGTTGCTTGTGATGAAGTGAACTTCATGTAAAATAAATTTATCTTTAGGTGCGGAAATGGAAAAATACATTTCAGTCAAAACTTACAAGGTTTCTTGCAAAAACAAGAAAGACAGATCTACTGAATTCAAAACAACAAAGGGAGCCTTGTACAACCGAATCCGATAACCAATAGAAACAATCATGAAAAAATCACCGGCTATCATTTTAATAATTTTCCTTTTCGTTGTTCCTGTTCTTGAGGGTTCTGCTCAAAACAGAACATTGTCGAAGCTAACTCTTGAAGACCTTTATAAAAACAATACATTTCAATCAAAAGGAATAAATACAGTCCGCTGGATGAAAGACAACAAAAGGTATTCAGCACTGGAAGAAAATACGGCTACAGGTGGAAAGGATATCGTTACCTACGATGCTGAATCGGGCAAAAGAGAAGTTTTAATTTCTGCCACCAGTTTAATTCCTTCCGGAGGGAAAACGCCTTTAATGATTAGAGACTATTTCTGGTCGGACGATAATACTAAATTATTGATTTTTACCAACACTCGAAAAGTATGGCGCTACCACACACGAGGCGATTATTGGGTACTCGACCTGAAAGCGGGAAAGCTGACTCAAATGGGAGCTGCTATGGAGCCTGCAAGTCTGATGTTTGCCAAATTTTCGCCCGATGCCAAAAAGCTTGGATTCGTTTATAAAAACAATATTTATGTGCAATCTCTTGATAACGGAACGGTTGAGCAATTAACAAAAGATGGTAATGACCATATCATTAACGGCACTTTCGATTGGGCTTATGAAGAAGAACTGGATTGCCGCGATGGTTTCAGGTGGAGCCCCGACAGCAAAAAAATCGCTTTCTGGCAATTAGACTCTGAAGGCACGGGCACCTTCTACCTCATTAATAATATCGATTCAATTTATCCAAAAATAATTCCTTTACCGTACCCCAAAGTAGGAACCGATAACTCTTCTGCAAAAATTGGTTCCATAACTCTTGAAGATAAAAAGATTACCTGGATGGATATTCCCGGCGATCCAAGAAACCATTATCTGGCGAGGATGGACTGGGCAAACTCATCGGATGAACTGATCATTCAGCAACTTAATCGTGAGCAAAACACCAACAAAGTCTATTTTGCAAACTCCGCATCGGGTAGATCAAAAGCAGTTTACACCGAAAAAGTTGAAACCTGGCTTGATATCCATGATAATCTTACCTGGTTGAATGAAGGAAAGGAATTTACCTGGTTGAGCGACAACACCGGATGGCTGCATCTGAACAGGGTTTCCCGCAACAATGGAGAAATTACCCCGGTTACTTCTGGCAAATTTGAAGTGATTCAATTACTTAAAATCGATCCGGAAAATGGATGGGCATATTATATCGCTTCGCCCGAAAATGCTACACAGCGTTATCTATTCAGGAGTCAATTAAGCGGTCAAGGGAAACCGGAACGTCTCACTCCAACCAATCAAACAGGGCAACATTCCTATAACATTTCACCCGATTGTAAATTTGCCATCCATACTTTTTCAAACGCCGGTACACCACCAATTTATTCTGTCATCTCACTTCCCGATCATAAAGTAATCCGGGTTTTGGAAGATAATAAACAGCTGGTTGCCAAACTGGCTGAATATACTATTCCTGAAAAAGAGTTTTTCAAAATCAAAACAAATGACGGGTTGGAATTTGATGCCTGGATGATTAAACCGCTCAATTTCAATCCGGAGAAAAAATACCCGGTCATGTTTTTTATTTATGGTGAGCCTGCCAGTGCTACTGTGCAGAACAGTTGGAATGGGAATTTATGGGACCAGTTACTGGCTCAGGAAGGGTATTTAGTAATAAGCATTGATAACCGGGGAACGAATTCGCCACGCGGACGGGACTGGAGAAAATGTGTCTATAAAAAAATTGGAATTATTGCACCTCAGGATCAGGCGGCATGTGCCCGAAAAATAACGGAATGGAACTTTGTCGATTCAAATCGCATGGGCATCTGGGGTTGGAGCGGAGGCGGTTCCAATACCTTAAACTGCATGTTCAGATATCCTGAAATTTATAAGACCGGTATTGCAATCGCATTTATAAGCGATCAAAAATTATACGATAATATTTATCAGGAGCGATATATGAATCTGCCGAAAAACAATGAAGAGGGATATCGCGATGGAAGCCCGATTAACCATGCTAAAAACCTTCAGGGAAACCTTCTTTTAATTCATGGGTCGGGTGATGATAATTGTCACTACCAAAGTTGTGAGATGCTGGTAAACGAACTGATAAAGCAGAATAAATATTTTTCGATGGTGGAATATCCAATGAGAACGCACAGTATCAACGAAAGGGACAATACCACCATGCATTTGCGAATGACTATGCTGAAATATTTAAAACAAAATCTGCCGGTTGGGGCAAAATAATGGAGATATTGACATGAGAAAACCGATCAGATTGATAACTGCCGGAGAAATAAAACAATATTACTCCATGAAACAGGCCATTGACAGCATGGAACGGGCTTTTTCTTTATTGTCTTCCAAAGAAAGTTTTGTGCCTTTACGTTTTGTTTCCAAACTTCCTTCCAACGAAATGATGATGCTTTTTAAGCCAGCTTACGTTGAGAAAGAAAAGAAAATATCAGTAAAATTCCTCACTCAGCGTGCAAACGGTTTTAATCCGGAACTTCCGGTTATCCAGGGAATCGTTTTAATAATTGATGCGGATACCGGCGAAATTTTGTCGATCATGGATGGGGAATATCTGACAGCATTGCGTACCGGTGCAGCCAGTGGACTGGCTACAAGATATTTTGCCAGGAAAGATGCGAATACCCTCGCACTATTTGGTAGCGGTGCACAGGGCCGGACTCAGATGGAAGCTGTGGCATGTGAAAGAGACATTAAAAAAGTGCTGGTTTTTGACAAAAACAAAAATAATGCGGATCGATTTATCAGGGAAATGCGAGAGAAATTCCAGATAGAAATGGTTTATACCAGTGATACTTCAATTATAAATGAGGCGGATATCATCTGTACAGCTACCAATTCAACAGAGCCACTTTTCAAAAAAGAAGTATTAAAAAAAGGAGTTCATATTAATGCAATTGGTTCTTTTCAGCCGCATATGCAGGAACTTGACCCCCATATCTTAAGGGATGCAAAAGTGTATGTCGACCAGATTGAATCATGTATTAGTGAAAGTGGAGATTTCATAAAACCAATGGCGGAGGGGATTATTCAGAAAAGTAACATATTGGGGGAGATCGGCGATTTTTGCCTGAATAAAATTGCGGGCAGAGAATCAGAAGACGAAATAACTGTTTTTAAAAGTGTAGGAATTGCTATTCAGGATTATACCGTTGCAACCGACATCTATAACAATTCATTTGAAAATTCATTTGGACGCGATATAAACCTGTTTGAATAAGTGAAAACCAGAAATGGAAAAAGAAAATGAAAAAATTACCTGGTATATTTAACGACGTGATCGGTCCGGTAATGCGGGGACCGTCAAGTTCGCATACTGCAGCATCTTGGCGGATAGCAAAGACAGCAGTCGATATATTAAACGATCGGTTGGTGAAAGCTCTTGTTGAATTTGATCGCGACGGTGCCTGGGCTCCCAATTACAGAGAGCAGGGGACGACCATAGGTATCGAAGGTGGTTTATTGGGACTTGATATTACCGATGAACAAATCAGAAATTCAGAGAGCCTCGCTATCGAAAAAGGTATTTCAATCGAATATCAGGTTAGTTCTTTCACAACTTCACATGCCAATACTGTGCGACTTACATTGTGGGGGATTTCAGAAAAGAAAGTAGAAATAATAGCTGTCTCTTTGGGAGGCGGCTCTTTTGAAATCAGATCTATCAATGGTTTTAATGTGACCTTAAATGGAGAATGGCATGAATTGATCATTTTTATTCAAGGGAAATCCGGTATTTCGGAAGAACTAAAAAACAGTATTCCTCCGGATATTGAATTTTTATCTCAGCAAAAGGAAGAATTTACCTTTTTGGAATTTAAATCATCATTTCCTTTTTCTCCTGAATTTATAGATCAACTTCAAAATTACCCCGAAATAAACGATATTTCTGTTGTCCATCCAATAATGCCTGTCATAGCGGGCAGAAGAACCGAAATGCCATTCGATTCATTGCAGACGTTGTTTGATTACGCTGAAAAGAACAATGCAGATTTAGGGGAATTGGGACTTACTTATGAAATGTGTCTTAGCGGATTAAATGAAAGGGAATTAAACCTGAAAATGGTTGATATTATTCAAATCATTCACCGTAGTATTGATACAGGATTAAAAGGAACATATTACCAAGATCGGATTTTACCACAACAATCGCACTTGATAGAAAAGGCAGAAGTAGAGGGCAAACTTAAAGACTCGGTTATTAATCGCATCATTGCCAATGTTACTGCATTAATGGAATCAAAAAGCAGTATGGAGGTGATTGTAGCTGTTCCAACGGCCGGTTCGTGTGGAACGGTTGGAGGATTGCTGCGTGCTGTTGCTGAAAATATTGGTTCAGAAAACAATGAGTTGGTTAAAGCCTATTTTGCTGCCGGAGTTATTGGGGCATTTTTTGCACAAGGCCCTGGATTTTCGGCTGAAGAACATGGCTGTCAGGTCGAATGTGGCGCCGCTTCAGGGATGGCTGCAGCAGCAGTTGCTCAGCTGATGGGAGGAACTGCAAAACAAGCTTTGGGAGCAGCCTCCATGGCCATTCAGAACATGATTGGGTTGGTGTGCGATCCGGTTGCCGACCGGGTGGAAGTACCCTGTCTTGGAAAAAACATTAGTGCTGCAATAAATGCTTATTCTTCCGCAATTATGGCCATCTCAGGTTTTGATGAAGTCATTCCCCTTGACCAGGTTATTCAAACTGTTTCACGAGTTGGTAAATCAATGCCTTCATGTGTAAAATGCACCGGGAAAGGCGGACTGTCAATTACAGATACTTCGATCGCTTTAAAAAGGAAATTGAAAGAAATACAGACTGGGTAAGATTTATCAGTTTTGAATAGAACGTAACCAAAGAAATCAACCTCGACACAAGTCATGCTTCCCTTATGGAAATTCCAAAAATCTGTGGCAAATTGAAATATCCTATCTGAAAATAAACAACGATTGCGACTTCAGGTTATAGCCTTCCACAATGACCTCAGGATTCTTTTGCACGGAACTATTCCATTCAACAGCCATTTGCTTTTTCTCACCGGGAAGCAGCGTGAAATATCCGTCGGAGAAGTTGGCCGGAAGAAGAATTTTGCCACTTTTTGGATCACGAAGATTGAATTTCAGATCAATAGCTGTTGATTTGGTTGGGTTGGAAATCACAAATGTCACCTTACCCGTTTCCTGTTTGATCACTTTTGCTGCCAAATCTACTTCTGCCAGACTATTAAATACATTGAAATTACCATCCGGATGATTACTTTTCCAGTATTCATTCTGCGACAAAACCTTCTTTCCTTCGGTCAGGCTCAAACGCAGAAGATAAACCGATGGCAATCCGGCTGGTATCTCAGCCGCAAAACAATTGGCTAACTGATCGGCCAAAACCTTGATTGGATTGGTTTTGGTGTATAATTTTTCCCCTTTCAAATCATAGATTTCGAGGGTGGCGTTTAACTGGTTATATTGTTTCAATGATGTATTGATTACAACCACTTTGTTGTCGTTCAGATTCAATTGAATATGGAGTGGCTCGCAGGCTTTTTTCGAGCCAAAATAAGAACCAAAAGTCTCGAAATCCCACGAATAGGTTTGCCAAACCATGCTTGGCCAGGCCGGATGGCTCATCCACAAAAGCATTCCGCTGGCTTTATTCCACATTTTGCTGTTCCAGCTTTCGAACATGGCACGGTGGCTGTCGTAATTCACCAATTGAGCCTTTTTACAAAAGTCATCCAGATTGGCGCTTTTGCCATATTTCGTTTCAATTGCTTTCAGGTAATCTTTTTGTCCGTCGTGCAAATCGTGGTAATACCAGGTATCGCTGATTGGCCACTGATCTTCTTCAGGCATAAATGAACGAATGGTCGCAGCAGTAGGTACCGACGGTGTTCCCAGTTCAGTAGAAAATCCTTCGGCAATATTCCTGAAATATTCAGCAGGATCGGTCAAATAATTCCATGGTCCGCTTGGGCGAAGGTTCAGGTTACGCGAGTTTGGCTGATACAATCGTGTTCCGTCTTCTGTTGCAATAAGCGACTGAAGTTGTGGCTCGATCTGTAACGGGGCATATCCTTCGTTGCGCGGACACCAAATGGCAATAGAAGGATGGTTTCGGAACCTCTTCACCACATCCGTCGAATTGGCCATAAACAAGTTGTTATCGTTCACATTCAGGTTGTATCCTTCGGTCGAAAGCCAGAAATCGTTCCAAACCAACATCCCGTATTCGTCGCAAAGGTCATAGAAAACCGCTTCGGTACTTTCGCCGGTCCAGTTCCGTATCATGTTGAAATTGGCATCCCGGTGAAGTTTGAAATAGGGTTCCAGCCGTTCGCGCGAAACCCGTTTCATGCCATCGTCCATACCCCAGTTTCCGCCTTTACAGAATACCGGCACTCCGTTTACTTTGATTGTCAGGAAAGGATTGTCGCTATTTTTACTGATGGAAGTAAGCAACGAAGGATCTGCGGTATCGGCCAGTTTTGAAATAAAAGTTTCCTGACCAACATCGGTTCGGTCAACGTTGTTGAACATGTCTTTACCCGCAGCCTTCACCGGATTGAATTCGACACGCCACATAGTTTTTTCGGGTTGGGCAACCGACAATTCATAGGAAAATTCACGGACTCCAAAACGCACACTTTGCTGATCAGAAAGGTTGCCATTTTCAAGCTTTGCCTGTAACTTCAGCTTATACAATTCCGGACGACCATATCCATTTGGCCACCAAAGTCTTGGATTTTTAAGGTTTAACTGAGGAAATTCGGATGGAGAAAAGCTAACCGTTCTAAATTCGTTCGGTTGTAATTCCAAACTTTTGCTGAATTCAAAGTTTTCAATCTGCCCGCTGACGATTACCTGTTGAACTTTGGATGAATTGTTCCGGATTCCGGATTTGATGGTAATCGCTACGCTGCTTGTATCAGGCAAAGGCAAATCGGTAATCACCTGAGGATCAGAAATTGTAACGGCATCGGTCAAACGGAGTCGCACATCCTGCCAAATGCCGATGTTCCGGTCGCGGATTCCCGGAATCCAGTCCCAACCTTCGGACGAAATAAATGTTGGTCCATCCAGACACAATTGCCCGCCATTTGGTCCAGGGCCTGCTTTAAGCGATTCCTCCTGAGGAATACCCGGATTATTTGGCGGGAAAATATGAACCGCCAGAATATTTTTACCCTGAAGGTTTATCGAACCGGTAGCATCAAACTCTCCGCGCTGAAATGCTCCGTTAATCCGGCCAAGCAATTTGCCATTCATCCAGATATCGGCTTTGTAATTAATTCCGTTGAAAAGCAGTCGGATGGTTTTTCCGGCGATATTTTCTGGAAGCTTAACCTGCAAACGGTACCACCAATCTTTCCGGCAAAGTGAGTCCGGAACAGACAGGTTGTTCAGGCCGAAATACGGATCGGGGTA
Organism: uncultured Prolixibacteraceae bacterium; assembly: GCA_903834475.1. Taxonomy (GTDB): domain Bacteria; phylum Bacteroidota; class Bacteroidia; order Bacteroidales; family Prolixibacteraceae; genus Aquipluma. Next base: position 3,890 of record CAILJH010000048.1, on the reverse strand, counting down.
AACTCCCTGATCAACCAAAGTGGTTAACACGGTTCCTGGAACAGTGGCATTGTACCATCCGGAAGTATTCAAATCAGGATTAAATATGGATTGATCTGCTTTGATAACCTGATCTGCTTCAGCCATTTTCCAACCCGTAGAAAGCAGGTATTCGTTTTCAGTTATTTTTTGAATTTCAGCCGAAACTACCACTTTCGCTTTCCGGATTGATACCTGAGGTTTTGTAACAGAAACAGGTAAAGTTGCAGCATCTTGCGGTTGGTTCAGGCCAAAATTCAATCTGGACTGAGCCTGGATTCCTATTGAAATTGAAAGCAGTATCGTTAAGATTAAAGGTCTTCCGAATAAGTTTGAATGGTTCATATAGTTCCTGTTCATTGATTTTCAGAATTGATGTTCCGCATCACTCAAAAATACCTTTTATTTTAGTGGTGTTTTTGTCAGTCACCAAAATTATTTTTTCATTTTTGAAATCACATCGCCAATTCAAGTTCTACTCAATATCAGAAAGGCTTGACTTCCCTGATGTCTGGAAGTTTACCGGTTTTCTTTTAAAGTCATCACATCCTTTCCACTTCGATTTTCTCACCCTTTTTTGTAGCAACATCATATTCATAGATTTTCTTCAGAGTGGGCGCTGGGATTTGATTTTCATAATATTACGCATTATCACCGCCACCGTCAATAGTCTTAATCGTTCCGTCTTCATCATATTCCAGTTCGACCACTTTCAGGCTGCGCAACCAGGTTCTTCCTCCTGAAGGAACACTGTCGTGATGAAACAAGTACCATTTTCCTTTGAATTCGGCAATAGCGTGATGGGTTGTCCATCCGACAACCGGAGTCAGAATCACTCCCTGGTAGGTAAAAGGTCCGTAAGGATTGTCTCCAATAGCATAGCACAATAAGTGTGTATCACCTGTCGAATAAGAGAAATAATATTTGCCCTTGTATCGATGCATCCAGGAAGCTTCGAAAAAACGGTTTGTCTGCCCGGCTTTCATCGAAGTTCCATCGGGATTCAGGATAATTACCGGACGGGGTTCTTCAGCAAAACCAAGCATATCTTCTGACAAACGAACAACCCGTGATGGTAAAGCCAATTCGTCTCCTGAAGGCAAACAGGCATTTTCCAAAGCTTTATTGTCTTTGTAACGTTGCAACTGGCCACCCCATAAACCGCCAAAATACATGTATTGAGTTCCATCGGTATCTTCAAATATGGCAGGGTCGATGCTGTAACTTGCCCGGATAGGATCGGGCTGTGGAATGAACGGTCCTGCCGGACTTTCTGAAATAGCCACTCCCAGACGGAAAATGTCGGTTTGGTCTTTCAATGGATAATACATGTAGTATTTGCCGTTCTTAAATGCCACATCACAATCCCACAACTGACGTCCGGCCCAGGCAATATCGCTTACTTTAAGCACGACACCATGATCAGTGAGCGGCTCATTTTCGATATCTGAAGTAGAAAAAACATGGTAATCATTCATGTCGAAATGATCGCCATTGTCATTTTCCGGAATACCCGATTCGCGGTCGTGAGAAGGATAAATGTATAATTTTCCTTCAAAAACATGAACAGCCGGATCGGCCATAAAATCATTCTCAACTAAATACCGTGCTTGTTTCATTGAATTGCTGTTTATAAGTTTCTGTTGTTTCTGACACAAATTTCAGTTTGAATGCATTTACAATTTAACGATTTACCATTGACTATTTATTCGCTTAATCCTAAATAGTCAATGGTCTAATAGTAAATCACTTTGATTTTTTTGCCATCTTGATCATTTCATCAACCACCGGTTTGCGCTGGTTATTGCGGTCGAAAAGTACAGGATAATCTTTTCTTCCCCGGATAGGAAAATTATTTAGCCACGTTGTGTTATCAGTCAAGCCCCAAAGAGTGACGCGATCAACTACATCATTGTATTTCAGGAAAAGCCCGAACATATCCAGCATGCGCTTATTCCATTTCTGCTGAATGGAGTCCGGCACACCTTCCTTGTATGGATCCATTTCCTTTGAATACTTGAAATTGGCTGCAACGTTCGCCCCATCATACGGACTTGGGAGAATCGAAATATCCAATTCGGTAAAAAGTACTTTTACGCCGGCATCCTTTAGTTTCTTAATGCTGGTTTCTGTGGCGTCGACAGTTGGTGAATTCATGTGCCAGTGTGCCTGCGAGCCAACAGCATCGATCCGGCAGCCGGCAGCCTTGAGTTCTTTCACCAGTTGGACGATTGCATCGCATTTGGCAGGTGTTTCCACATTGTAATCGTTGTAGTACAATTCGACATTCGGATCAGCTTCATGAGCAAACTGGAATGCATATTTGATGAAATCCTTGCCCAGAATCTGGTAGAATTTACTGTTTCGGTAAGTACCGTTATCTTCAAAAGCCTCATTAACAACATCCCAGCCTTTAATGCGGCCTTTGTAGCGTCCAACAACGGTGAGGATGTGCTGGTGCATACGCTCTTTCAGAACTTCAGGCGATACATCTTTTCCATCCGCATCAATAAAGAACCATTTGCCAATTTGAGAATGCCAGATCAGGCAATGCCCGGTTACAACCTGCTTGTTTTTTTCTCCAAAAGCGACAAATTTATCCGCACTATCCCATACATATTTGTTTTCTTCCGGATGGATCGGTTGGGGTTTCATACAGTTTTCAGGAACAATGGCGCTGAATTCTTTAGCAATCAGCTCTGTTTCGATGGGATTAACACCGTCGACTTGTTGCGAATTAACAGCTACACCCAACAGGAATTTTCCTTTGGTAGCATCAGCCAAAGTTTTCTGAGCCATGGTTTGTATTGACGCCAGAAAAACTAAGGCAGTAATTGTGGTAATTAGTTTCATGTTTTAATAATTTGGAGCCCCCTCCAAACCTCCCCCAAAAGGGGAGGCTTAAAAAAAGCCAAGTTTAGAATTGTGTTTTAGATTTTCCTTTTGTATTTCGAAATTGATGTGTCATTAGATTATGTGTTTTCATTCCTGCGGGTTTTCAAATCTTCTTCAATTTGTGTTTCCATTTTCTTGTCAATCACATAGAAGAAAAGCAGGCCAACACCAATAAGGAACGGAATTGACGGATATATGCTCACAAGCAGTCTTGCTCCTTCAGAGACCGAATGAGGTTGAATAATCTCCTGACCTGCGACTCCACTTTCTTTAGCAATGTATCCGTATAAACCTAAAATCCAGGCTACCAGGGCACCCCCGATAGAGAGCCCGGTCTTAAGACCTATCATCATCGCTGAAAAGATAATTGCGGTTGCCCTGCGCTTTGTTTTCCATTCTGAATAGTCCGCAACATCAGCAATCATGGCCCAAAGAACCGGTATGGTTATCCCATAGAAAAATCCATGCAGAATTTGTGAACCGAACATCAGGAGCACATTTTCAGGTTTGAAAAAGATAAAGATCAGTACAAACAGTGTAGCAACAAGTAATCCGTATTTATAAACATCCCGTTTGCCATATTTATCTGCCAGCTTTTTTGAAAATGAAATTCCAACAATCATGAAGATAATACCTCCGGCATTGAACAAACCAAAACCGGCAGCAACCGGATCTGATCCAAAGAAATTAATGCCTAAATCAGACAAGCCGGCAATTACCGGACTAATAAAATTAGCCAAGGCTACTTTATCAACGTAATTATTAAAATAGTACACATACGAACCGCCTTTCATCGCAAGTGTAATGAACACCAAAATGGTTAAGCTGAGCATGATTAGCCAGGGTCTATTCTTCAGAAGATCAGACAAATCTTCCTTTACAGAGGATTTCTGTTGAACACTGGGGACAATTCGCTCCCTGGTTGTAAGAAATGTGATCAGAAGCATGACCGTGCCAACAATTGCCATCCAGGTCAT
>CAILJH010000047.1 GCA_903834475.1 uncultured Prolixibacteraceae bacterium | reverse complement strand
TTATATTAGACGTAGCAGCGGGAACTGGAGAGCCGGGATTGACAATCGCAACAATGCTAACCAATGGGAAAGTAATTATAACTGATCTTTCGGCGGGTATGCTTGAAATTGCTCGCGAGAATGCAACCCGTAAAGGAATAAAAAATATAGAAACTCAGGCCTGTGATGTTTGTGAACTTCCTTTTGCAGATAATACATTTGATGCCATAAGCTGTCGGATGGGCTTTATGTTTTTTCCTGACATGTTATTGGCAGCTAACGAAATGGTCCGTGTTCTTAAACCCGGTGGAAGGATTGCGACAGCCGTTTGGAATGTTCCGGAAAAAAATTTCTGGGTGACAGCCACTATGGGTATCGTTAATAGAAACATGGACTTACCTCAACCAGCACCCGGTTCTCCAGGAATGTTTCGCTGTGCTAAGCCTGGCTTCATAGTTGATTTATTCAAGCAGGCAGGATTGAAGAATATTTCAGAAAAGGAAATTATTGGAAAACTCAACTTTAAAACAACTGATGTTTATTGGAACATGATGACTGAGGTCGGTACTCCTATTGTGGCTGCCCTCAGCAATGCTGACGATGGAATGAAAGAAAAAATAAAAGGAGAAGTATATAAAACCTTAAACCAGAAATATTCTGATGGGAATGTTATAATAGATTCAAGTGCTCTTGTAATTTATGGTGAGAAATAAATTAACGAATTGCTTCATTAACAAAGCCTCATGAACAAATAATCGAATAGACCGCTCTGCAAGTTGTTATCTGAAGAAGTGAGGACCTCGGCAGTCTCAGTAACCACCTCGCTAACCAGCTGACGGATAAGATACTCGTATACAGCGGTTTCCTGTGAACCGACACCGCCCCATTAAGCAAGAGCAGACAGAAAGGTTTTTTGTTTTGCATCGTCATGCATTTTCTTTTACTTTAGAGTCGAAAACAAATAACCTATCAACAACAATGAGTGAAACGATACACCTAAACGGCCGCCTGATTGCAAAAAGCGAAGCATCAATATCTCCTGAAGACCGAGGTTTTAATTTTGCCGATGGCATATACGAAGTGATTAAATATTACGGCGGAAAACCATTCCGGTATGCCGATCACATGGAACGGCTCAAAAGAAGTCTGCGCGAAATCCGTATTGATTTTAATGGTTTCAATCAGTTGGAGACGGTATTTCAATCGCTTCTGGAACAAAACGGACTGACCAATCTGGAAGCAGGTATTTATCTGCAAATTACCCGTGGAAGTCGCACCCGGATCCATCACTTCCCTGAGAACATAAACCCAACGATTTATGCCACGGCCTTTCCGTTTGCTACAAAATGGGATCAGCTTGAAAACGGGGTTAAAGTAATCACAACTGAGGATATTCGCTGGTTGCGTTGCGACATCAAGTCGATATCGCTGCTTCCCAATGTTCTTGCTGCAGAAAATGCCCATGAGCAAGATGCTGTTGAAGCCATTTTTATCCGCAACGGAATTATTACCGAAGGCTCTCATTCCAGTTTCATGGCCGTAAAAGATGGTGTCGTTTACACACATCCCGACTCGAACTTGATTTTGCCGGGAATCACCAAGAAAGTGGTGATGGAAATTTGCCAGGGAAACGGCATACAAGTCATTGAAGAAGGTATTCTTGCTTCAGAGCTGGCCGGGATGGACGAAATGATGATAGTTGGAACAGGAAGTGAAGTAACTCCTGTTGTAAAAATCGACGAAACCCTTGTCTGCAATGGCCAGCCTGGACCCGTTACCCTTTTCATTCAGGAGAAATTCTTTAAACAAACACGTTTACAATAGCAGCAACATGGCAGAAATTGTTAGACCATTTCAAAAATCGCAGATCCAGTCATCCTGAACTTCCTGCCCGCTCGCTTGGCAGGTGGGGTTTCAGTATCTCTACCTACTGAATGGCAGACCCCGAAATAAATTCGGGGTGACTGGGTTTAAACAGGTAGAGACACACGGCCGTGCGTCTCTAACAAAATATCATAAACATGCCTTCCGCATCGCCATCAGATTTTCGTGTGGTGTGCCAACCGTAATTTCACAGCCAGCCGAAAGGATAAACCGTTCATTGCCATATTTGGCTACAAGTTCGCGCGATAGGCGCTCAACTTCTTCTGCTGTTGAATTCTGAACGACCATCGGACTAATATTTCCCATCAGAATCGTTTTTTCTCCCATTACCGAACGTGCATAGGAAATATCCACATCGTAATCCATATCCAGAATGTCGGTTCCAACTTCTTTCAGCAAAGGCAAAATATGTGTAATGTCGCCGCAAATATGAAGTTTAGTGCGGGCACCAAGGGAATGAATATAGGCAATGATTTCGCGATGGCGCTCTTTCACAAAGGTTTCGTAGGTAAACGGATCAATCTGAGAACAAATGGCATCGCCAATTCCAATCACATCGCAGCCAGCTTCAATTTGTGCCCTGGCAAAATCTTTGGCCGTTTGGGTACATTTATCAAGCAGTAAATTGGAAAAATGCTGATCCATCATCAGTTGCATCAGCATCTGGCTCACTCCTGCCAAATCACAGGCTTCGGCCAAAGGACCTTCAATCCAGCCAATTACCGGAACTGTTCCCTGCAATTTCTTCTGAAAAAGTTCGGCTCCTTTGATTCGGTCCAAGGTTCGGGTACATTTGCACACATCCGGATGCTGCAGGTTTTGAATATCTTCCCACGATTTGACAATCAGCTTTTCGCAGCGCGGAACGGCTTCAGGAAGATAAGTTACCGGCGCACCAAATGCCGAAGTTTCGCGATATGGATCTGAAATCAAGCTAACCATATCGTAGTCAAAATGCTCCATCGTTTGGATATTGCTATTCACCAATATCTTATGATCGGAAGCAAATTCCCCATAGGTATTTCCTGTAAACCGGGCTGCAAAGTGCATCAGGATAGGCCGGAACAAAGTCCGGTCGATTTTTTCTCCTTCGACAAAGGCATCAAACAATTGCTTTTTGGTCCTATTGTTTGGTCTTGATTGGGTTTTCTGATTCATCAAAGAATTGTTTTTGGAGTGCAGGTACAACTTCATCTTTTTTAACCGCCTGAATCATTTTGACCAGCTGATCTACCGTAGAATTAATCACCAATTCGCCGGCCTTGGCATTGGCCTTGGTTCCGTCGCCGCCGTAATGATTCGGATAGCTGGCATACCACCAAATTCCGGTATAAACATACGGCAGGGTTTTCAGACGATCCTGATCAACTCCGGATTGCTGTCCGGCACGTTCCAGATGAACCAGATCAGGAGTTATGGCTTTCTCAACCGACGATTCTTCATTTCCGGCGTGTGCGTTGTAGGGATCATGCTGAGTCAGTTCTTCCACTTTTTTAGCCACTTCAGGATCGTCGGTGGGTCGAAACCAGTATAGACTGTATGAACGGCGCTCGGATAATTGTGCCATTCCAAAGAAATTCAGGAAAGCATTGTTTCCGCCATGACCATTCACGATTATTATCTTATCGAACCCATTCCGGGCCAGTTCGTTGAGTGTTTCCTGAAGGATTTTCCAGATTAACTCAGGAGTATAGGCAATTGTTCCGGGCTGGTGTTTTGCCTCATTGATCTGGCTGAAATAATACCAGGGATATACGACAGTGTATTCTTTTTCAGCTGCACGGATGGCAAACTCACGTGCTGTAAACAGATCGGTTCCGAGCGGAAGGTGTGGTCCATGCTTTTCGAAAACTCCGATAGGCAGAATACAGGTTTTTCCTGACTTTTCAACCGCCTGAACAAAATCAGGTGCTGTTAGTTCTTCATACCTGAAAGGTATTTGCTGGGCCTGTAGCGACAAAAAGGCGATAAATGCCAATGAAATACAGAATAGTTTTTTCATAAAGCCGGTTTTTTAGGTTCACCGCTAAAATTAGCAAATTGAACATCCACAACCTAAAAACTGCCGGATTTTATTCAGAATTAGAAAAAACTATTTTATTCAACGACCAGTTTCGAATGAATAATTTGATTACTCTTGGTTTTCAACTGGATAAGATACATTCCCGGAGAAAATGAGGAGACATTCACTTGTGTAGAATATTCACCTAATCCATCTTTTTTCATAACACAGGTTCCCTGGCTACTGTAAATTTCCAGGTTTTGAATTTCGGATGAAGATTCAAGGTAAAGCAAATCCTGTGTCGGGTTTGGAAAGATACGGTAGCTAAATTCCTTTTCAATTTCGCTGACAGAATTTGGGCCGCCAACCATGTGTGCATCAAGCCATGTCAGGCGGGTTTGGATCCACTCTTTGAGTTTTGTGACTTGTCCTTCGTAAGTTGCAGGCTGTGCATCAACTTCCGAAGTTCCCACCGACAAGCTAAGAATTGGCCATTTGGTATAGTGGCGAACCTGTGCTTCCATCGCCTTATTTTTGACTGAATCGATGAAAGTATTCAAATATTGGGTACTCAGAAAAGTTTTTCTCATTTCGAAATACCGGGTTCTAACAGCACTTGCAAATACAGGGTCCTGAAGCAAACGGACGATCCAGTCGTTCGAATTGGTTTTATTCGTGGTGCAATCATTTATTTTATAGCTCCAACCCGAGCCATCAGTTGCCATGTATTGATCGCAACCTACAACATTTTTCCATGCAGAATCAAAATCCCAAACCGGCCCGGAATGAATTTTGCTGTCGGTGCTGTTTTTATTCTTGAAATAGTAACAGTTTTTCTTGTATGCATTTACATTTCTGGAAACCTCGCTGACGATAAAATAATCCATAAACGAATTCAGCTTCAACCATGCCGGATAACCAGTAGTTGTATTAGCAAATCCCGCACTATGCAATACACTTTCAAAGGAGTTTAACGTTGTTTTCAGGTAATCTTTCTGTGCAGTAACCAGATTGGAAGCATCAGGATCATCATACACGTAATGAACAACTTTGTCAGGATAATTAAAAGGAGCACTGTAACTTTGCCAGCTGTTTGTTGTGTCCCAGGAGTCGATCTTGAAAATATAGCCACCAGTCAGGTTATCTCCTGAGACATCCGAACTGGTCAGCTTTGAAATATCGACCCGACCTTTATCCTGCTTAATTTTTTCTGCAAGCAGATAAATGCCCTGATACTCATTATTGACAATCACTTCGACCATTTGGGTGCGTGGCGCATAGTGACTGCCCTTTCTGAAAAGCTGAAAAGCCAAGGTATTTCGCATAAAAGTTTTATCGTCGAAACTGGAAAGTAAAATCCAGTCGTTTTCGGCCGGCATTCCTAAAAGTGAAACATTGAGGTTGCCACCACTGGCATCGCGGGTTTCAATATTGTATGGATTTTGTACTGTTGAACCTGAACTGCCACCGCGAAATTCAATTCCGATGTTTCCATCATAGTTATTTCCCGGATCGGTTGGTTTATTTACATTGCCTGCGCCATTATAAATCACTTTCATTTTTGCGGTAATTTTGCCGGCATCCTGAATAGCTAATCCATTGGTGCTAATTACGACTAAAGGTAAATTGGAGAAAGTAATTCCGGAAACTTGCGCAATGGCAGAATTTGCAAAAAAGCACAGAATGCCGAACAGATATATAAGTCTGGTTTTCATTGGTTTATAAATAGTATAGTTTAGATTATCTATTTAATTTTAAGGTTAGTTGAAGTTTCGAAATATAGGAATATTTACCGACAAACACTTCTCCAACTTTCAAAATCATCTTTCGCGAACTACCGAACAACCAGCTTCGAATTAACCGATTGATTTCCATTCAATTTGAGATGAACAAAATAAATACCCGGATTTAAATGCGAAATATCAATCTGTGCTTCAAAGCTTAACTTGCCAGACTGATGAAACACCTTCACCCCATTATTTGAAAACAGATCTATTTCAAGTATTTCTGAAGATGCCTCCAAATAAACTACTTCGTTTGCCGGATTAGGAAAGATCCGGTAGCTGAAACCTCCTTGATCCGAATCAACCGAAGCTGGCGATGATTTTCCAGGCATGTTGCCATCGAGCCAGGTCAGCCGGGTTTTAATCCAGTTGCTGAATTTTAATACCTGCCCGGCATAGGTTGATGGCTGACTTTCAACTTCAGGGGCTCCGACCGATGAACTCAATATATTCCATTTGGCATAGTGCCTCGCCTGAGCTTCATTGACCAGATTTTGTACTGAGTCGGTATAACTTTGCAGAAAATTAAAGCTCAGGTACGAATTCCGAAGTTCAAAATACCTTTTATGAAGCGTGTTCGCAAAATCAGGATCCTGCAGCAGCCGGACCATCCATCCGTTCGAGTTAGGATAAATATCTCCGCAATCGTTTATCTTATAGCTCCAGCCAGAGCCATCGGTTGCCTGAAACATACTGCAATCCCAGATATTCTTCCAGGCCCAGTCGAAATCCCAGACCGGCCCGGCATTGATTTTTCCACCCAAACTGTTTCTGTCTTTAAAGAAGTAGCAGCTTTTTTTGAATCCGTCGACATTCCTCGAAACCTCATTGACAATGAAATAATCGATGAAAGAATTGATGTCGATCCAGGCCTGATAACCAGTGGTTTTGTCTGCAAAACTACTACTGTTTAACTTCGATTCGAACGAATTGACTGCAGTTTGAAGGTAATTTTTTTGCGTGAGAAGGAGATCAATGGGAGTCGGGTCATAGTAAACATAGTTTACTGCTTTGGAAGGATAGCCGATTGGCCGGTACGGACTTTGCCAACTGTTGGACGAGTCGTAATAGTCAATCTTGAAAATATATCCGCCGGTAACCAAATCCCCGGTAAGATCAGCAGCAGTGAGTTTGGAAATGTTAACACGTCCTTTATCCCGCTTAATCTTCTCAGTTAAAATATAAATTCCCTGATAAACATTATTCACAATGACTTCTACAATCCTTGTTCTTGGCGCATAATGACCCAGTTTGCTGAACAAATCAAAAGCAAGCATATTGCGCATAAAAGTTTTGTCGTTGTAATTGGCCAGCAAAATCCAGTCATTTTCTTCGGGCATTCCAAAAAGCGAGACATCCTTGTTATTTCCGGTTGCATCTCTGGTTTCAAAACCATAAGGTTTTTGTGGTAACGAAGCTGAATAAGCGCCATGAATTTCAATTCCAATGTTCCCGGAATAGATGTTTCCCGGATCAGCAGGTTTATTCAGTTTTCCGGGTCCGTTGGAAATAACTTTCATTGAACCCGAAACTTTGTATGTATCCGGAATAGTTACTCCAGTGGTGCTAATGACCACAAGAGGCAGATTGGAAGAGCTTATTCCGGACACCTGAGAAAAAACTAAATTAGTCAGAAAGAACAGGGAAAAGAGTAAACAGATAAATTGAAAATTCATCAGGAAGTCGAGGTTTGGTTTAGTTGAAAAGTGCTATTTTGAGCGAATGGTGATTTTTCGATTAGCCGTATTTCCCTGCTGTTCGAGGCTAATCTGTCTTACTTTTGGTTATCGATGAATATTTTTGATTGGGTTAATATACATATCCGTTGCAAATGGCTTGAAATCATGACTGTCAGCGACTTTCTTCAGACCAATCTGAGCTGATTTTAAAGTCATGCTGGTGATTGGTATTCCACTCATATCAGATAAAACATAACTGAGCAATTTTTCGTGCGGGTCGCCGAATGGCAATAAGTTTGCAATATCCTCTGCAACATTAATATCAGGTGTCAGACCATTTACAAAATCCGAAACTCCAAGTTTATTCGCATATTTGACCACAATAGGCTGCATGGCCCACTTTGATATGGCAACCCCATTGGCATCAGTGTCATCAAATGTTGCAGAACCAACGTATTTCCCAACCGTATTGATGCCGACGACTCTCACGTTCATATATGGTTTCAGTCCGTTAATGAGCAATTCACTGGCCGAAGCGGTATTGTCTGAAACAATAATGTAAATTTTCTGCAGATTGAGGGAATTAATTGACGTAGCAGGATTTTTAGCTGTAGCTGAAATTGTGTTTGTAAAATTATCGGTGAGCGCTGACAGGCCGTATTGTCCTACCAAATAATTTTGGAGATTGGTGTTGTACTGCGAAGAAGCAAATACTTTTGATTCATCCGTTCCATAGATCATACTTGCCAGATAAACACTGCTCTGAACCGATCCGCCCCCGTTGTAACGTAAATCGAGCACCATCTGTTGTACATTCGCATCCTTGAATGTCTTAAAAACACTGTTTAACTGAAGATCAAAATCGGAATTAAACCCATTATAAACCAGGTAGCCGACTATCTGGTTATTGTAAATAAAAACAGTATCCTTATTGATCGGATTTTCCTGCAAGTCAATTGCAGTCATAGTTACCGTTCTGCTATTCGCTGAAATGGTTTTATTGGCGATAGTTGCAAAACCCAGGGTGTAATTTTCTGAGTTAATAAGCAGCGTCTGATAATTTGAAACCGTGAGTTGCTGATCATTGACTTTTAGGAAAATATCACCCCGTTTCATTCCGGCAGCTTCCGCAGGCGAACCTTTAATTATATATCGAACAAAACCGAAGATGTCGCCATTGGTTCCAATTCGTCCGAGCATAAAATCATACCCCATGGTTTTAGAAGTTCCACTGATCCAGTCGGTAATGGTTTTTGAGTTGTCAACCAGAAACGACCATTTATCAATTTCGCTGTGTTTATACAACAAACTGGTAAACAATTCCTGCGGGTCGGCATGCTTATTCAGCATACGGTTTAAACTATCCTTGACCAGGTACTTTTCGTCTGAAAGTCCTGTGACTAAACCATTCCACAAATAATAGTCATGAAGTCTATTCCATACAAAAGCATTTACTTCGTTAGCTGCGGGAATAACTACGGGAACTGGGGCCGGATCTTTTTTACATCCGAACGATACCAGGATTGAAAATACAATAATTGAAATGATCCTTAGATATATGCTTGTTTTCATGTGAATTGTTTTAGAAGAACATCGTTTGCTGCAAAATTCGAAGGTCAAAGTAAATAAAATAGCATTGACATAATTAATCCTGCAGCTATAAGTATTGCAAAATTAACGAATAAATGTTTACGAATATTGTGGCTGCCAAGCAAAACTGCATAGATCATTTTCAATAGATTGTTGCTATTGGTTGCATTGATGATGGCAAGTACTATTGTCATCTGTTCAATTCCGGTTTTTTGCTGAAGAAGGTTCATTAAAAACGGATCGATATCAGTTACGCCCACGACATAGGCCAGCCCGGCGATCCCGGCACTTCCGTAACTCTTCAGAACGAAATCAGTTATGAGAGCAAAAACTACGAATAAAACTCCGAAGATGGCTGCCGTCCTGAATTCCAATGGATTCTTATTTGAGTCCACAATAATCTCCGAAAGGGTTCCAGGATCACTCTTCTGATTTTTTCCTGAAGCAAATTTCGAAAGGATTAAAGTGACCGAAAACATGACCAGAAATGGAATAGCCAGTTGAATAGCCACTTGCGGATAGAAAAGGAATGCCAGAAAAAGAATCCTCAAATACATCATTCCATTGGCAATCATAATAGCCGAAACTGTTTTAGATCCTGCCAATCCCTGTTTTTCTTTTCGGGCCAGAATCACCGTAGTTGCAGTACTGCTGTAGAGGCCGCCTAAAATGCCTGTCAGAAAAATCCCTGAATGAGGAAAAACAAATTTCTTCAGGAGATAGCTGGCATAGGAAATACCCGAGACTACAACAATGGCAAGCCATAAATGAAAAGGAGAAATAGGTATTTGTGCTGAAATATTCTCTACCGGAAGCAGTGGTAGTATGATGCCGGCAAAAGTGATAAACTTGGCAAGTGTAATAAATTCCTCTTCCGACGCCTTTTTCGAAAGGGAAATAAAATCACTTTTCATTTCGGTAATCATCAGAATAGCAACTATAAACGACAACACTAACCAAACAGGTTGGGTAAAAACCATGATGGGAATGCAATAGGTCAGCAATGCCAGAATCGTTGTGGTCAATCCAAACTTTCCGTTTTGTGCGATTTTCTGCATGTACTGAATGCCGAGCAGAATGCCCGTCAGGGAAAATCCTACCAAAAATGGAACATAGTGGACCGGATCTGCTATAAACAATACATATGCCAGCAAACCAATAAAGGTAAATGTACGGTCTGTGCCAAACAGTAGATCTTCGTTCTCATTGATATGATGCCGCCTTTGCTCCAACCCAATAAGCAGAGAGAAAATCAATACCAGAAAAAATTTGATAAATGCTTCAGGAATATGGTTCAGAATTTCCATATGCTTTTAGTTGTTTGAAAGCAAAGATAATCAAAAGTCAGTAATAGTTTCCTGAATGCCAAAAGTGCCAAAAATTCAAAGTAAAAATCCAGAAATTTCCCTGTTTTAGCGGCAAGTTGGGAACTTTAAATACCCCGAATTTCAAATACTCCATACTAATATTTGAAAATGACAAACAATCTGTTACTTTTGTCGCCGATTCGGTCTGTAGCTCAGTTGGTAGAGCAGCTGACTCTTAATCAGCGGGCCCTGGGTTCGAATCCCAGCAGACCGACAGAAAATGAGGCAATTACAAGTGGTGTAATTGTCTCATTTTATTTTTATACATACCAGTATTTGAACCGGCGATTGTAGAAGCCGTTTTGTTAAACACAAGCTGGGCCTAAGCACTCACTATTTGAATTGTAAATTCGCCAACCTTTGCGGAGCTAAATACCAAAGTGGCATTGCTTTTTGTAGGATTTGGATAGATAATCAGCCCGCAGCTGGTGGTTTTGTCAGGTACTGCTTTCACTTTGGCACTTTTAAGATAATTCATCGAAGTTACCACCATGGTCGATGAGCAGAAACTCCACCGCCATTGCTCTTGGTTACACTCACCTTTCCAGAGGTTGTAACCGAGTTTACTTTAATCTATAGCGACTTGCTCTTTGGTGATTGTGCAAACCAACGGTGCTGTCCAGTTGAAAGTATAACCCGAAGGGCTATTACTCTGTAAGCAAACAGTTTGTGTGCGACACCGAACCGAAGAAAGCCAACGACTGACCATTCTCGCTAACCGACGTAGATTGGATTCTCACAGCGCTGCCTCGCTGAAATCGGGGTGTGGCTACGATTGGATTTTGGCTATCGAAAAAGTGTCTAATTAAGTTCTGATATTTATAGATTTCACCCTAAATATACAAGTATGTCTTTCTATATTTGATCCCAAAACAATGAATAAATCCATACTAATAAAACAAATTTTTATGAATCAAATAGTTTACAAATTGGCAAAAATGATCGATCATTCGATCCTTCACCCAACAATGACCGACGAAGATTTGCGCAGAGAATGTGAAGTCGCCCGCAAATATGACGTAGCTTCAGTATGTGTAAAGCCATATGCGGTAAAACAAGCCGCTAATTTTATGAAAGGCAGCAGCGTATTGGTAGGCTGTGTCATTGGTTTTCCTGCCGGAAACTCGGCTATTCCGGTAAAAGTCTTTGAAGCTGAAAACGCATGCAAAGACGGTGCTGTCGAAATTGACATGGTCATCAACATTGGCAAGGCTTTGCAAGGCGACTGGACCTATATTACTGAAGAAATCAAGTCGGTTTCTGATGCTGTTCACCAATATGGAGCCATTGTGAAAGTTATTTTCGAAACCGACTTTGTAACCAAAGACACAGACATTGTGAAGCTTTGCCAGATTTGTACCGAAGTGGGCGCCGACTATGTGAAAACCTCTTCCGGATTCGGATTTGTGAAACAGGCCAATGGCGATTACAACTATTTTGGAGCGACAATTCCGGTTCTGGAACTTATGAAAAAAAGTGTTGGACCGAAAGTGAAAGTAAAAGCCGCCGGTGGAGTCCGAACACTCGATCAATTGATTGCTGTTCAGGCAGCAGGATGTACTCGAAGCGGAGCAACTGCCACTGCGGTAATGATGGAAGAAGCAATGAAACGTTTTGCGTAACTAAAATTGGGGCACAGCCATCGGCACTTACCAGAAATGATTTTGACGATTTTCTGATGCTTCAGAATTTGAGAAATTAATATATCGAATCCATTTTTTACAGTAAAATAAACCCAAAATAATAACAACCATGAAACAAAAAATTTCAACCGCATTGTTAGTGATCCTTTTTGCTTTTCTGCAAACAACTGTTTGCATGTCAAACCCAGTAGAAAAAGACGGAAAATGGATCACCATTTTCAATGGGAAAAATCTCGATGGCTGGACGCCAAAGGTTACCGGATACCAGTCCGGAGAGAATCCGCTGAATAATTTCAGGGTTGAGGATGGAATCCTGAGAGTTGATTACAGCAAATTTGCCGCGTTTAACGGGCGTTTCGGACACATTTTCTACAAGGAAAAACTGTCATCTTTCATTCTTCATGTGGAATACCGGTTTGTGGGCGAATTACTGCCCGATGCACCTTCGTATTGCATCCGGAACAGTGGGGTGATGGTTTGCTCA
The DNA here is from genome assembly GCA_903834475.1 of uncultured Prolixibacteraceae bacterium. Taxonomy (GTDB): domain Bacteria; phylum Bacteroidota; class Bacteroidia; order Bacteroidales; family Prolixibacteraceae; genus Aquipluma. The sequence goes on along the minus strand of CAILJH010000047.1, from coordinate 10,547 downwards.
CAGTCGCCCGAGAGCATGGATCTGACTGAAAACTGGCCAGTTTCTATCGAGGTGCAACTGCTTGGCTGCACCGACAAAATCAAGCAAACCACCGCCAACATCTGCACTCCGGGAACGACCATTTCTGTCAAAGGTTTGCCTACGAATGAGCATTGCATCAATGCCAATTCGAAATACTATAACAACGACGAATGGGTCAATCTCGATATCGTTGTTCACTCCGGAAAGGAAATCATCAACATTGTGAATGGCGATACAGTGCTTGTCACTTCTGAACCCAGAATTGGAGGAATGCTACTTCCTGAAAACTATCCGGTTCCGGAAGGAACACTGTTGCAAGATGGGTACATTGCCCTTCAGGCCGAAGGTCAGCCTATTGATTTCAGGAACATCAAACTGAAAATTCTGGATGACAAAAATGTAACCAACAAGAAAACGGAAACTCCGCCAAAAGCCGTCGGATTAAAAGTGATCGACAATTTCGACAGCTTTACCAGCAATGAACAACTGGCCAAAGCCTGGTACAAACCCGGTCATGGTGCACCAAATACACGGTCACTGGAACCGAAAATCAAAGCAGGCGGCAAGTACAGCTTGAAATGTGAATACACCACGACCAAATCCGACGACCAATTTTACGTTCCGTTCTGCCGGGTCGATCGTTGGGATTTGAGTGGCTGCAATGGCGTTCAGTTTTGGTTCAAGCCCGATGGCTCAGGCCGTGGAATGACTTTTCAGCTGAACATTGCCAACAAGGAAGGCAAGAATATCCACGATTTGTGGGAATATACCTACCTGACCGAAAAGGGCAATACAGACGGTCGTTGGGTGACCATTCCTTTTTTCAACCTGAAACACAACACCAAATATGCCGATGCTCCGGATGTAAGTCCAACTTTCAAGCCTGAATCCGTGATTGAAGCAGCCTTCTATATTGGCGGACGAAATGATGAACCGGGCAGTGGCACCGTGTATTTTGATGAAATATCAGGAGCAAAACTTCAATTCTAATGCATGTAAGTTATAAGAATATAAAGATGTCTCATTTCCATTGGACATAAGTCTTGATTCAACCCGGCATTCGCCAATCAGGAGAGCCAGGCAAGACAAAAGATTATTTTTGACTTTTCGGTGTTTTAGTTGTAATTGAAAACTCTTTTCCGGTGGATATCAGTCTCAACTTATCAAACTTCAAGAGTTATCTAAATTCTCAAAGCATTGCTGAAAATTTGACAAGAATTTAGAAATAAAAAAAAGTATTAATATTTTAGTAGCTGATTCACAATCAGTAGGATCAGGCTTCGAATCTCAGCAGACCGACGACCATCAAAAAAACCATTTGCTTGTGCAGATGGTTTTTTTTGTATCGTGACATTTGACAACTGCCATTCATCTGCAAAAGTTGTTCAATTGATTTGCTGTCAAAGAATTTCTCCTGAAATGACTTTAAATAGTTTGATTTGCCTACTTTTAAGCCGTTGAAAAAAAACTGAACCTGAAAATGCCTATGATTTATTGGTGAATTTTCAAATTCAGATTCCTCTTTCATCAATCAATTATTGAGAAAGACATACATAAGAATGATTAATGAATGCAACAAACTCTGTTCAGCGACAAAACAATGAGGTACTGATTGTTGACGATTCTCCCCTCAACATTAGGTTATTAACCAGCATCCTAAGTGGTGCAGGTTATAAAATTTGCACTGCAAACAGCGGCGAATTGGCATTGCAATTTGTTAAAACAAGATTACCTGTTATTATACTTCTTGATATCTTAATGCCGGGAATGGATGGCTTTGAAGTATGTCACCGTTTAAAATCCGAACAGTCCACCTGCAATATTCCGGTAATCTTCATCAGCGCTCTGGAAGATGAGCCGTCCATACTTCAGGGGTTTCAGGCAGGTGGAGTCGATTACATTAGCAGACCTTTTCGCAGAGAGCAAGTTTTAGCCAGAGTGAATGCTCATGTGAAGCTTCAAAACGCATTGCTCGAAATTACTTATCAGAAAAATAAACTCACTGAAGAAGTTGAGGAACAAAGACACACCGAAGAAAACCTCCAAAAAAGTGATGATCGCTTAAAACGAGCCGAACTTGAATCCAAATCAGGCAATTGGGAATACCACCTTAAGACGAATATGATCATAGGCTCTGAAGGAGCGCAGAAAATCTATGGATTGGATAAAAACCAATTTGAATATAATTTGATAAAAAACTTTTCACTCACTGAATACAGGCCATTGCTTGATGCCGCAATGAAAGATTTGATTGAAAAGGATAAACCATACAACATTGAGTTCAAAATTAAGTCAGCTGACCAGGGTATCATTAAAGATATACACAACATTGCCACTTTCGACAAAGAAAGAAATGTCATTTTCGGTCTGATTCAGGATATTACTGAACGCAAATTAGTTGAGGAAGAAGTTCACTCTGAACGAAAATTACTTCGGACACTGATCGATAATTTGCCGGCAACAGTCTATGTGAAGGATAAGGAAGGCAGAAAAATTGTCGCCAATAAACGTGATGTGAATTTTATTGGCTTTGAAAATGAAGCCGATGTCCTTGGAAAAACCGATTTGGAACTCTTTGATCCTTCGGTTGGCAAATTGGGATACGACGAGGACATGAAGGTTATTCAAACTGGGCAGGCATTAATCAACATGGAGGAAGTCTTTCCGGATAAAAATGGAATTAACCGTTGGGTAATAACTTCTAAAATTCCTCTTTTTGATCTGCAAGGAAATGCTTCAGGATTAGTCGGAATCGGGCGCGATATAACGGAACTGAAAAAAGCCGAAAGCCAAATAAAAATACTTACCAAAAGTGTAGAACAAAGTCCTTCAGCCATAGTCATTACCGACATTAAAGGTGCAATTGAATATGTGAATCCTAAATTTACTGATGTAACAGGTTATACATCAGAGGAAGCAATCGGAAATAATCCTCGTATCCTGAAGTCCGGCTTGATGGCTGAAGAAGTTTACAAACAACTTTGGGATACTTTAAATTCAGGCGAAATCTGGAAGGGCGAATTAATTAACCGGAAAAAGAATGGCGAATTATTCTGGGAATGGGTAACTATGACATCTGTAAAAAACGACAATGGAATTACTACCAATTATTTAGCCATAAAAGAAGACATAAGCCAGCGAAAGCAAATGGAGAGTGATCTGATCGCTGCTAAAGAAAAAGCAGAAGAAAGTGATCGGTTAAAATCGGCTTTTCTTGCAAATATGTCGCATGAGATCAGAACCCCACTCAACAGTATCATTGGCTTTTCAGAATTACTGGCTGATGTCTTTTTCGATGAAGAACAGAAAACCGAGTTTATTCAGCACATTATCGACAATGGAAATCATCTGTTATCGATAATCAGCGATATCATGGATATCTCCAAACTGGAATCAGGCGAAGTGAAAATTTATAAAAAGCCGATTCATGTTCGGAAATTTATGTCAACTGTTCAGAAACAATTTGACATCCAGTTTGATGGTCTCGAACGAAAATTGGAATTAAATCTTCCCGAGATGGACGAAGATGTGGTTGTTTTTGCAGATCCCGACCGGCTCAACCAGATTTTTAACAATTTGATGAACAATGCAATTAAATTCACACCGCATGGATCTGTTCAGATTGGCTATCAACTCCTGGATAATATGGTTCAGTTTTATGTGAAAGATACTGGCATTGGTATTGCGACAGAATTTCATGATAAAATTTTTGAACGTTTCAGACAGGTAGAAATTTCCAAAGCGAGAAACTATGGAGGTAACGGACTTGGATTAGCAATTACCAAAAACCTGGTGGAATTGATGGGTGGCCGAATCTGGTTAGAATCTCAATCGGAAAAAGGTTCAACATTTCATTTTACTTTACCTGTTGAAATACAAACAGTTGAATCATTATAAATGAATTTGGTCGCCTGCAATCAAACTCTGTATTTCTGAGGTTCATTCAAAACAGGCAGAAAGCAATTGTTTCTAAAATCTTCCATCGGAGCACAGATTTGAACTAATTTCAAAGCTTAACTATTAATTTTTCCGGAATACCGGCAATTTACTTTCAAATTAATTTTTGGTAATCAATTTAATTTTTACATTTGCCGGTGTAATAAGCAAACATCAATGAAAAATATCAGCATTATATCTTTAGTCATTGTCAGCGTGGTGGTCCTCCTTCAAGCTGAGTGAGAATGGTATAATGTAAGCTAAAAACTTGAAAGCCTTTCTCATTCAGCAGAGAAAGGCTTTTTTTATGAAAATAATTTCAAGATAAAAGATATGCAAAAACGATTAAGATCAGCAACAACAACCGAAGGACGGCGAATGGCAGGCGCACGGAGCCTGTGGCGTGCCAACGGTATGAAGGAAGAACATTTTGGGAGACCGGTAATTGCCATTGTGAATTCGTTTACACAATTCGTTCCGGGACATGCACATCTTCACAATGTAGGTCAGTACATTAAAGGTATCATCGAACAAAAAGGCTGTTTTGCTGCTGAGTTCAACACCATTGCCGTTGATGACGGAATCGCCATGGGACATGACGGTATGTTGTACTCACTTCCGTCGCGCGATGTTATCGCCGACAGCGTTGAATACATGTGTAACGCACACCGGGCCGATGCGATGGTTTGTATATCGAATTGTGATAAAATTACCCCGGGAATGATGATGGCTGCCATGCGTCTGAATATTCCTGTTATTTTCGTTTCCGGCGGACCAATGGAAGCCGGAATAATAGATGGTAAAATGTACGATTTGGTGGATGCGATGGTTATGGCAGCTGACAACTCGGTTTCCGACGAGCAAATTTCAAAAATTGAACGCGATGCCTGCCCTACCTGTGGTTCGTGTTCCGGAATGTTTACCGCCAATTCGATGAACTGTCTGGCCGAAGCACTGGGTCTGGCACTTCCGGGTAATGGTTCTATTCTGGCAACCCACGCCAATCGTAAACGACTGTTTGATGAAGCTGCCAACCGCATCGTTGATATGACCTACGAATATTACAAGGATGGAAATGAAAAGGTTTTGCCCCGAAATATTGCGACCAAAGCTGCTTTCCAAAATGCAATGAAACTGGATGTTGCGATGGGTGGTTCAACCAATACGGTTCTTCATATTCTTGCAATTGCTTCTGAAGGTGAAGTTGATTTTACAATGAAAGACATTGACGAATTATCGCGCGTAACGCCAAACCTTTGCAAAGTTGCTCCAAGCGGTAGTTATCACATGGAAGATGTGAATCGTGCCGGTGGAATCCTGGGAATTTTAGCTGAGCTTGCACGTGCCGGAATGCTCGACACTTCGGTTCCACGTGCTGATGGAAGAACCCTGGCCGAAGCAATCGCAGAATACGATGTAGTGGCGCCGACTGTTACTGAAGATGCAATCAGGAGATATAAATCGGCACCGGGTGGAGGTCGCAACCTGGTGATGGGTTCGCAGGAAAACTATTATAAGGAATTGGATATCGACCGCGCCAATGGTTGTATCCGGAATTACGAAAATGCCTACAACAAAGATGGAGGTTTAGCTGTTCTTTATGGCAATATTGCCCGCGATGGTTCTATTGTAAAAACAGCCGGCGTCGATCCATCGGTTTACCATTTTAAGGGAACTGCCAGGGTATTCCAATCGCAGGATGATGCCTGCAATGGAATTCTTGGCGATAAAGTGCAGGCCGGAGACGTGGTTGTCATCATTTACGAAGGACCCAAAGGCGGTCCGGGAATGCAGGAAATGTTGTATCCGACATCATACATCAAATCGATGGGACTCGGCAAAGCCTGTGCATTAATCACCGATGGCCGTTTTTCAGGTGGAACTTCCGGTTTGTCAATCGGGCATGTTTCTCCGGAAGCTGCTGCAGGTGGCGAAATTGGATTAGTTCAGGACGGCGACATTATCGAAATTGACATTTTGAACCGCAGCATTAACCTGCTGATCAGCGACGAAGAAATGGCAGTAAGAAAGAATAAGGAATTGGAGAAAGGGAAAAATGCCTTTATGCCAAACCCACGCGACCGTCAGGTAAGCAAAGCGCTGAAAGCCTACGCAAGTATGGTTTCGTCGGCTGACCGTGGTGCTATCAGATTGATTGAATAAGAAAGTGCCTAAAGTGAACTAAAGTGCCTAAAGTCCGGAGTTAAAACTTTAGGCACTCTAAACTTTAGGCACTCCGAACTTAAAAATTGAAAATTTTAAAACTCAAAATACAATGGCAACACAGCGTATAAGCGGCTCAGAAGCCGTCATATTATCCCTTCTTGAAGAAGGTGTTGATACCATTTTCGGGTATCCGGGAGGAGCGATCATGCCCATTTATGACGCACTCTATGACTACGATCAACAAGTGACGCATTATTTAACCCGTCACGAACAGGGTGCAATCCATGCGGCTGAAGGTTACGCAAAAGTTACCGGAAAAGCCGGTGTCTGTTTTGCAACTTCAGGACCCGGAGCAACGAACCTGGTAACAGGTCTGGCCGATGCCATGATCGATTCCATTCCGGTAGTTTGTATCACTGGCCAGGTTTCTTCCCCACTGCTCGGAACCGATGCATTTCAGGAATCAGATGTGGTAGGTATTACCATGCCGGTAACCAAATGGAACTATCAGGTAACCTCTGCCGACGAAATTCCTGAAGCCATTGCAAAGGCTTTCCATATTGCCAACACCGGGCGTCCGGGACCGGTATTGATCGATATTGCCAAAGATGCCCAGTTTGGAATGTTCGATTTTGAATATAAAAAATGCACTAAACTCAGGAGTTATTTACCCGAACATCCGGTTGATCCGTTTCAGGTAAAAGCAGCTGCCGATATCATAAACGCAGCAAAAAAACCATTGATTTTGTTCGGACATGGTGTTATGATTGCTCATGCTGAAGCCGAATTGAAAGAACTGATTGGGAAAACGGGAATTCCGGCAGCCTGGACCTTGCTGGGACTTTCTGCACTTCCAACCGACCATCCGTTGAATGTCGGCATGTTGGGAATGCATGGAAATTATGGCCCGAATATCAAAACCAATGAAGCTGATGTGATCATTTCAGTTGGTATGCGTTTCGACGACCGGGTGACCGGGAAGGTTGCTGCATATGCCCGTCAGGCTAAAATTGTTCATCTTGAAATTGATCCTGCAGAAATCAATAAAATCATCAAAGCTGATGCGCCTGTTTTAGGCAATGCAAAAAAATCACTGCGGATGTTGATTGACAATGTGAATACCAATTCACACGAAGAGTGGATTAAGGAATTCCGTGCATGCGACAAGATTGAGTACGATAAGGTCATTGAAAAAGACATTTATCCGACACAATCAGGTTTAACTATGGGCGAAGTAGTTCGGATTGCTTCTGAAAAAACAAACCATGATGCAATTCTGGTGACCGATGTTGGTCAGCAGCAAATGATTGCCTCACGCTATTTCAAATTTTCACAACCACGCAGCAATGTGACTTCCGGAGGTTTGGGAACCATGGGTTATGCCTTACCAGCGGCAATGGGCGCCAAAATTGGCATGCCCGACCGTGTTGTTTTCGCTATGGCCGGTGATGGTGGATTCCAGATGACTATTCAGGAATTGGGAACGATTGCGCAATACAATCTGGATATTAAAATTATCGTTCTGAATAACAATTTTCTCGGAATGGTTCGCCAATGGCAGCAACTGTTTTTCGAAAAACGGTATTCGTTTACCGAAATGAAAAATCCGGATTTTGTCGGCATTGCAAAAGCCTACGGTTTGGCTTCTCAAAAAGTAACATCACGCGATCAATTGGAAACCGCAGTTCAGGAAATGCTGGACCACAATGGACCATATGTGCTTGAAGTTGTGGTTGAAAAGGAAGACAATGTTTTTCCGATGGTACCTGCAGGCGCTTCTGTTTCCGACATCATACTTGAACCATAGAAAAGCCTCCCCCATCCCCTCCAAAATGGAGGGGACAAGAACCGGCACTCGATTGTTCAAATTGTTGATTAATAATAAAATATGACAAAGATGAAACTTCCAGGACAAATAAATTTTGACAAACAGGAAGCTATTTTTAACCCATAAATTCAAAACTTTGCTTTTTTTAAGCCTCCCCTTTTGGGGGAGGTTTGGAGGGGGCTACTAAAATAATTATCATGAAACAAGAATATATCATAACCGTTTTTTCGGAAGACCATATTGGATTACTGAGTAGAATCACCATCGTTTTTACCCGTCGAAAAATCAATATCGACAGTTTAACCGTTTCTGAATCGGCTATTACCGGAGTTTTTAAATTCACCATTGTGATTCGTGAAACACCTGACCGGGTGGAAAAAGTTGTCGGACAGCTGGAAAAAATCGTGGATGTTTTGAAGGTTTTTGCCAACACCAACGATGAAATGATTTTTCAGGAAATTGCCCTGTATAAAGTTTCAACCGAGTTTTTGTTTGAATCGGATAAAGTGGAGAAAATTGTCCGCAACTCCGGTGCCCGAATCCTTGAACTCACCCGCGAATATGTGGTGATCGAAAAGACAGGTCATTCAGATGAAACCCAGCGATTGTTCGATGAATTAAATGTTTTTGGAGTCACTCAGTTTATCCGCTCCGGAAGGGTTGCCATCACACGCAGCAACATCGAAAGGCTTTCTGTGTTCCTGAAAGAACGCGATGCCATGCTCGAACAGGTGGATTAGAAGAGCGTTCGGATTGCCTAAAGTGAACTAAAGTGCCTAAAGTTGAATAATTGCCATGATCTAAGCATGGAGTTTAACTTTAGGCACTCCGAATTTTAGGCATTCCGAACTATTAAAACAGCATCTTGTCGACATAAATATCCTGAAAATTGGGATCGCCTTCCAGATTGATGTGCCTGGTTTTGAGCAAAATTTCGTCAGTAAGTTCTGCTCCTGAAAACAAAAATATTTTCGCGCCAATCAAAGCTGTATTTCCCATTTTGTGAATTTTTTCCTCCGGAAGTTCAATCATTCCGGCAGCAACTAAATTCCCGATGTTGATGTAATTGCCAAAACCTCCGGCAATATACACTTCCTGAATCTCAGAAATTTGTATCTCCAGCTTACCCGCCAAAATGGTTAGTCCGGCAGCAATAGCAGCTTTTGCCAGTTGGAATTCATTGATGTCTTTTTGCGTCAGGAAGACTTTTTCGGTCAGATGAATTTGAACTTCTCCTGAATTTATTTCGCCAAACATCCCGATCAAATCCAGTTTCCGGAGAATGGACACCGCGTCAATTAAAGCGCTGCCACAAATTCCTTTGGCCGTAGAATTTCCAATCACACAGGCTTCAATTTTGCCATCCACCAGACTGAGCGACGAAATGGCGCCGGTTACTGCCCGCATTCCCATCGAAATATTGGCTCCTTCGAATGCTGGTCCGGCTGCAGTTGAGGCACAAACAATCTGATTCTGATTCCCGAGAACGATTTCGCCATTGGTTCCCAAATCAATCAATGCCGTGTAATTTTCTTTTCGGTGCAAGCCGGTTGCAGCTATTCCGGCCAAAATATCGCTGCCCACAAAACTTCCGATGGATGGGAAAAACTGAATCGATTGGTTCACCTGGAAATTCCAGTCCAGATCTTCCGGAAGGAATGTTTTTAATCCAAGATTTTCGTTGTGAAACGGATACATCGAAAGCGGTGAAACGTCGCAATTACCGAAGATGAGCTGCATAACCGAGTTCCCAACCAGCACCACTTTCTGCAATTCCACCGGATGTTTTTTCAGCATCAACACAATCATGATACCGATTGCAGAGCGAATTTTTTGAGTCATTTCGGTTGAATGTCCATCCAAACAAGCCTGAATTCTCGAAATCAGGTCAGCTCCAAACCTGATCTGCGGATTCAGCAAAGTTTCAACAGCCAGCACTTTGGCTGATGATAAATCGACTAACTGAGCAACCACCGTGGTCGTGCCCAAATCAACGGCAATTCCGAAACCCGGCTGTGGTGAGAAATCAAATTCGCTTTCGTCGGCCAGTATGAGGTGATTGAATTGTTCAATTTCGAGTGTTATATCCCCGGTGCAACTGCTGAAACACGCTAATCGCCAGTCGTTCGAAAGACCAAGCTGTTCTTTTCTTTTCCCGTGAATTTCAGTAGTTTCAATTTCACCATCCAAAAGCCTGACCTTGCACTTTCCACAAGTTCCTTTTCCACCGCATGGAAATTCGATCCCGAATTCGTGCAACACGTCAATCAGCGGAGTCTGATCGTTTACCTGGATTTCTTTTCCGAGCGGATGAAGCCGGATAGTGTGTTTATTCATTCAGAGTAGTTGATGTTCCGGTCAAAATTAATAAAATGAACATAGGAATTTCAAAAAACACTTTTCAAACGCTGACAGGTTTTTTTCATTTTTTCGGTTTCCTTTTTCCTTTACTTTTTTGTCCTTACTTTCGTAGTCAATCTGAGCGTAATTTCATGAAGAATCCTGCCGAACAAATCCCGGTTTACAGTCTGGATAATTTTAGTTCTCCGGAACGAAAAAGCCAGCAATTTCAGGTTGAAGTCTTTGATGCCAAACG
>CAILJH010000046.1 GCA_903834475.1 uncultured Prolixibacteraceae bacterium | reverse complement strand
GGAACTTCGATGGAATGCAAGAGTTGTCACCAGGCAAAATATACGGCCACTCAAACGCCGAACCACACTGCGGCCGGAATATCGAATGATTGCAAGACCTGTCATACCACAACGGCATGGCAACCTTCTTCATTTAATCACGGCACAACGATCTTCCCATTAACCGGTGCACACACGTCTATTGTTCAGTGTTCAGGTTGCCATTTGGGTAACACCACTTCGGCAAAGACTGATTGTATCTCGTGCCACCAGATTCAGTACAATGGAGCCAAAGGTCATGTGGCATCCAAGTTTCCGACGGATTGTAAAATATGCCACAATTCGAACAACTGGCTTGGAGCAACTTTCGACCATTCAACAACCAATTTCCCATTGACTGGTGCGCATGTTTCAGTCGATTGTGCAAGTTGCCATACCGCAGGTTACGTTGGAACTTCCATGGAATGCAAGAGTTGTCATCAGGCAAAATACACAGCTACTCAAACGCCGAATCACATCGCGGCCGGAATATCGAATGATTGTAAAACCTGTCATACTACAACTGCATGGCAACCGTCAACTTTTAATCACAGTACAACGATCTTCCCATTAACCGGTGCTCACACATCTGTTGTGCAGTGTTCAAGTTGCCATTTGGGTAACACCACTTCTGCAAAACCTGATTGTATTTCCTGTCATCAGGTACAGTACAATGGTGCCAAAGACCATGTGGCATCCAAGTTTCCGACCGATTGTAAAATATGTCATAATTCAGTAAACTGGCTTCAGTCTACATTCAATCATGCAACAACTATATTTCCATTGACCGGTGCACATGTGTCAATAGATTGTGCAAGTTGCCATTCATCTGGATATGTAGGTACGCCGGTAGCTTGTAATAGTTGCCATTTAATTGACTTCAACAATGCGACAAATCCCAATCATAAAACACTGGCTTTATCGTCAACCTGTACTGATTGCCATACAACAGTTGCAGGCTGGCAACCGGCTAAATTTCCAAATCACAGTACGTATTTTGCATTGACCGGAGGCCATGCCAAAGTTGCTACAGATTGTGCTTCATGTCATAAAGGTACATATCCCAATACGCCGAAAACATGTTATGCCTGTCACACCACCGATTATAATAATACAAAGAATCCGGCACATGCAACAGCTCAATTCTCAACGGATTGTGCTTCGTGCCATACGGTAAATGCATGGGTACCGTCAACATTTAATCACACCACCTATTTCCCAATAAGCAGTGGAAGGCATAATGTCAGCTGCATTACATGTCATACAACACCAACAAATTATACCATATTTACCTGTGTTACATCAGCTTGTCATTCCAATGCCCATAACCGTAGTCAAGGGAGTACCGGATGCTACAGATGTCATCCGCAGGGGAGATAGTAATTCAGAAAGAACAGGAGAATCAGGATTAATTAACAGCAAAGATTTAATGAGAAAATACGTCATACTCATATTGATTCTAATATCTATTTTAAAACTTTACGGACAGGAAGTTAAAACTCTGGTTGAAGGAAAGGTTTCGTACATCACCACTCAGAACATCTATGTCAAATTTAAACTGTCCGGGGTCGTTCAGGCTGGCGATACTATTTTTATTCGTAAAGAGGAGAAACTAATTCCTTTGCTTGTTGCTGAATCGGTCTCGTCAACTTCATGTGTCGGTAAACCGCTGGTGCTTTTTGAGCTAAAAATTGAGGATGCAGTTTTTGCAAGAAGCAAAATTTCCGAAAAAAAGAGTACTCCGATTGCAGAAAGTTCCGTAGTTGCCGCAAGTTCCAAGCAGCAGGACTCTTCTCAGCCCGCTGGGAATAAAGTGCGTTCCAAACCAGAAAGGGTTTCAAAAGTTAGAGGCAGGCTTTCTGAATCATCGTATTCAAGCTTTTCAAATGCAACAGCATTCAACCAACGTTATCGATTGACGTTTTCACTTGCCACAGATAATATTGCCGGAAGTAAATTCTCTACGGACACCTATGTCATGTTTACCTATAAGCCAAACCATTGGAACGAAGTAAAAGATAATGTTTTCAGTTCCTTAAAAATTTACAGCTTATCTGTAAAATATGATTTGAATCCAAAAACCCATTTCTTGCTGGGCCGGAATATTAATCCTCGTCTTGCAAGCGTTGGAGCAATTGATGGACTGCAGGCTGAAACATCGGCAGGAAACTTTACGTTTGGTGCGGTTGGAGGCTCCAATCCTGATTATACGGATTATAGCTTTAATCCCAACCTTTTCGAGTACGGTACTTATCTTTCGTATGACATTAAAAACAATAATGGCCCGATGTCCAACTCTTTCGCGTTTCTGCAGCAAACGAACCATGGAAAGACCGACCGTCGCTTTGCCTATTTTCAGCATGAAAATTCACTGATGAAAAACCTGAACCTGTTTGCATCAGCAGAATTGGACTTATTTGCACTCGAGAATGGAGTTCCTGTGAATAAAGTAAGTCTGACCAGTCTTTTTCTTTCTTTGCAATACCGGTTTTCGAGGAAGCTTTCTCTCTTTGCTTCTTATGATGCACGCAAAAACATCATTTACTACGAAACCTTTAAAACCTATCTTGACCAGTTGCTTGTTGACGTAACTCGGCAAGGATATCAGTTCCGCGTGAATTATATCCCTGCCAAATTTATCAATACAGGAATTTCCGGAGGATACCGTTTCCAGAAAAACGATCCGCATCCCATGCTTAACGCCAATGGATATTTAAACTTTCCACAAGTTCCATTAATCAATGCTTCGGTAAGTCTTTCAACAAACTGGATGAATACAAGCTATGTGGATGGCCTGATATACGGAATAAGGGTGTATCGTGATCTTATTCCTGCCAAATTAAGCACTGGAATATTTTATCGTTTAGCCGACAATCATTATTTGACTGCAAGTTCAAGTATGATCCAACATATGGCTGAGTTTGAACTTTCATGGCAAATTAGCAGAAAAATTTCTTTCTCAGCTAATTACGACGGAACTTACGATCAGATGAGTAAATATCACAGTGTTTATCTGAACCTTATCAAACGGTTTTGATTGCTCCGACGATGATCACAACGATTCATGAAGTTTCTCATTTACTGAGATCCGGCCACTTTGGAACTTTAAAACAAAATATTTCATTTTCTTTGTCAGGAATATGTTGCATAGTTTAAATTCCCGTTAGATTCCCAATTGTTGTCTGATAATCAATGTAATATAACACAAATGATTGGCGGGAGAAAAAATATGTGACATTTATCATTGTTTTTTTTTGTCTGAAAGTATGTTATGAATAGAAGATTATTATATTTGAAATGAAATTGATCTTGCCATTATTGTCATTTCAAAAAAAGGGAAAATAATCAGTGGGTGTAATTTATTGAATTGGGAGGTTGCTGCGAGGATTCCCTGCTGATACGGACTAAAATCATTTTTGCGTAAATGGAGCGAAGGACAATCCGCTGTGCTATTGGATATGAAAACTGTGAATCAGTTTTATTGGTTTCAATAGTCCAAGGATTTTGGGAATGTAAAATGTGAAAATGTAATGCTAAAAAAAATCGTTTTACGTTCCATTTATTCAATGCAAAACTTTGAAATGTATGTGCAAGCTTTCATTCATAGTCGTATTGATCGTTTTAACCTTAACAGGTTATAGCCAAACGTCTCCTCATGGTACAAGATTAAAGACCGATTGTATCGTTTGTCATACTTCTGAAACATGGAAGGTAACAAAAACGATTAATTCCTTTGATCACAATACCACTCCATTTAAACTTACCGGCCAGCATCAGGCTGTCGACTGCATCAGTTGTCACAAAACATTAAAATTCGAGGAAGCAAAAAGTGAATGCGCTGCCTGTCATACCGACATGCACCTCAATACACTGGGACCGAACTGTGCCCGTTGCCACGATACACAGGCCTGGACCATTAAAAGTTCCATTACCTTGCACAAAGCGACCCGATTCCCGCTGGAAGGTGGCCATACGGTTGTTGAATGCAGTGCATGTCATAAATCGGCATCGAATTACCAGTATGAACCATTGGGTGTCGAG